>DATBTJ010000001.1:0-21127 GCA_036559305.1 Jatrophihabitans sp.
TGGTGCCAGGCCCACCACGTGCTGGCGTGGCTGGCCGGCGGCGCGACCGACATCGACAACCTGGTGCTGGTGTGCGGGTTCCACCACCGCGAGTTCGAACGCCTCGGCTGGGTCGTGCGCATCCACAACGGCGTGCCGGAATGGGTCCCACCGCCCTGGCTCGACCCGCACCAACACCCCCGCCGCAACACCGCCCACCACCTGCCCGATACCGCCCTGCTCACCACCGCCCGGACCGCCCACCAATCACGACACCAAGACACCGGCCGAGCCACCGCCGCGCCCGAACCACCCGACCCGTAGCGGCGGCGTGCGCCAACTGATCTCGCTCAGCACGGCACAGGACCTCCCGTGGGGTGCCAACGCCGCTGTGTTGCCGCGCGCCGGTAAGAAATCGCCGCGTCGCCCGAACCGCCCACCCGGCAGGGCTGCGAGCCGATCGACGGTCCGGCCGCGACCCAACTCCAGCGTGCGACGGGCTGCGAACCTTAAGGGTTCCGGTCCGAAAGGCGAGGGTTCGCTACCCGTCCTGGGTATTCTGAGTGACATGGCTGTGCCGCATGGACAGGCCGAAAAGTTCGAGGCCTTGGCGAAAGAAGCAGGTGAACGTCTCGAGGGCGAGTCGCCCGAGACGATCCTGCGCTGGGCTTCGGACACCTTCGGCGACAACTGGTGCATCACCGCCTCGATGGCCGACGCCTTGATGATCGACCTGGCGAGCCGGGTGCACCCCGGCCTGAACGTGATCTTCCTCGACACCGGCTACCACTTCGACGAGACGCTGCAGACCCGCGATCGCGTCGAGAAGCGGTACGAGATCCAGCTGCACACGATCAAGGCCAAGCAGTCGGTTCCCGAGCAGGACGTCACGTTCGGTCCCAAGCTGCACGACCGCGACCCGGACGCCTGCTGCTCGCTGCGCAAGGTCGAGCCGCTGCGCCGCGCCCTCGGTGACTACTGGGCGTGGGGTTCTGGGATCCGGCGCGACGAGACGGCCAGCCGCAGCAACGCCAAGGTCGTCGAGTGGGACCCGAAGCGTTCGATGGTGAAAATCAACCCGATCGCCGCCTGGACCCAGCAGGACGTCGACGAGTACACGATGACGCACGACGTCGAGGTCAACCCGTTGGTCTACGACGGTTACCCCTCGATCGGGTGCGCTCCCTGCACTCGCCGGGTGATGCCCGGCGACGACGCCCGCAGCGGCCGCTGGACGCGCGGCAGCAAGACCGAGTGCGGCATCCACCTGAACTGATCAGGAGCGCTCAGGCGGTGAGTTCGGCCGGCGCCGAGTCGAGCGCGGCGTTGATCGCCTCGACCAGTTCACGCGCCGAGGCCGCCGTCAGCTCGAGCGCCACCCGCGCCGACGGTCCGCGCGAAGGATCGGTGAGGTCGATATTGAGCGTGTGGTCGGCCATCGCATGCACCGGGTGGTCGAAGTAGACCGCGGCGTCGCTGACGTGGAACCAGGTGCCGTTCGGGCCCTTCGCGCTGCCGTCGACCGGCTTCTGCACGGTGATGTAGGTGCACACTTTTTCAGGCTCCCAGCTTCGAGGCGAAGAAGTCGGCGATGCGCTCCCAGCCGTCGCTGGCGGCAGCAACGCGGTAGGACGGGCGGTCGGGGCTGAAGAAGCCGTGCCCGGCGTCGTCGTAGCGGTGGAACTCGTAGTCCTTGCCGTGCTCGCGCAACAGCGCCTCGAGCTCGTCGACATGCTCGGGCGAGGGGGTCCTGTCCTCGTTGCCGAAGAGCCCGAGCAGCGGGCAGCGCAGGTTCGGCAGCCGTTCGACGAGGTTGCTCACCTGCAGCGGGAAGCCCTGTGGCGGCGTGCCGGTGACGAACGCCCCGTAGCAGTCGACCACCGCGTCGACATCGACCGTGCAGCCGACCAGCACCGCCTGCCGCCCGCCGCTGCAGAAGCCGATCACCCCGACCTTGCCGGTCGCCGACGGCAGGTCGCGCAGGTAGGCCGCCGCGGCGGTGACGTCGCCGATCAGGCGCTCGTCCGGCACCCCGCCGGACGCCCGGCTGGCCGCCGCCGCGTCGTCGGGCGCCGCGCCCGGGGCGTCGCGGTGGTGCAGGTTGGGACAGATCGCGTCGTAACCGAGCTCGGCGAACCGGCGCGTGATCTCCTTGCTGCCCCGGTCGTAGCCGGGCATGTGGTGGATCACCACCACCCCGCCGCGCGTGTTCGTCTCGGCCGGGCGAGCCAGATACGCGGGGATCGATTCGCCGTCAGGCGCGGTGATCGCAACGGTGGAAGCGGTGAGTGAGTCGCCCATGACCTCGATACAAGCACGCGGCTCCTAGAGTCAGACCACGTGTCCCGTCCTCGCGTGCGCCGGCCGTTGCTCGCCCTGATCGCGCTGGTGCTCGCCCTGGCCATCGGCTACACCGTCCGCGCGCTCGACTCCGGCGACAGCAACACGCCGCGACCCGCGCCGACCAGCCAGACGCCCTGATGAACGGGCATGTCGCACACTTGATCCGTGCCCTCCGCATTACCGGCCGGTGAGCCCGCGCCGCGCGACGGTCGTCTGCGCCGCGCGACGCTCGATGCTGCCTGGGGCGTGCCGTTCGGCATCTACGTGCACGTGCCGTTCTGCGAGACGCGGTGCGGGTACTGCGACTTCAACACCTACACCGCCCCCGAGCTCGGTCCGGGCGTGAGCCGCGGCAGCTACGCCGACACCGTGCTGCACGAGATCCGGCTGGCGGCCGACGTCCTCGGTGACGGCGACGCGCTCGGTGCGCGGGTGCCGCCGGTGTCGACGATCTTCTTCGGCGGCGGGACGCCGACGCTGCTGCCCGCCGAGCACCTCAAAGTGATCATCGACGGACTCGGCGAGCACTTCGGCGTCGCCGCCGACGTCGAGGTCACCACCGAGGCCAACCCCGAGACCGTCACCCCCGGCTACCTCGCGAAGCTGCGCGCGGCCGGGTTCACCCGCATCTCGCTGGGCATGCAGTCGGCCGTGCCGCAGGTACTGGAGGTGCTCGACCGCAGGCACCGGCCGGGACGCCCGGAGGAAGCGGTGGCAGAGGCGCACGCCGCCGGGTTCGAGCACGTCAACCTGGACCTGATCTACGGCGCGCCGTACGAGACCGAGGCCGACTGGCAGCGCTCGCTCGACGCCGCGATCGCCGCCGGCCCCGACCACATCAGCGCGTACGCGCTCGTCGTCGAGAAGGGGACGGCGCTCGCCCGCCAGGTCGACGCCGGCGTCGTGCCCGCCCCGGACGACGACGTGCTCGCCGACCGCTACCTGCTGGCCGACGAGACCCTGCAGGCCGCCGGCTTCGGCTGGTACGAGGTGTCGAACTGGGCCCGCGACGAATCCGCCCGCTGCCGGCACAACGAGCTCTACTGGTCCGACGCCAACTGGTGGGGGTTCGGCCCCGGCGCGCACAGCCATGTCAGCGGGGTGCGCTGGTGGAACGTGAAGCACCCGGCGCGCTACACGGCGCTGCTCGAGGCCGGCGAGAGCCCGGCGGCCGGACGCGAGAACCTCGATCCCGCCGCCCAGCACATGGAGCGGGTGATGCTCGGCGTACGGCTGCGCGAAGGCCTGCCCACCGCCGAACTCACCGACGCCGGCCGCTCGGCCGTCCCACAACTGGCCGGCTGGGGGCTCATCGACCGGATCTCGGCCGACGACGGGCGCGTCGTGCTGACCCAGCGCGGCCGGTTGATGGCCGACGCGGTCGTGCGCGAGCTGCTGGCCTGACACTTTTGGCATCCTGGCCGCACGTGCGCTGTCACGATGCCAAAAGCGGGGTCAGGTGGCCTTGCGCGCGCCCCGGCCGAGCGCGTCCAGGTCGAGGATGCGCACGTGGATGGTGTTGCGGTTCTCCAGCGCCGCGCGCAGCGCCCGGTGCAGGCCGTCCTCGAGGTAGACCTCGCCGCGATAGAGCACGGCGTGCGGGAACAGGTCGCCGTAGAACGTCGAGTCCTCGTCCAGGAGCCGGTCGAGGGCCAGCTCTTTCTTGGTCGTCGTCAGCTCGTCGAGCCGGATCGTGCGCGGCGCGACGTTGGCCCAGTCGCGGGCGGACAGCCCGTGCTCCGGGTACGGCCGACCGTCCTGCACCTGCTTGAAGATCACGACAAACCCCTCATCGCTGCCCACCCTATGGCCCGTGCGCACGCTCACCCGGAATCGCGGGCAGCGCACTCTAAGCTGAATGACGTACGACGACCGGCAAGGAGTTGCAAGCGACGATGCCAACGGACCGCAGGCTCGAGGTGCTGCGCGCGATCGTCGAGGATTTCATCGCCACCAACGAACCGGTGGGCAGCAAGAACCTGGCCGACCGGCACAACCTCGGCGTCTCGCCGGCGACGATCCGCAACGACATGGCGGTGCTGGAGGAGGAAGGACTCATCGCCCAGCCGCACACCAGTGCCGGGCGCATCCCCACCGACTCCGGCTACCGCCTCTTCGTCGACCGGCTGACCGAGCTCAAGCCGCTGTCGGCCGCCGAACGGCGCGCGATCCAGACCTTCCTGGACGGCGCCGCCGACCTCGACGACGTGCTGCACCGCGCGGTGCGGCTGCTGGCCCAGGTCACCCGGCACGTCGCGGTCGTGCAGTACCCGTCGCTGTCGCGCTCGCGGGTGCGCCATCTCGAACTGATCAGCCTGACCGCGTCCAAGCTGATGCTGGTACTCATCACCGACACCGGGCGCGTCGAGCAACGGGTCGTCGATCTGCCGGTGCCGGTGGCCGACGAGGCCGTCTTCGAGCTGCGGGCGACGCTCAACCAGCGGTTGCGCGACCGGCTGCTCGCCGAGGCGCCCGAGATCATCGGTGATCTGCCGGCTCTGGTCGCGCCTGAGCTGCGCGGGCTGCTCGCGACGCTCACGACCGTGCTGCTCGAGACGCTGGTCGAGTCGCACAGCGACCGGATCGTGCTCGGCGGCACCGCCAACCTGACGGCCAACGCGCTGGACTTCCCGGCGATCCGCCCCGTGCTCGAGGCGCTGGAGGAGCAGGTGGTGCTGCTGCGGCTGCTCGACCAGTCGGTGACGACCAGCCAGGTCGTCGTGCGCATCGGCAACGAGACCCAGCACGAGGGGCTGATGACGACCTCGGTGGTCACCAGCGGCTACGGCGCCCGTGGGGCCGCGCTCGGCGCTGTCGGCGTGCTCGGCCCGCGGCGGATGGACTACGCGCACACGATGGCACGGGTGGCGGCAGTCGCTCGTTACGTCGGCGAGCTCCTGTCGGAGCGATAGGTACATTGGATCGCTGGCACTCACCTTCTGTGAGTGCCAGAGATGTGCAGAGGACGGATTGTGGCTGATCAACCGCGCGACTACTACCGGCTGCTCGGCGTCGGTCGGGACGCGACCCCCGAAGAGATCAAGCGGGCCTACCGCCGGCTGGCCCGCGAGCTGCACCCGGACGTGAACCCCGACCCGTCCGCCGCAGACCGGTTCAAGGAGGTCAGCGCCGCCTACGAGGTGCTCTCCGACCCGGAGAAGCGCCGCATGGTCGACCTGGGCGGCGACCCGCTGTCGCAGGGCGCCGGCAGCGCCGGGAACCCGTTCAGCGGCTTCGGCGGCTTCGGCGACGTGTTCGAGGCGTTCTTCGGCGGGGGCGGCGGCCAGCGCGGCGGAGCCCGCCGCAGCCGGGTGCGCCCGGGGTCCGACGCGCTGCTGCAGATGTCGCTGTCGCTCGAGGAGGCGGCGTTCGGCGTCCGCCGCGAGATCACCGTCGAGACGGCCGTCCTGTGCGAGACCTGCCGCGGATCCGGCTGCGCCGCCGGCACCTCGCCGCGCACCTGCGCCACCTGCGGCGGCAGCGGCGAGCTGCAGTCGGTGCAGCGCTCGTTCCTCGGCCAGGTGATGACCACCCGCGCCTGCACGGCTTGCGCCGGCACCGGCGAGCAGATCCCGACCCCGTGCCCGACCTGCGGCACCGAGGGACGGGTGCGCTCGCGCCGCACCATCACCGTCGAGGTGCCGGGCGGCATCGAGGACGGCATGCGTATCCGGCTGGCCGGGCAGGGCGAGGTCGGTCCGGGCGGCGGCCCGGCGGGTGATCTCTACGTCGAGATCGCCGAGCAGCCGCACGACACGTTCACCCGCGACGGCAGCGACCTGCACTGCCACATCCAGGTGCCGATGACCGCCGCGGCGCTCGGCACCGACCTGATCCTCACCACCCTGGACGGCGAGGAGAAGATCGACATCCGGGCCGGCACGCAGAGCGGCACGGTGCAGACCCTGCGCGGCAAGGGGGTGCCGCGGCTGCGCAGCACCCAGCGCGGCGACCTGCTCGTGCACATCGACGTGCGGGTGCCGACCCGACTCGACGACGAGCAGGAGCGGTTGCTGCGCGAGCTCGCCGCGCTGCGCCACGAGGACGTCGCGGCCGTCACCAAGGGCAACGGCCTGTTCGGCAAGGTGCGCGGAGCCTTCCGCCAGTGACCCGCCAGTGACCCTCCGGTGACCCCACCGCTGTTCCTGGTCGACGCCCTGCCGGACGGTGACCGGATCGAGCTCACCGGCGACGAGGGACGCCACGCCGCCCGGGTCCGCCGGCTGTCGGTGGGCGAGCGGCTGCTGGTCGGTGACGGGCGTGGTGGCGTCGCCGAGTGCATCGTGGCGGCCGTGACGAGCGACGGCCTCGATCTCGAGGTGACCGCACGACGCCACGTGCCCGAGCCGGATCCCCGCCTGGTCGTGGTGCAGGCGCTGCCGAAGGGCGAGCGCGCGGACCTCGCGGTCGAGACGATGACCGAGCTGGGCGTCGACGCGATCGTGCCGTGGGCGGCGACCCGCTCGGTGACACAATGGCAGGGCCCGCGCGGTGCGAAGGCACTGGAGAAGTGGCGGCGCACCGCACGCGAGGCTGCCAAGCAGAGCCGGCGCGCGCGGGTACCGGCCGTGCGCGACCTTGCGAGCACGGCCGACCTCGCCCCCACCCTGGTGCTGCACGAGGCGGCGACGTCCCCGCTGGTGGACGTCGACCTGCCCGCCGCCGGCGACATCGTCGTCGTGGTCGGCCCCGAGGGCGGCATCACCGACGCCGAGCTCGCAGCCTTCGACGCCGCGGGCGCGGTGGCCGTGCGGCTCGGCGAGCCGGTGCTGCGCACGTCCACCGCGGGTCCCGCGGCGCTGGCGGTCCTGTCCGCCCGGCTCGGCCGCTGGAGCGCTCAGACCCACGTCGACGCGTAGTTGCGCGACTCGACGACCTGGAAGATCTCCACCCGGCTCGGCTCCGACAGCAGGGCCGGGTCCTCGTCCGGCAGCAACTCGGTGCCCATGATCACTTCGCGGGCGCGGGCGATCCCGGCCTCGGTGCGCGTGATCGCGATGACGAGTTCGCCGCCGTCGTCCCGGCGCAGCACGAGCAGCGAGGCCAGTTCCTCGCCCATCGTCGGGTCCGCCTCGATCGCGGGCTGGAGCCGGTCGCGTCCGGCGTGCTCGGCAGCGGCGACGACCTCGGGGCTGCGCGGTCCGTCGAAGTAGGTGACCTGTGCGTACATAGGGTCCTGCGATCCCGTGGTGTTTCCTGGCGGTCCGAGCGGCGCCGGGCGGCAGCCCGATGTGTCTTTCGGCCCTCGCGGTTCCTAATCCCGCGGAGCACCATCCAGCCTGACGCCGCTGGGGGCTGATTCGGGAGGGCTCGACAATGCACAGGTACTTCGCGCGGTCGGTCGTGTTCGTGGCGGTGCCGCTGCTGGCCGGTGTGGCGGGGGCCGCGCCGGGTACGGCGGCGCCTGCACGGACCGGGCCTGCTCCGGGCCCGGCGGCCGCCGTCATCTTCAGCGGCGACCTTTCCGGTGTGGCCGCGACCTCGGCCAGGAACGCCTGGGCGGTGGGCTCGGGCGGCAGCTTCTCCAGCCCCAGGATCCTCATCGTCCACTGGAACGGCACGGGCTGGGTGCGGGTGCCGAGCCCGGCCGGGACGGGGGGCGGCGCGCTCTCCGGCGTGGCCGCGACCTCCGCCGGCAGCGCGTGGGCGGTCGGATGCACCCATTGCTTCACCAGCAGTTCCAGAAGCCTGATCCTGCGGTGGAACGGGACGGTGTGGACGCGGGTGCCCAGCCCGAGCCCCGGACGCAGCAGCAGCCTGTCCGGTGTGGCCGCGACGTCCGCCGACCGCGCCTGGGCGGTCGGCACCACCGGCACGACGACGCTGATCCTGCGGTGGAACGGCACCGCGTGGAAGCGCGTGCCCAGCCCGAGCCCGGCAAGCAACAGCGGTCTGTCCGGTGTGGCCGCGACGTCCGGGCGCAATGCCTGGGCCGTCGGCGAAGTCGTCAGCAGCAGTTCATCGTTCACTCACCTGATCCTGCATTGGAACGGCAAGGCCTGGCGGCGCGTAGCGGGCCCGTTGCCGAGGTACGGCAAGTACGGCAATGCCCTGCGCGGGGTAGCCGCCACGTCCGACACCAACGCCTTGGCAGTCGGCTGCACCGACGAGTGCCCGGTCGGCGGCTCCCCGGTGATCGAGCGATGGAACGGCACCGGGTGGAAGCAGGTGGCCGCCCCCACCAAGCCGTTCGGCCTGTACAACCTGGCGGCCGTGGCGGCGACCTCGGCCCGCAGCGCCTGGGCGGTCGGCAGCGGCGGCCCCGTCACCGATGAAGGCACGGCGGCCGCGCATTGGAACGGCCGCGCCTGGACGCTGAGCAAGGCGATCGCCGGTGCCGGATTGACCGGCGTCGCCGCGACCTCCGCCACGAACGCCTGGGCGGTCGGCGGCACCGTGCATGGCCGCACGCTGATCCTGCACTGGAACGGCACCACCTGGAAGGCGGCCTGATCGCCGGTCGCGACCTGGCTCAGCTCGCGCTGAAGCGGCGCAGCGCCGCTTCGTCGAGGACGGTGACGACCGTGCCGGACGTGCTGATCCAGCCGCGCGTCGTGAGGCCGGACAGCGCCTTGTTCACCGACTGGCGGGTCGTGCCGAGCTGGGCGGCCAGCCCGGACTGGCTCACGCCGAGCTCCGCCGTCGCCGTCCCGTTCGCGCGGGCGAGCACCAGTTTGGCGAGCCGGCGTGGCAGGTCGAGAAACACCAGGTCTGCGGCGCTGCCGGTGATGCGGCGCACCTGGGCGGCCAGCTGTTGGGTGACGGCGAGCAGTGCGGCCGGGTGCGCGTCCAGCACGGCGCGTACCGCGTCCGCGGGCAGCAGCACGACCTCGGCGGCGTCCAGGGCCTCGGCCGTCGCCGACCGGGGCAGCCCGTCGAGTACGGACAGCTCGCCGAACGCGTCGCCCGCGCCGAGCACGGTGAGCACCAGTTCGTCGCCGCGTTCGGAGCTGACGAGCACCCGCACCCGGCCGCTGCGCACGAGCACCAAGTGCGCGCTCGGGTCTCCCTCGGTGAACAGCACCTGCCCGGGGGCCAGCCGCTTGGCGATCGCGCGGCGCGCCAGGTCGTGCAGCTGGGTGGGTTCGACCGCCGTGAAGATCGCGAGCGCGGCCAGTTCGTCGGTGACGCTCGCGGACATGTCGGACACCCTAGGGCCTGCTGTCTCGGGGTGGCATGCTCACCCGATGCGTCTGCACTTCTGCGGCACCCGCGGGTCGACCCCGGTGTCCGGGCTCACCCAGGGCCGGTACGGCGGACGCACGTCGGCGCTCGCGCTGGCACACGAGGGCGAGCCGCCCACCCTCGTCCTGGACGCGGGTACCGGGCTGACCCAGGTGAGCGCGCTGCTCGACGACGGGCCGTACCGAGGCACGCTGCTGCTCGGCCACCTGCACTGGGACCACACCCACGGCATGCCGTTCTTCGCCGCCGGGTTGCAACCGGGACACCGCGTCGAGGTCGTGATCCCGGAACAGGGCACCGACGCCGAGGAGGTGCTCGCCCGGGCCTTCTCGCCACCGCACTTCCCGGTCCGTCCGAGCGAGCTCGGCACCGGCTGGACCTTCCGCGGGCTCGAACCCGGGACGCACCAGCTCGAGGGATTCACCGTGCAGGCGTTGGAGATCCCGCACAAGGGCGGGCGCACCTTCGGCTTCCGGGTCAGCGACGGGGCGTCGTCACTGGCCTACCTGTCCGACCACAGCCCGCTCGGCTGCGGCCCGGGCGAGGACGGTCTGGGCGAGCTGCACGCGGCGGCACGCGAGCTGGCGGCTGGGGTGGACCTGCTGATCCACGACGCGCAGCACACCCCCGAGGAACTGCCGGACCTCGCCTTCCTCGGCCACTCGGCCACCGACTACCCGGTGAACCTGGCCCTCGCCGCAGGCGCCCGCGCCGTGATGCTCTACCACCACGCGCCGACGCGCACCGACGACGAGATCGACGCGATGACCACCCGCTTCGTCGACGCCGGCGTCCCCGTGTTCGCCGCGTTCGACGGGCTGGTGGTCGACCTGCCGGGGCTCACGCTGACTCGCTGACGGCCACCCGGGCGACACTCGTGCGGGCCAGGCGCACCCCCGCGCGGTTGAGCATCGTCGGCGACGGCGCCGCCTCCTCGAGCGCCTCGAGGAAGGTCGCGCCGCTGATGCGCAGCAACCGGCAGTCGGTTGCCGCGGTCACCGTCGCCGAGCGGGACGTGCGGTGCATCAGGCCGAGCTCGCCGACGTAGCCGGGCGCGTACACCGGCGGCAGGTCGGCCTGGCTGCCGTCGGCCAGCCGGGCGCCGATCGACAGCTCGCCCTCGGTGAGCACCCAGAACGCGTCGGCCGGGTCGCCCTGGGTGATGATCGGCGTACCGGCCGCGATCGACTCCGGGACGGCGTCCCCGGCCAGCCGCTCGAGCACCGCCTGGTTCGCGCCGGCGAACAGGTCGAGCCGCTGCAGCACCCCGGTGCGCGCCCGCAGCCCCTCGACCCGGTCGGCGAGGACGGCGTCCAGCTGCCGCAGCGCGGGCAGCCCGAACAGGGCGAGCGCGGGGAACCCGATCCCGATGATCGCCAGCGCCCAGTTCAGGTCCACCGCGGACAGCACGGCACTCGCGGCGGACGACGCGGCGATGCTGGCGGCGAGCAGCAGCATGTCGACCGAGCCGAGCACCCGGCCGAGCACCTCGCGGGGGAGGTCGCGCTGCAGGGATGTGAAGGCGAGCACGTCCACGATGACCATGCCGGCGCCCGAGATGATCTGCAGCACCGCCGCGCTCGGCACGCCGCCGGCGAACACGCTGATCCACAGTGGCAGGCACTCGAGAGCGATGGAGATCATGATGATCGCGGTGATGCGCGCCGACGCGGCCAGCCGGTTGGCGAGCCCGGCCGCGACGACCCCGCCGAGCGCGCTGGCGCCGAGCAGCACGCTGTAGGCCGACGCGCCGCCACCGAGATGCGCCGCCAGGGCGGGCATGACCACGTTCGCGGCGTTGATCGCGCCCGAGTCGAGCAGCAGGAACACGGTGAGCACGAGCGCCTTGCGGTGGTGCAACACGGCGGCGACGCCGGCGCCCCACTGCTTGAGCACGTTCCCGCCCGGTTCGGCGTCCCCGTGCGAGCGCACGGCCAGCCGCGAGTAGAGGAGCGCGGACACCAGGAAGCTCGCCGCGTTGAGCAGCACCCCCCACACCGGCTCGCCGGTGAGCAGCAGCAGCGCCCCGACGCCGGGGCCGAGCACGACCACGAGGCTCTCGAGGAAGGCGAAGATGCCGTTCGCGGCCATCAGGGTGCTCTCGTCCACGACCTCCGGGATCAGCGCTCCCGACGCCGGCCGGACGGGCGTGCAGGCCGCCGCGACCAGCCCGGCGGACGCGACGATCGCGAGCAGCGGAGCGTCGGTGCCGACCAGCAGCGCGACGAGCAGGGTGGCCACGAACGCGACAGCGCCGCTGATCACGAGCACGGTGCGGCGGTCGTAGCGGTCGGCGATCACGCCGGCGTAGCCGCCCAGCACCAGCCCGACGACCCACCGGGTGCTGAGGAGCGCGGTGACCCAGGTCGTGGAATGGGTGCGCTCGAAGATGTAGGCGATCAGCACCACGTTGTAGGACCAGCTCGAGGCCTGGTCGACGACGAAGGCGCCGATGAGCAGCCGCAGGTCGCGGATTCCGAGTGCCGTGCGGTACTTGCCCTGCGTCGCCATGTCCGCCCCTCCGGCCCGCGCGTCGGCGCGAGCGATGCGCGACATTGTCACCGATCACGCGCCGGGCTCGCAGTCGCCTTGCCGACAGCGTCCGCACCGGTAGCTTCGGGTCATGGCCACCTCCGACTGCCTGTTCTGCAAGATCGTCGCCGGTGAGATCCCGGCGACGACGGTGTACGCGGACGCGCACGTCGTCGCCTTCGAGGACCTCAACCCGCAGGCGCCCACCCACGTCCTGGTCGTCCCGCGCGAGCACTACGCCGACATCGCCGATCTCGGCCGCGACCCGGCGGCCGCCGGTGGCCTCGTGGGCGGGGTCCGCGGGGTCGCCGAACAGCTGCGTCTGGAGCACTTCCGGACCGTGTTCAACACCGGCACCGAGGTCGGTCAGAGCGTGTTCCACGTGCACGCGCACGTGCTGTCCGGCCGTCCGATGGGCTGGCCGCCCGGCTGAGACCGGCAAATCGCCCGGGCGCGCCGCTACAGTGGAGGGGTCACCGTCAGCCGACCAGAGAGCCGAAGTTGTCCGATCCCACCCCTAATACGGATCGCGTCTCCACTGTCATCGTCGTGCCCGGCGAGCAGGCCATGGTCTCGCTGCTCGGGTCCCGCGACGAACTGCTGCGGGTCATCGAGAAGAGTCTCGACAGCGATGTCCACGTCCGCGGCAACGAGATCACCATCTCGGGCCGTGCGGCCGACAACGCGGTCGCGGTCCGCCTGTTCGAGGAACTGCTCGAGCTGATCAAGGGCGGCCAGCACCTGACCCCGGACGCGGTGACGCGTGCCCTCGGCATCCTGACCGCCGACAGCGGCGAGCGTCCGGCCGAGGTGCTCAGCCTCAACATCTTGTCCCGGCGTGGGAAGAACATCCGTCCCAAGACGCTGAACCAGAAGCACTACGTGGACGCGATCGACAAGCACACCATCGTGTTCGGCATCGGTCCGGCCGGTACCGGCAAGACCTATCTCGCGGTGGCCAAGGCCGTGCAGGCGCTGCAGGCCAAGCAGGTGGGGCGCATCATCCTCACCCGCCCGGCGGTCGAGGCCGGCGAGCGGCTCGGCTTCCTGCCGGGCTCGCTGTTCGACAAGATCGATCCGTACCTGCGGCCGCTGTTCGACGCGCTGCACGACATGATGGATCCCGACTCGCTGCCGCGGCTGATGCAGGCCGGGACGATCGAGATCGCCCCGCTGGCCTACATGCGCGGGCGCACGCTGTCGAACGCGTTCATCATCCTCGACGAGGCGCAGAACACGACGCCGGAACAGATGAAGATGTTCCTCACCCGGCTTGGGTTCGACTCGAGAATCGTCGTCACCGGCGACGTCACCCAGGTCGACCTGCCCGGCGAGCAGCGCAGCGGGCTGCGGGTGGTGCGCAACATCCTCGGCGAACTCGACGATGTGCACTTCGCGAACCTCACCTCGACCGACGTCGTGCGGCACCGTCTGGTCGGTGAGATCGTCGACGCCTATGAGCGTTTCGACGCCGCCGAGGCCGACGGCCCGCGCTCGGCCAAACCGCGCCGCTGACGCCCCGCCATGTCCATCGAGATCAACAACGAGTCCGGCGTCGCCGTCGACGAAATGGCCCTGGCCGAGCTCGGCCGCTTCGTGCTCGACGCGATGCAGGTCGACCGGCTCGCCGAGCTGTCGCTCGTCCTGGTCGACGCCGACGCGATGACGGCACTGCACGTGCAGTGGATGGATCTGCCGGGACCCACCGATGTGATGGCGTTCCCGATGGACGCCGCAGACGGCCCGGTCGAACGGCTCGACCCGTCGGCGCCGCCGCCCACTGACGACGCCGCCGGCGAGGCCCTGCTCGGCGATGTCGTGCTGTGCCCGCAGGTCGCCGCCGATCAGGCGAAGACCGCCGGCCACTCGCTCGAATCGGAACTGCATCTTTTGTGTACCCACGGCATTTTGCATCTGCTCGGCTACGACCACGGCGACGCGGAGACCGAGCAGGAGATGTTCGAACTGCAAGCCGGCATCCTCGCGCAGTGGACGGCGCAGACCGGCCGTGAAACCGTGCGCGTGCCGCTCGCCGGCGGCGACGGCGAGGCCCGGGCTTGACCCCGCTCGACGCCGTCGCGCTGATCGTTGCGATCTGCCTGATCCCGTTGGGCGGCCTGCTCGCCTGCGTCGATTCGGCGCTGGCCCGCGTGTCGGTCGCCCGCGTGGAGGAGTTCCTGCGCGAGGAGCGCAAGGGCGCCAAATCACTGCGGTCGATCGTCAACGACCGGGCGCGCTACACGAACCTGCTCTTGCTGCTGCGCGTGACGTGCGAGCTGACCGCAACGGTGCTGGTGACGATCGTGGCGCGCGCGCAGTTCGGCCACGCGTGGTACGTCACGCTGCTGACCGTGCTCGTCATGGTCGTCGTGTCCTACGCCCTCGTCGGTGTCGGGCCGCGCACGCTCGGCCGGCAGCACCCGAACGCGGTCGCGCTCGCCGGCGCGGGCGCGGTGCGCGTGCTCGGCAAGATCTTCAACCCGCTGGCCTCACTGCTCACCCTGTTCGGCAACGCGATCACGCCTGGTCGCGGCTTTCGCGACGGCCCGTTCTCTTCCGAGGTGGAGCTGCGCGAACTCGTCGACATGGCCGAGGAACGCGGCGTCGTAGAGCACGGCGAGCGGCAGATGATCCAGTCGGTGTTCGAGCTCGGCGACACCATTGCGCGCGAGGTGATGGTGCCGCGCACCGAGGTCGTCTGGATCGAGCGCAGCAAGACCGTCCCGCAAGGGCTGGCACTCGCGCTGCGCAGCGGATTCTCCCGCATTCCGGTCACCGGCGAGAACGCCGACGACATCATCGGCGTCGTCTACCTCAAGGACCTCGCCCGCCGCGCGCAGGACTCCGACCGCGCCCGAACCACGACAGTCGAGGACGTGATGCGCCAGGTCGGCTACGTCCCCGAATCCAAACCGGTCGATGAGTTGCTGGGCGAGATGCAGGCCAAGCGCACCCACATGGCGATCGTCATCGACGAGTACGGCGGCACCGCCGGCATCGTCACCATCGAGGACATCCTCGAAGAGATCGTCGGCGAGATCACCGACGAGTACGACGTCGAACGCGCACCGATCGAGCGCATCGACGCCGATTCCGCACGCGTGTCCGCTCGGTTGTCGGTCGAGGACCTTGCCGAACTGTTCGACGTCGAACTGCCCGACCGCGACGACGTCGAGACCGTCGGCGGCCTGCTCGCCGAGGCGCTCGGCCGCGTGCCCATCCCCGGCGCCCACGTCGACGTCCACGGACTTCGCCTGGTCGCCGAGGACGTCGGCGGGCGGCGCAACCGCATCGACACCGTGCTGGTCACCCGCGTCGCCGAACCCGGCGAGGCGGAGGAGGGCAGCCGTAACAGCGCCGGCGAGGAGTCCACGAACCATGCCTGAGCTCGATCCCGAGGACGCCAAGCTGGTCACGCTCGCGCGGTCGGCGCGCGCCCGCACCGGGGCGGCGCAGGGCGCCGCGGTACGTGACACCGACGGGCGCACCTACGTCGCGACGTCCGTCGCCCTGACCGCCCTGTCGCTGTCGGCCCTGCAGGTCGCCGTGGCGATGGCGGTGTCCAGCGGTGCCCCGGGTCTCGAGGCGGCGGTGGTGCTCGGTGAGGACCCGTTGGACGAGGCCGGCGAGCAGGCCGCGCGCGAGCTCGCGCCGTCCGTCGTCCTCCTGCGGGCTGCCGCGGACGGGTCGTTACTCGGGTAGGTGCGCGCGCGCCCACAGCGCGGCCGAGTGGCGGTCGGCGACCCCGATGCGCCGGAACACGTTGCCGAGGTGCACCTTGACGGTGCGCTCGGCGATGCCCAGCGGGCGGGCGATCTGCTTGTTGGCCAGCCCCTTGCTCGTCAGGCGCCGCACCTCGATCTCGCGCTCGCTTCAGGGGCGCCGCCGGGTCCGGTGGTCGTCACCGAGCTCGAGGTGCCGGCCGTGGTTGTCGCGGGGTTCGACCTGGCGGGCGTGCCGGGCGTGCGCCTCGCGGAGCGTGCCGTGATCGTCGAAGCCGACCCGGTGCGCGATCGAGGGCACCGGCACCGGGAGGTGCTGGCTGAAGGTCGGGTTGTTCGACAGGCCGACGGCCGCCGGGACGGCGATGGCGCCGACGCCGACGCCGACGCCGACGGCGGTGGCCAGGACCGTGGCGAGGCGGCGGTACGGATGACCGATCATGACTGCTCCTTCGGTGGTGGGCCTGGTGCAGTCAGTTCTGCCGCAGCGTTCGTCGCAGCCGCCATCAGACGATGGGACTAGTACTGCAAACGCACGATCGTGCGGATCGGTTCAGCGACCGAGCAGGCGGGGGAGCACGTCGACGATCGACTGCCAAGCCGTTGCGGACGCGTCGATGACCGTGAAGTGGTCGCCGTCGACCTCGAGCAGTTCGGCGTCGCCGCCCGCCCGCTGCGCGGACGCGACGTAGTCGGCGCTCTGCGCGAACGGGACGTACTCGTCGGCGCGGGCGTGCACGCACAGCACCGGTACGGGCAGCGGGATCGCCGCTGCCGGGTCGGCGAGGCGGTACTCACCCGGACGGTCGGTCGGTGACCCGCCCATCAGGTCGATCGCGGCGGTGCCGCCGGTGCGCTCCGTCGCGCAACGGACCAGGTCGAGCACGCCGGCCTGCGAAACGACGCCGGTGAGCTCCACGCGCGGCCCGGCGCCGGGCGCGGTTGCGGGCAGCGTGTGCCGTCCGGCTGCCCAGGTGGCCAGGTGCCCGCCTGCGCTGTGGCCGATCGCGACCACCCGCGAGGTGTCGACCTCGAGGTCGGCGAGCAGGTCGATCCCGGCCGCGATGTCGGCGAAGGTGGTCGGCCAGCCGCCGCCGTCGCCGACCCGGCGGTATTCGAGGTTCCATGCGGTGTAACCACGGGCGGCCAGGTCCGCGGCGAGCGGCCGTCCGAGCGACAGGTCGTAGCGGGCCCGCCAGAACCCGCCGTGCACGACGACGACGGTGCCGCGCGACGTCCCGTCCGGACGGGTGAGCTCGCCGAACTGCGCCCGGTGCGGCCCGTAGCGGTGCATGCTCATGCGCCGGCGAAGCCGTTCTGCCGCCAGGCCTCGTAGGTGGCCAGCGCGGCGCAGTTGGCCAGATTGAGCGAGCGCCGCCCCGGCAGCATCGGGATGCGCAGTTGATCGGTGATGTTCGGGTCGGCCAGGACGTGCGCGTCGAGCCCGCTCGGCTCGGCGCCGAACATCAGCACGTCGCCCGGGCGGTAGCGCACGTCTGCGTAGTTCGTGCTCGCGCGTGTGGTGAAGGCGAACACGCGTGCCGGCAGCACCGCCTGCCACATCGCGGCGAGATCCTCGTGCACGCTGACCGTTGCAAGATCGTGGTAGTCGAGCCCGGCCCGTCGCAGCTGTGCGTCGGTCATCGTGAAGCCGAGCGGCTCGACCAGGTGCAGGTGGGACCCCGTCGCCGCCGACAGTCGGATCGCGTTACCCGTGTTGGGTGCGATGCGCGGTTCGACGAAGACGACGTGGAACACGTGCTCAGAGCGATCCTGCGACGGCACGCGAGATCTCTTCGACGTTCAGTGCCGCGCCGACCACGACGGTGCGCACCGACACCTTCGTCGTGCCGAGGTTGAAGGCGCACGACCAGTCGCGCCCCTTGTCGTGGTGGTAGAAGTCGATCTGGAAGCAGACGCCGGTCGTGTTGCCGATGGGTGCCTGCTGCGGATCCGCTCCGCGCCGCGCCTCGAGCACGAACGCGTTGTGCGCCGCGATCGACGAGGCATAGCGGGTGGTCTCGATCTCGATCGCCGGCTGGTGCGGACCGGGCAGGTTCTCCGAGTTGTGCAGCGGCGAGTTCTGCAAGGCGTAGAAGCGGCACCCGACGACCCGTCCGCCGCTGCGCAGCACGGTGATGCGCGCGAGCCGCATGCCGACGCGATCGGCGGCCTGCTGCGTGTCCAGCAGCGGGCACGACGCGTCGTCCGTCGAGGCCGTCGGACCGGTCGACACCGGTGCCGTCGGACCGATCGACGCGGTGTTCGTTCTCGTCGCGATCACCGTGCGCACCGGCGTCGAGGGACTCGGGTTCGCGCCGCTGGACGTGCACGCGAGCAGCACCAGCGCCGGCGCCGCCAGCGCGGCCAGGCGGATCGGGATCGCGGGCATGGCCACGACGCTAGCCGTTGCGACTGGGGCGCTCATGATCCGCTTGCTGCTGCATGTCACCGGATCGGCGCTCGAGCTGGTGAGGATCAGCGCTGCATCCGGGCGGCAAGCCAGCGCATGGCAACCTCGCCTTGCGCTTGCTGGAAGGCTCGAAGCGTCGGCGCGCCCGGTGGTGCCGGTTGCCGGGCCTGGCGGACGAAGAAGCCCGTCCTGGCCGCGAGAACGGTTGTGACGGCGTCGCTGTCAGCATCCCGGGCGACGGGGTGACCGTTCCAGATCGTCCCGGGTTCGGGGCCACCCGCGAGTTGAATGCTCGGCAGCATCCCGAGCAGGTCGAACCAGGCCACCGCGCGGCACGCCCATGGCCAATCGACGACGATGACACGGTCCTCGGTGATCAGCATGTTGTCTGCGCGCAGGTCGGCGTGGGCGAGCCCCGGTCCCGCCGCGGCTTCTCCCCATCGGGTCTCCAGCCCGGCCAGCTCGTCCAGGTGGCGAAGTGCCCAGGGGTCCAGCCAACGTAGGTCCTCATCCGCCTCACGCGCGACGCGGAGCCGGCGCCAGCCCTGGAACGTGTCAGCCAACCGCTCGGCGACGGTGGGTACGTCGATCGGGGACGGGTTCACGACCTCGGCCAGCAACGTGACGGTCGAGAGAATGCCGTCGAGTTCATCGGGTTTCCACGGCTGCGCCGGCGGCCTGCCATCGATGGCTTCGAATGCCACCACGATCCAACCGTCTGCTTCGAACTCAGCGAGCAGACGCGGCGCCGGGACCGTGACCGGCAACGCTGCGGCGATGCGTGCCTCAGCGCGGTGCAGTGCGTAACTTTCCCCACCGGAGTGCGGCCCACACCCCTTGACGAAGGCCTGGCGAGCGTTGCTGAACGTCAATCGACAGGCCATGTCCTGGGAGAACCCGCCTTGCGGCGTCTCCGCCTGATCCACGCGTGCGCCGAAATAGTCTTCGACGACAGCGCGCAGCCCAGCCGGGAAGCCGGCCCAGGCGAGGCGGCCGCTCATCTCGCCGGCAGCACTCTGCGCCTGATGCATCATCTTCCGGCCCCTCCCGTTTCACCGGTCATGGCCGGTCCATGGGACCGATCATCCGCCCAGCCGCTGCGCGACGTCGCTCGGGCTCGAGCCCTGGCCGATCGCCTTCGGCGCCACGCGCGGAGCGGGCCGAATTGTGTGCGGCCGGCCGGCGGTGTTTGGCAAGATCGCCACGTGATGTCGGCACCTAGCGGCTATCGGCCCAACGAGCTCCTGAGCCGGCTGATCGGCTTTCGCCTCTTCTCCGTCCAGTTCGTCATGGACTCCGTGCAACTTCGCTTCGACGGGCCGACCGACGACCTACCTGTCCTGAACTGCGATGTGCTGCCCTCGGTGGAACGCGCCGGCGAACTCCTCTCACCGGGCGACCTTGGTTACGCCGATGGATTGTGCGCGTTCATCCCGCAATGTGTGGAGGCGACCGCCGAGCGAACCGGTGTCGGCCTACGCCTCGAGTTCGATGGCGGCGCGATCGTCGTACACCCGCGCCGCGAGGACGTCATCGGTGCCGAGATCGGTCTGTTGGAGGGCTTCACCGACGGACGCTGGATGTGTTGGCGTCCTGGCGAAGACTCCTTCGAGGACCTTGCCTGACGCACGCATTTCTCGACGACACCGATCTCGCCGCGGATCGCCGACGGTGTTGGCGACAACTGGACGAGTTCAACGCGACCGCCGCCGACGACGACCGCCGCATCCAGACCCTGACCGCGCTATTCGGCAACGTCGGAGCAGGTTCGGTCGTGCTCCCCCGGTTCCAGTGCAGCTACGGCACGCAAATCTCGCCTGGCCGCAACGTGTTTGTCAACAACGACGCGACCTTCATGACGACGCGACAATCACCGTCGGCGATGATGTCAGGATCGGGCCCCGAGCACAGCTGCTCACCGCACTTCACCCGATGGAAGATCACGAGCGACGACGCGAAGGGTGGGAGCGTCCGCTCCCCATCCAGATCGACAGCAACGCCTGGCTCGGCGGCGTCATTGTTCGTCCCGGAGTAACGATCGGCGCGAACGCGGTGGTCGGGGCCCGAATTGAGGGCGCAGCGCCACGCCGACGACGCTACGTTCGCTGTATGGACTACGACGTGGAACGTGCGCGCAGGCTGGCGCCCCCGCTGGTGGGCCTGACGATCGTCCAAGCGCGAGACCTGGTAGCCCGCGAAGCGGAGCGCACGGGTCTGAACCTGACGTTGTTCACGGTCGCTCCCGAAATGCGGGTCACCGACATATTTATTTCGGGCCGTATCACGGCTGTTGTTCGTGATGACACCATCGAGTCGGCTAAGCCGGGCTAAACACACGAGGCGCGCGGCCGCAGCGGCCCCACCGGAATTCCGCGGGTCGGGCCACCCGCTCGTCACTCAGTCGTCAAGCACCCGGGCGATTCGGCGAAGTTGTTCGGCGTAGGCGTTCGCCCGGCGGTGAGCGTTCTGAAACCATCTCGGCACGGGCTCAGCGATGATCTGCCTGAGCTACCACAACTTGTTGTGCTGAACGTCCTGAATTCAAACTCAACAACTTTGGTGTCCGGCAATCCCGCTCGGGCGGCGCCGTGATGCGGCGTTGCACGGCCGGAGTCACTCTCGGTCGTGCATGTGGTTGCGGACGGGTTTTTGGTCGGGGTCGAGCCAGTCGGGTGGCACCCAGTGGGGTCGGCCGTTGAGCATGGTCGAGGTCCAGCCCATCCGGGCGAAGGTGTCGTGGTGGGTTCCGCAGACGAGGGCGCCGTCGTCGACGCTGGTGCGGCCGGTGTGCTGGTGGTCGGTGACGTGGTGGGCGTCGAGCCAGCCGAGGGCGGCGTCGCAGCCGGGGTAGGAGCAGCCGCCGTCTGGGGTGAGCATCGCGAGGCGTTGTTGTTCGCTGAACAGCCGCTGCTTGTCGGAGTAGGCGAGGATGCCGCGCGTCTTGGAGAGCAGG
>DATBTJ010000002.1:0-12136 GCA_036559305.1 Jatrophihabitans sp.
CGCCCGCTGGCGGGAATCGGACGTGGCGTCCCTGTGTGGACGTGGCGGGTTAACCACGAGGGTCGTAGCGTCGTTCGGGTGAGCGCACCTCCCTCCATCGCAACGCTGGGTGACCTGCGCGCGTCCGGTCACGTGCACCGCAGCGTGAAGACCGAGATCCGCCAGAACCTCATCGGCCGACTGAGCGCCGGCGAGCCGTCGTTACCGGGCATCGTGGGCTTCGACGACACGGTGATCCCCGAGGTCGAGCGCGCGCTGCTCGCGGGCCACGACCTGGTGCTGCTGGGCGAGCGCGGGCAGGGCAAGACCCGCCTGATCCGCACGCTCGTCGGCCTGCTGGACGAGTGGACACCCGTCGTCGCCGGTTGCGAGATCAACGACCACCCGTACGCGCCGGTGTGCACCCGCTGCCTCGCGCTGCTCGACACCGAGGGCGAGCTGCTGGCCGTCGACTGGAAGCACCGCAGCGGGCGTTACGGCGAGAAGCTCGCGACGCCGGACACCTCGGTCGGTGACCTGATCGGCGACGTCGACCCGATCAAGGTGGCGCAGGGCCGCACGCTCGGCGATCCCGAGACCATCCACTTCGGCCTCGTGCCGCGCACCAACCGCGGCATCATCGCCGTCAACGAGCTGCCCGACCTGGCCGAACGCATCCAGGTCGCGCTGCTGAACGTGCTCGAGGAGCGCGACATCCAGGTCCGCGGTTACCAACTGCGCCTCGGCCTCGACCTGCTGCTCGTGGCGAGCGCCAACCCCGAGGACTACACCAACCGCGGCCGCATCATCACCCCGCTCAAGGACCGCTTCGGCGCGGAGGTGCGCACGCACTACCCGCTCGAACTGTCCGACGAGCTCGCGCTCATCGCGCAAGAGGCGGCAGTGCTGTGGAGCGACGCCGACTTCGCCGCACCGGTCGTCCCGTCGCACATCCTCGAGATCGTCGGCCGCTTCGCGCGCAACGTGCGTGATGCGCCGCAGGTCGACCAACGCTCCGGGGTGTCCGCGCGGTTCGCGATCGCCGCGGTCGAGACGGTGGCGGCCTCGGCCGTGCGCCGCGCCGCCGTGGCCCGCGAGCCCATCGCGGTCGCCCGGATCGCCGACCTTCCCTCGGTCATCCCCGCCTCGCGCGGCAAGGTCGAGTTCGACGACGCCGACGAGGGCCGCGAGTTCGACGTGCTCGAGCACCTGCTGCGCCGCTCGATCGTCGAGACCTACCGGGCACGCCTGGCCGGGCTCGATCTGCGCCCGCTTCAGCAGAAGTTCGACCAGGGACTGACCGTCGAGACCGGCGACGCCACAGGCGCCGAGGCCCTGCTCGGCCAGCTCGGCCCGGTGCCCGTGTTGTCGGCGCTGCTCGAGCGGCTCGAGGCCGACGGCATCGGCGAGGGTCCGGCCGCAGTCGGCATCGCCGCGGCGGCCCTGGAGTTCGCGATGGAAGGCCTGCATCTGAACAAGCGGCTGGCCAAGGATTCGGACGGCTCGCGCACGATCTACGGCAGCTGAGATTCGCGTGCGAGCGTGGGTCGCCGGGCTGGCGGCAGCACTCGTCGTCGTCTCGTCTGCAGCACCCGCATCCGCACGCCCGACAGCGCCCGCCGATCTCATCCGGGTCGACCTCGACGGGTACGCCGCGCACGCGGCCAAGACGGCGGCGCTCATGTCGACGGCAGCGCGTCCGCACGCGGCGGTGCTGATCCGCGATGCGCAGGACCGCACGGTCGCAACCGCCACCGTGCAGCGCGACGGGTCGTGGAGCACGACCTACCCGGACGTGTACCGGCTGTCGTTCGGCGGGCTGCACCGCCCCGGTCGCTACCGGCTGGTGCTCGCCGGCACTGCCACGCACTCGCCGTGGTTCCGGGTGACGACGACAGGCGCGCTGTGGTCGCCCGTGCTGCGTGCCGGCGTCCGGTTCATCCAGGGCCAGCGCGACGGCCGTTCGGTGGTGCGCTCGGTGCTGCAGCGACGCCCGTCGCATCTCAACGACGCGCACGCCACGGTCTACCGGACCCCGCACTTCCAGCGCGGTTCGGACGTCATCACCGACACGGGTCTGACGGGCGTCGGGGGGCCGGTCGACGTCGCGGGCGGCTGGTTCGACGCCGGCGACTATTTGAAGTTCACGCACACGGCCGCGTTCGCCGACGTGCTGCTCTACGTCGCCCAGCGCGAGCTGGGCGGCAGCGCACCGCGCACGCTGCTGCCGGAGGCGCGGCACGGCACCGCGTGGCTGGCGAAGATGTGGCGGCCGCGCACGAAGACGCTCTACCTGCAGGTCGGGATCGGTTCCGGCAACGCACGCGCCACGTTCTACGGAGATCACGACGGCTGGCGGCTGCCGCAGCGCGACGACGGCAACCGGGCCCGCGAGTGGCGCTACGTCGCGCACCGCCCGGTGTTCCTCGCCGCACGGCCCGGCCGCCGGATCAGCCCGAATCTAGCCGGACGGACGGCGGCGGCGTTCGCGCTGGCCGCCCAGGTCGACGCGCACCGTTCGGCGAAACGCGCGCGGCACGAGCTGTACCTCGCGCAGTCGCTCTACGCGATGGCCGACACGGCGTCGCCGCCGCACCCGCTGGTCAGTGCGGCGCCGTTCGAGTACTACCCCGAGTCGACCTGGGCCGACGACATGGAACTCGGCGCCACCGAGATCGCGCTGGCCCGGCACGCGTTGCGTCAGCGGGCACCGGGCTATGTCGCGGACGCCGCACGGTGGGCGCATCGTTACCTGCAGTCGCAGACCGGTGACAGGTTCAACCTCTACGACGTCAGCGCGCTCGCCCACGCCGACCTGGCCGGCCTGATCGGACACCGCCGCCTCGCCGTCACCCGGCAGGCGCTGCTCGCCGACCTCCGCCGCCAGCTCGATCTCGCCCGTCACTACCGCGACCCGTTCGCCGCCGGAGTGAACGATCGCGAGTTCGACGTCGACTCGCACACCATGGGGCTGGTCGCGACGCAGGGTTGGTACGCGCGGGTCAGCGGCGACCACAGCTACGACGCGCTCGCCGCGCGGCTGCGCGGCTGGGTGTTCGGCCGCAACGCCTGGGGCACCAGCTTCATGGTCGGCATCGGCAGCACGTTCCCGCACTGCATGCAGCACCAGGTCGCGAACCTGGTCGGCAGCACCAGCGGGCGTCCGCCGGTCGATCTGGGCGCGGTCGTCAACGGGCCCAACAGCGCCGGGCTGTTCTCCGGCGGACTGGGCGGCTACCAGGACGGCATGCGGGCGTGCTCGGTCGCCGGGCTGCGCCGCTTCGACGGCTCGGGCAGCCGTTACCTCGACGACGCGCGGTCGTGGCAGACCGACGAACCTGCTCTGGACATGACCGGCACTGCGATCGCCGCGGCCGCCGCCCAACTCACGGCGACGCCGCACCGCTGAGCTCACGTTCCAGGTGTGCGCGCTCGACGGCGTTGCCGGTGAGCTCGATCGCGCGGTTGTAGGCGAGGCGCGCCTCGACCGGTCTGGCCAGCCGCCGGAGCAGGTCGGCGCGGACGGCGTGGAAGAGGTAGTAGCGGTCGAGGTCCAGCCGGTCGACGATGCCGAGCGCTGCACCCGGGCCGTCCGTCTCGGCAATCGCGACCGCCCGGTTGAGCGCCACGACCGGGCTGGGATCGATGCGCTGCAGGTGGTCGTAGAGCGCGACGACCTGCGTCCAGTCGGTGACCGGGTCGGTGTGCGCGGCGTTGATCGCGGCCTGCAGTTGATAGCGACCCGGCTGGTTGCGGCGCAGACACGCGCGCACGAGCGTGCGCCCCTCGGCGACGAGCGCGGCGTCCCACCGCGACCGGTCCTGGTCGGCGAGGCGGACCAGGACGCCGTCGGCATCGGTGCGAGCGGCCCGACGCGCCTCGCTCAGCACCATGAGCGCGAGCAGGCCTGCCGCCTCGGGCTCATCGGGCATCAGCTCGACGAGCGTGCGGCCGAGCCGGATCGCCTCGACGCACAGGTCTGCGCGCACGAGCTTGCCGCCGGACGTCGTCGTGTGACCCTCGCTGAAGATCAGGTAGACGACGGCCAGTGCCGCACCGACGCGATCGGGTAGATCCGCGTCCTGCGGTACGCGATAGGGAATGTTGGCGTCGCGGATCTTTGCCTTGGCCCGGACGATGCGCTGCGCCATCGTCGCCTCGGGGACGAGGAACGCCCGCGCGATCTCCTGCGTGGTCAGCCCGCCCAGCAGGCGCAAGGTGAGCGCCACCTGGGCCGGCCGGTTCAGCGCCGGGTGACAACACGTGAAGATCAGGCGCAGGCGGTCGTCGGGCACGGCGCCCTCCTCGCTGTGCTCGGCCGGACCGTGCACCAGCGCGGCGGCGGCGTACTTGTCCTGTCGGGCGGATTCCCGACGCAGGTGATCGATCGCCCGGTTCCGCGCGGTGGTGATGATCCAGCCGGCCGGGCTGGGCGGCCTGCCCTCGACCGGCCAGCGTCGGACGGCCGTCGCGAACGCGTCCGCGACGACGTCCTCAGCCAGGTCGATGTCGCCGAGCACCCGGATCAGCACCGACACCGCGCGTCCGTATTCGGCGCGAAAAACCGCCGCGATCTCCTCCGGGGTCATCGGCTCAGTACGGGGCGACGTCTCGGAACGGACGGATCTCGATCGGCAGCGTCGTCGCCGCCGCGGCTCGGCGCCCCCACTCCAGCGCTGCGTCGAGGTCCTCGGCGGTGATCACCCAGATCCCGCCGATGTGCTCCTTGGCCTCCAGGTACGGGCCGTCGGTGATCATTCCGTCGCTGCGCACGACGGTGGCGGTGTCGGGCGGGTTCAGGCCGCCGGTGAAGACCCACGACCCGCTGGCCTGCAAGTGCTCGTTGAGCTCATGCAGGTCGGCCGCGATCCGGCTCATCGTCGCCGGGTCCGGCGAAGGACCGTCGGGCTGGTAGATGGTGAGCAGGTACTGGGTCACGGCCGTCCTCCCGAACGTCGGTCTGTCGCGACCCTGCCGCTGAGCGTGAATTGCGTCAACGGCGCGGCACCGGCGTTCCTCGTGATAGTGGTCAAACGCATGGCCGACGATCCTTTCGGTCCGCGAACCGCGCTGTCGCGGCTCGTCACATCCGGTATACGAACGGCGCCGGCCCCGATCGACACTTCGGGACCGGTCCGTCACCACCGCGTGATTACGCTCGAACTCGTGGCCACGCAGCGATACCACTACGGCGCCTGGCACGGCGGGCCCGATCCGCTCGGTGCGCCGTTCGACGTCCGCGAGGCACTGGACGAGATCGGCGACGACGTGCTTGCCGGCGCGTCCCCCCGCAACGCCCTGAATCGCATGCTGCGGCGCGGCACGGACGGCCGTAACGGTTTGGACGCGTTGCGGCGCAAAGCCCGCGAGCGGGCCCGCGAGCTGCGGCGCAGCGGGCGGCTGGACGGGACGCTGGACAAGGTCCGCGAGCTGCTCGACCAGGCGCTCGAGGCCGAGCGGCGCGAGTTGTTCCCCGATCCGTCGGATTCGGCGCGGCTGGCCGAGGCCGAGCTCGACACGCTGCCCCCGGACACCTCGCGCGCGGTGCGCCAGCTCGCCGACTACCAGTGGCGCTCGGACGAGGCGCGCCTGGCGTTCCAGCAGATCCAGGACATGCTGCGCGACGAGGTGCTCGACGCCCAGTTCGCCGGGATGCGCGAGGCGTTGCAGAGCGCCACGCCGCAGGATCTCGAGCGGGTCCGCGAGATGATGGGTGCGCTCAACGAGATGCTCGACGCGGACGCCCGCGGTGAGCACACCCAGGAACAGTTCGAACAGTTCATGCAGGACTACGGCGACTTCTTCCCCGACTCGCCGCAGAATCTCGACGAGCTCATCGACTCCCTCGCCCGCCGGGCCGCGGCCGCGCAACGGTTGCTCGACAGCCTCACGGCCGACCAGCGCAACGAGCTCGAAGGCCTGATGAGCCAGGCGATGCAGCAGTCCGGGCTGGCCGAGGAGATGGTGCGGCTGCAGCAGGGGCTGCACTCGGCGCGTCCGGATCTGCGCTGGGGCGGCCGGCAGCGCATGGACGGCGACAACCCGATGGACTTCGCCGACGCCACCGGCGCGCTGGCCGAACTCTCCGATCTCGACCAGCTCGACGACCTGCTCGGCCAGGACTACCCCGGCGCCAGCCTGGACGACATCGACGAGGAGCTCATCGAGCGCGCCCTCGGCCGCGCGGCGGTCGACGACGTCGCCCAGCTGCGGCGCATCGAGCGCGAACTGCGCGATCAGGGTTACCTGCAGCGCGGCAGCGAGGGTCTGCGGCTCACGCCGCGCGCGTTGCGCCGGCTCGGCTCCACCGCGCTCAAGCGGGTGTTCGACGTGCTCGAGTCGCGCGGGCGGGGCGGCCACGACGTCCGCGACGCCGGAGCCGCCGGCGAGATCACCGGCGCCAGCCGCGAGTGGCGCTTCGGCGACGAGCAGCCGCTGGACGTGGTGCGCACCGTGCGCAACGCGGTGCAGCGCAGCACCGCCGCCGGAGTCGAGGTCGGCCTCGCGCCCGACGACTTCGAGGTCGTCGAGACCGAACGCCGGTCGTCGGCCGCTGTCGCGTTGCTCGTGGACATGTCCTACTCGATGGAGCTGCGCGGCACGTGGGGCGAGGCGAAGACCACCGCGCTGGCCCTGCACGCGCTGATCAGCTCCAAGTTCCCGCAGGACGCCATCGAGATCATCGGGTTCAGCGACTACGCGCGGGTGCTGAGCACGAACGCACTCGTCGAACACGACTGGGACCGCGTGCAAGGCACCAATCTGCAGCACGGGCTGATGCTCGCCCGCCGCCACCTCGACAAGCACCGCAACTCCGAACCGGTGATCCTGGTGATCACCGACGGTGAGCCGACCGCGCATCTCGCGCGCGACGGCTTCGCCGACTTCGCCTGGCCGCCGACGCGGGAGACCATCGCCGCCACGCTCGCCGAGGTCGAGCGCTGCACCCGGCGCGGCGCGACGATCAACGTGTTCATGCTCGACGACGATCCGCGTCTGGTCGAGTTCATGCGTGAGCTCGGCCGGCGCAACGGCGGACGGCTGTTCCTGCCGAAGCAGGGCGCGCTCGGCGAGTACGTGGTCGCCGACTACCTGCGCTCGCGCACCGGCCGGCGCCGTGCCGCGGGCTGAGCCGGTCCGCAAGCGGTCGGCGATCGCGGGCGAGGGCCTGTTCGCCGGCGTCGACCTGGCTGCGGGCACCGCTGTGCCCGGCGCGCTCAACCACAGCTGCGACCCGAACACCTGGTTCGACGGCGACGCGCTCGTCACCCGGCGGGCCGTGCCGGCCGGCGAGGAACTGACCTACGATTACGCCACCGGCGACCAGCTCGAGCGTGCTCTGTTCTGCCACTGCGAGACCTACCGCTGCCGCCAGGTTGTCGAGCCCGACGACTGGCGCATCCCCCAGCTGCAGCAGCGCTACGCCGGTCACTTCGCCCCGTCGGTGCAGAAGCTGATCGACGCGTCCCTTTAGGGTGACCGGCATGCGCGCGCGTTATGCCTACCTCGGCCCCGCCGGGACGTTCACCGAGGCCGCGCTGCGCCAGGTCGTCTCACCCGACGACGTCGACTACCTGCCGCAGCAGCACGTCGTCGCGGCCCTCGAGGCGGTGCGCACCGGTCGCGCCGACTACGCGGTCGTCGCCATCGAGAACTCGGTCGAGGGCGCCGTTACCGCGGTGCTGGACACGCTCGCGGCCGGCGATCTGGTGATCGTGCGCGAGGTCGTCGTCCCGGTGTCGTTCAGCCTGGCCGCCCGCCCGGGGACCGAGCTCGCGTCCGTCCGCCGGGTCGCGGCGCACCCGCACGCCTGGGCGCAGTGCCGTCGCTGGCTGTCGACGAACCTGCCGGACGTCGCGCACGTGCCGCAGGCCTCGAACACCGTCGCCGCGCAGCAACTGCTCGACCCCGACGCCGCGCTCGACTTCGAGGCCGCGCTCGTGCCGCCCGCGGCGCTGCTGCACTACCCCCTCGCGGTGCTCGCCGAGCAGGTCGCCGACAACGCCGCGGCGGTCACCCGGTTCGTCGTGGTCGGCCATCCCGGCGAGCTGCCGGCACCCACCGGCGCGGACAAGACCTCGCTCGTCGTGCACCTCGCCGACAACGAGGCCGGCGCGCTGCTGACCATGCTCGAGCAGTTCGCCACCCGCGGGGTGAACCTGTCCCGGATCGAGTCGCGCCCGATCGGCGACGAGCTCGGGCGGTACCTGTTCTCGATCGACGCCGAGGGCCACCTCGCCGAGGCGCGGATGGCGGAAGCGTTGATGGGGCTGCACCGGGTGTGCCCCGTCGTGCGCTTCCTCGGTTCCTATCCCAGGGCGGACGGCGCCGCCAACGAAGTGCGTCCCGGCACGTCGGGTACGGACTTCGAGGCCGCGCTGCGCTGGCTGGACGAGCTGCGCCGCCGCTGACCGGCAGAGTGCGTCCTCGGCCGCCCAATGCTGCTGCCAGCGCCGGCTAGCGGACGAGCCGGTTCAGCACCGGCGGCACGGGATCGAGATAGCGCGTTGCCGCGCCGTTGGTCGCGACCGCGCGCGAGCAGCGCACCGTGACGAGCACGGTCTTGGCCCGCCGCCCGTTCGCGTCGGCCGCGAGCAGGCTGACCTGACCTCCCCGGTCGTCGGCGGCCGTGCAGGACCGCGGGTGTTGGGTCGGTGTGACCGACCCGTGGTTCAGCGCCGTGGCAAGGCTCTGGGCCTGCACGCCGTCGAGCACGACGCTGCGGGGCGCCCGCGTGCCGGCCTGGTAGCTGCACGCGGTGATCGTCGAGACACGGGGCGGCAGCAACGGGCCGCGCGCGACTCCGGGTCCGACCGGCACGACTGCACGGCTGGGCGGTGGCGGGCACGCGGCGACCTTCGGTTCCGCGAGCCCACCGGCACGGGGGCTCGACGCTGCCGGTGTCGAGGCGGCTCGCGGTGCGTTCGAACGCGCGGCGCTCGCCGCGGCTGCTCCCCCGGCAGCCGAGTCGTTGGACCCGGTGGTGTCACCGCTCGAGCCGTGGTGCGCCAGCAGCGTGCCGCCGACCCCGACGCAGGCGGTGACGACCACGGCGGCCGCGGCATAGGTGATGCGCTGCCGGCGCACCCGGCGGTGCCGCTCGGCCTTGGCGATGATCAGGTCGGCGTCCACGCCACGGCCCGCGCCCTCGCGCAGGGCCGCCCGTAGTTGCGACTCGCTGGGACTCATCGGGGCGCCCCGATCTCGACCCTAAGCCGCGCGAGCGCCCGCGAGCAGGTGCTCTTCACCGTTCCGACCGGTACTCCGAGCGTGTGCGCGGTCTCCTGTTCGGACTGATCGCAGTAGTAGCGCAGCACGATCACCGCGCGTTCCCGCGCGCTCAGCCCGGCGAGCAGGCGGCGCAGCTCGTCGCGCTCGTCAGCGGCTCCGACGTCCGAGCTCTCTGCCGCCGCCGGTTCCGGCAACACCTCGGTCGGCTTCTCGCCCCACCAGCGACGCCGCGTCGAGTCGATGTGCGCGGTGACCAGTGCCTTGCGTGCGTAGGCCAGCGGGGTGTCGATGCGGTCCCATTTCAGGTAGACCCGCGTCAGCGCGGTCTGCACGAGATCCTCTCCTCGGTGGTGGTCGCCGGTCAGCAGTCGCGCGGCATGCTGCAGCGCCGCGCCGTTCGCATCGACGAACGCGCGGAACGCCGCTTCATCAGCCACGAACCGACCTCCAACCCCTCAGACGAGGTGTGGATGCGGAAAGGTTCAGCGTCCCGGCTGGTAGACCATCAAGAACACGATGACGGCGAAGATCACGCCGACCAACCCGCCCGCCGCGGCCACCCGTCCGGTCTGGGTGACCACCGACTGCTGGGCGCCGATCATGGTGGTCACCTTGGTCAGGGTCGGGACGATGACTGCGAGCACCAGCGCCACCGCGACCAGCCACAGCAGCAGCGACAACCAGATCCACACCTGGCTGAACTCGCCGATCTTCTGACCCTTGTGGTCCGGATCGTTCATCGACATCAGCCCCATGCCGGCGATCACGACCAGCACCGACGCGTAGGCGTAGATCCGCAGCATGCGGGCCGCTGACGCCGTCGCGGCGCCGTCGCCTGTCCGGACGCCGCGCCCGGCCGTGGTCGCCGCGTGGACGAGCGGGCCGATCGCGAAGATCGCAAGCAGCAGGTGCAGCGCAAAGACGAGTTTCAGCACGCTGCGAGGCTATCTGCTCAAGTAGCGCGGTAGCCGAGGTGGACTGCGCCGTTGTCGTATCGCTCGCACGCGATCAGCTCGAGCCGCACGGCGGGGCCATCGGCCGGGAACAGTCGCTCGTCGGCCGGACCGCGGGTCAGCGGGAACACGAACAGGTGCAGTTCGTCGACCAACCCGTCGGCGAGCATGGCCCGCACGAGCGTGCCGCTGCCGCTGACGTACAGCTCGCCCTTGGTCGAATCCTTCAGCTGCCGGATCGCCTCGGCGTCGTAACCGGCGAGCACGGTCGAGTTCTGCCACTGCGGATCGGTCAGCGTCGTCGAGACCACGTACTTGGGTGTGTCGTTGAAGAACGGCGCACCCGGATCGTCCTCGGCGGTGCGCTGCGGCCACGCCTGCGCGAACATCTCGAACGTCCGCCGGCCGAGCAGGATGCCGGTGCACCGCGCCATTGCTGTGGCGATCGCTGCGGACATCGCCGGGTCGAAGCCGTAGTCCATCGTCCAGGACGGAGTGTCGATCACGCCGTCCAACGTCGTGAACTCGTGGACGAGAATGCCTGCCATCGCTGTCACCTTCCGTTCATCGCCGGTCGCTGTCACCCGGGCGTATGGGACGCCCGGCCCTCAGAGCCCGCGCAGCCGCCGCGGCCCGGTATCGGCCCGCGCCGACGCCGGGGCCAGCCGAGCGCTCACCGCGGTCACCTGCGCACCGATCTGCGCGGCCAGCGCGTCCAGCGTGCACTCGGCCAGTTCGGGCAGCGCGTCGGCCAGCGCCGACAGGCGCAATAACAGCTCCTGCAGGGCCAGCAGATCCATCGGCGGCGAACCGCCGTACCCGGACAGCAGCGGCGCAGCCCGCGGTGCCCGCACCAGCTCCTCGGCGTCGGCGGTGGTCAGCGGCACCGGCGCGTACGCGCGGTCGCCGAGCAGTTCGGTGGCCACTCCGGCGATACCGAACCAGCTCAGCGCGCCGAACGAGGGGTCGTCGCGCGCGCCGAGCACCACGGCGACGCTGTCGGCGGGGACTTCGTGCGAGACGACGATGCCGACGCAACCGAGCAGCCGGCCGGCCTCGTCCACCGTGAGCGCGCGGCCGTCCGGATCGGCGGCCAGCACGCCTTCGACCAGCTCGCGCGCGGCGTCCAGATCGATGTCGGCGAGCTCAGGCACGGTGCTGCGCGGCCGCTGCCGCCAGGCCGAGTAGCGCTGCGCCCGGGCCAGCGCCCGCACCGCACGCTCCGGCGAGGCATACGACGGCACCGAGCCCGGCGCGGGCGAGCTCGCGCCGCCGGCAGCGAGCGACTCGGGCACCCCCTCGAAGCCGAGGAAGGTCGACACGATCGGCTTGCCGGACACGCCGGCGACCTCGCGCACCGCGGACGCCACCTCGTCGCCGCTGTGCGGTTGCAGCGGCGGCACGAAGACCGCGACCACGGCATCCACGCCCTCGTCGGCGACGACGTCGCGAAGGGCCGTCCCGTACTCGTCCGGCGTCGCGTCGACGCCGACGTCGACGATGCGCACCAGCGACAATCCGTCGGCGGCGCAAGCATTTCTGACCAGAACGGCGAGGGCGGTCGAGTTGCCGACAACCGCGACGTTGCCACCGCTGGGCAGCGGCTGGGACGTGAGCAGCAGCGCGACGTCGAACAGGTCGCCGACGGTCTCGACGCGGATCACGCCCGATCGTTCGAACAGCGCCCGCGCGGTGTCGTCCGGCAACGGCGTCGAGGTCGTCTGCAAGCCGGCGACGACGGTGCCCGCCGCGCTGTTGACCGCGACGATCGGTTTGGTGCGGCCGAGCCGGCGCGCGAGCCGGGCGAACTTGCGCGGGTTGCCGAACGACTCGAGATACATCAGGACGACGTCGGTGTGCTCGTCGGATTCCCAGTACTGCAGCAGGTCGTTGCCGGACACATCGGCGCGGCTGCCGGCGGAGACGAAGGTCGACACGCCGATCCCGCGGCGGGCGGCCTCGCCGAGCACCGC
>DATBTJ010000003.1:0-8884 GCA_036559305.1 Jatrophihabitans sp.
CGCGGAAAACCTTCGCGGCGTAGCCGGGAACGTCGGGCACGCCGACGACGGTGACCTTGGCCTCACTGCGGTCGTGTGCGACTCCGGTGAGGATGGCGTCTTCCATGGGGATGTCCTCGATCGATCCTTTGACGATGGTGCCGGGCTTGTCCGTGTACGACGAGCGCACGTGGATCGGAACGTTGTATCGGCGGGCGTATTCCACGCAGCGCAGCATGAGCACCTTGGCGCCGCACGCCGCCATCTCGAGCATCTCCTCGAAGGAGACGGTGTCGAGGTGGCGGGCATTGGGCACGATGCGCGGGTCGGCGGTGAAGATGCCGTCGACGTCGGTGTAGATCTCGCAGACGTCGGCGTGCAGCGCGGCTGCGAGCGCGACCGCGGTCGTGTCCGAGCCGCCGCGGCCGAGCGTGGTGATGTTCATGGTCTCTTTCGAGAAGCCCTGGAAGCCCGCCACGATGGCGATGTTGCCCTCGGCGAGGGAGTTCTCGACCCGTCCCGGCGTGATGTTCACGATCCGCGCCTTGCCGTGCACGGACGTGGTGAGCACGCCCGCCTGAGACCCGGTGAACGACTCCGCCATGTAGCCCTGGCTGTTGATCGCCATCGCCAGCAACGCCATCGAGATGCGCTCACCGGCCGTCAGCAGCATGTCGAACTCGCGCCCGGACGGGGCCGGCACGATCCGTTCGGCGAGGTCGATCAGCTCGTCGGTGGTGTCGCCCATCGCGGACACGACCACGACCACGTCGTTGCCGGCGCGCTTGGTGGCCACGATCCGCTCGGCGACCCGCTTGATCCGTTCGGCGTCGCCCACCGAGGAGCCGCCGTACTTCTGCACCACGAGAGCCATCAGCGGTTCCCAACTGAACAGCGCGGCCCCGCGAGGCGCAGGCCAGCGTTTACTCGGGTTGCCATCAGCGGTTCCCAACTGAAAAGCGCGGCCCCGCGAAGCGCAGGCCAGCGTTTACTCGGGTTGCCACGGTGAAAGGTTACCGGGCCTGCGCCCCCCGAATTGCCTCATGCTCAGCCCAGCGAGCAGTGCTAGAACGCACCGATCGGAGTATGGAGGTTCTCATGTTCACCACACCCACGGTCACCGACGGCGGTCTGGAGACCGACCTGATCTTCCACCGCGGCATCGACCTGCCGCATTTCGCCGCGTTCCCGCTGCTCGACGACGAGCGGGGCCGGCAGGTGCTCGCCGACTATTACCGCCCCTACTCCGAGATCGCCCGTCGGGCCGGCGCGGCGCTGCTGCTCGAGGGGGCGACCTGGCGGGCGAATCCGGACTGGGGTGCGCGGGTCGGCTACGACCGCGACGCGCTCGAGCGCGTGAACCGGGCCTCGATCGCCTTCCTCACCGACCTGCGCGACCGGTTCGCGATCGACGCCACGACGGTCGGCGGGTCGCTCGGCCCGCGCGGCGACGGTTACCGGCCCGGCGACGGCACCGACCCCGACGAGGCGGCCGACTACCACCGTCCGCAGCTCGACGCGTTCGCCGCAGCCGGCGCGGACCTCGCCACCGCCTACACCCTGACCGATCCCGGCGAGGCGATCGGCATCGTGCGCGCGGCCCGGGCAGCAGGGATCGCGATCGGCATCTGCTTCACCGTCGAGACCGACGGCCGGCTACCGGACCGCACGTCGCTTGCCGACGCGATCCGCACGGTGGACGACGCAGCCGCGCCCGACCACTTCGGAGTGAACTGCGCGCATCCGACCCACGTCGCGCCCGCGCTGGCCGAGCCGGGCGACTGGCGCGAACGGATCAAGGTGCTCCGGGCGAACGCGTCGCGGCGAAGCCATGCCGAGCTCGACGACGCCCGCGATCTCGACGACGGCGACCCGGCCGAGCTGGCCCGGACCCAGCGCGAGCTGCACCTGCCCGCTGTCACCGTCGTGGGCGGGTGCTGCGGCACCGACGCGCGGCACGTCGCCGCGCTCTGGGGCGTCGCCTGACAGTGGTCAGGCGTTTGCGGCGAAGGCCTGCTCGAGGATGTCCAGGCCCTCGTGCAGCAGGTCCTCACCGATGACCAGCGGTGGCAGGAACCGCAGCACGTTGCCGAAGGTGCCCGCGGTCAGCGTGATCAGGCCCTGCTGATGGCAGGCCGCGGCGATCTTTGCGGTGAGGGCCGCGTTGGGCGTCTTGGTGCCGGGCTCGACCAGCTCGACGGCGAGCATTGCGCCGCGCCCGCGCACGTCGCCGATCACGTCGTACTTGCCGGCGAGCGCCTCTAGCCGCGCGCGCATGGTCTGCTCGATGCGCTTGGCCGCGCCGTTGAGGTCCTCGGCCTGCATCGTCTCGATCGCACCGAGCGCCGCTGCGCAGGCGACCGGGTTGCCGCCGTAGGTGCCGCCCAGCCCGCCGGTGTGCACCGCGTCCATGATCTCGGCGCGGCCGGTCACGGCGGCCAGCGGCAGGCCGCCGGCGATGCCCTTCGCGGTGGTGATCAGGTCCGGGACGATGCCCTCGTGCTCGCAGGCGAACCACTCGCCGGTGCGGCAGAACCCGGACTGGATCTCGTCGGCGATGAGCAGGATGTCGTTGGCCTGGCACCACTCGGCGACCTTGGCGAGGAACCCGGGGGCCGGGACGATGAAGCCGCCCTCACCCTGGATCGGCTCGACCAGCACGGCGGCGGTGTTCGACTCGCCCACCTGGGTGTGCACGAGGGAGACGAACTGCTCGAACGCCTCCTCGGCGCAGTTCTCCGGACCGGTCGGCCAGCGGAACGGGTAGGCCATCGGCACCCGGTAGATCTCGCCGGCGAACGGTCCGAAGCGGTGCTTGTACGGCATGTTCTTCGCCGTCAGCGCCATCGTCAGGTTGGTGCGTCCGTGGTAGGCGTGGTCGAAGGCGACGATCGCCTGCCGCCCGGTCGCGTGCCGGGCGATCTTGACCGCGTTCTCGACGGCCTCCGCGCCGGAGTTGAACAGCGCCGTCCGCTTCTCGAACGTCCCCGGGGTGAGCTCGTTGAGCTTCTCGGCGACCGCGACGTACCCCTCGTACGGGGTGATCATGAAGCAGGTGTGCGTGAACGCCGCGACCTGCTCCTGGACGGCCGAGACCACCCGCGGTGCGGCGTTGCCGACCGTCGTCACCGCGATGCCCGAGCCGAAGTCGATGAACTGGTTGCCGTCGACGTCGACGACGATGCCCCCACCGGCCGCGGTGACATAGACCGGCAGCGTCGTGCCGACGCCGGAGGCCACGGCGGACGTCTTGCGCGCCTGCAGTTCCTGCGAGCGCGGTCCGGGGACGGAGGTCTTGAGCAGGCGCTGCTGCGGGACGGTCATCTACTTCTCCTCAATGACAGCGATCGTGTCGCCTTCCTGGATGGAGTCGCCCTGGTTGACGGCGAGTTCCGACACGACTCCGGAGACCTCGGCAAGGACCGGGATCTCCATCTTCATGGACTCGAGGATCACCAGGTGGTCCTCCGGCCCGACCGTGTCACCGGCCGACACCAGTACCTGGCCGACGTTGGCGACGATCTCGGCGACGATCACATGCACGACGCTCGGGCCTCCCGACCGACATCGTGGCCCTGCGGTGCAATGAGCAGCTCGCTTCCGGTTGGCATGCCTTAGACAGTAGGACTCAGAACTCGATGTTGTGCATGACGTGCTTGATGCGGGTGTAGTCCTCGAGCCCGTAGACCGAGAGGTCCTTGCCGTAGCCGGAGTGCTTGAACCCGCCGTGCGGCATCTCGGCCACCATCGGGATGTGCGCGTTGACCCAGACGCAGCCGAAGTCGAGGCGCCGCGAGACGCGCATCGCGCGGCCGTGGTCGCGCGTCCACACCGAGGACGCGAGGCCGTAGTCGATGTCGTTGGCCCAGCGCACGGCTTCGTCCTCGTCGCTGAACTTCTGCACGGTGATGACCGGGCCGAAGATCTCGTTCTGGATCGCGTCGTCGTCCTGCTGCAGGTTGTCGATGACCGAGGGCTCCCAGAAGTAGCCCTTGCTGCCCTGCCGCGCGCCACCGGCGAGCACCGACGCGTGGTCGGGCAGGCGGTCGAAGAACCCGCCGACGTGGTTGAGCTGGTTGGCGTTGTTCAGCGGGCCGAAGAGCACGTCGGCGTCGTCGGGCATGCCGGTCTTGGTGGCCTTGGCCTGCTCGGCCAGCGCGGCGGCGAAGTCGTCGTGGATCTTCGGGCCGACCAGTACGCGGGTGGCCGCGGTGCAGTCCTGGCCGGCATTGAAGTAGCCCGCGACCGCGATGTTCTCGGCGGCGAACTCGATGTCGGCGTCGTCGAACACGATCACCGGCGCCTTACCGCCGAGCTCGAGGTGGGTGCGCTTGAGGTCCTTGGCCGCCGCCGCCGCAACCTCGAAACCGGCGCGGGTCGAGCCGGTGATCGAGACCATCGCGGGCGTCTTGTGCGAGACGAGCGCGCGGCCGGTGTCGCGGTCGCCGCAGACGACGTTGAACACGCCAGGCGGCAGGAACTCCGCGGCGATCTCGGCCATCAGCGTGGTGGAGACCGGCGTGGTGTCACTCGGCTTGATGACCAGGCAGTTACCGGCAGCCAGCGCCGGAGCGACCTTCCAGACCGCCATCATCATCGGGTAGTTCCACGGCGTCACCTGACCGACGACCCCGACCGGCTCGCGCCGGACGTAGGACGTGTGGCCGGCCATGTACTCGCCGGCGCTGCGGCCCTCGAGCAGCCGGGCGGCGCCGGCGAAGAAGCGGATCTGGTCGAGGGCGGGCGGGATCTCCTCCGACCGGGTCATCTCGATCGGCTTGCCGGTGTTCTGGCACTCCGCGGCGATGATCTCCTCGGCGCGCTCCTCCATCGCGTCGGCGAACTTCAGCAGCATGCGCTGCCGCTCCGACGGCGTGGTGTCGCGCCAGCTCTCGAAGGCCTTGCTCGCGGCTGCGTAGGCCTTGTCGACGTCGGCCTCGGACGAGATCGGCGAACTGCCGAACACCTCACCCGTGGTCGGGTCGATCAGGTCGAACGTGCGCCCGTCGGTCGCGTCGACCTTCTCGCCGTTGATGAAGTTCTGCACCGTCCGCTTGTCAGTCACAACGGCCACGCTACCTACGCCTCAGCGCGCTGACAACAACGGATTCCGTGTCGATCAGATGATTTCGGCACGGAATCCGTCCCGGTCTGGTGCGCGTGCGAACCGCCCGGCTAGGGTGGGGTCATCATGACGCGCGGGCTGCTTCTTCTTGAGCGCCGCGGCGAGGTCCGGAACTAACTCCGGTCGGCCCCTCGTCGCGGGCCGTTGCATTGCGCCGACCGATCCCCTCGAGATCCGTTGGAGCACCGTCATGAGTTCGACCCCGCACCCGCAGCGTCCGTCCGGGATGCCGTGCCACCGTTACCGGCCCTTCCCCAAGGTCGACCTGCCCGATCGCAGCTGGCCCACCAAGTCGATCACCACCGCCCCGCGGTGGCTCTCGACCGACCTGCGCGACGGCAACCAGGCGCTCATCGACCCGATGAACGCCGCCCGCAAGAACGCGATGTTCGACCTGCTCGTCCGGATGGGCTACAAGGAGATCGAGGTCGGCTTCCCCGCGGCGTCGCAGACCGATTTCGACTTCGTCCGCTCGCTCATCGAAGGCGACCGCATCCCGTCCGACGTCCGCATCTCGGTGCTGACGCAGGCCCGTGAAGAGCTGATCGAGCGCACCGTCCAGTCGCTGGCCGGCGCCAAGGACGCGACCGTCCACATGTACAACGCCGCCGCGCCGACCTTCCGGCGCGTCGTGTTCGGCTTCCCCGGCGACGGACGCGCCGAATGCCGCGCCATCGCGGTCGACGGCACCCGCGCGGTGATGAAGTTCGCCGAGATCTACCTGCCGGACACCACGTTCGGCTTCGAGTACTCGCCCGAGATCTTCATGGACACCGAGCTCGACTTCAGCCTGGAGATCTGCGAGGCGGTGATGGACGCCTGGCAGCCCTCGTCCGAGCGCGAGATCGTGATCAACCTGCCGTGCACGGTCGAGCGGTCGACGCCGAACGTCTACGCCGACCAGATCGAGTGGATGTCGCGGCACTTCTCGCGGCGCGAGCACGTGTGCCTGTCCGTCCACACCCACAACGACCGCGGCACCGCGACCGCCGATGCCGAACTGGCCGTCCTGGCCGGTGCGCAGCGCATCGAGGGCTGCCTGTTCGGCAACGGCGAGCGCAGCGGCAACGTCGACCTGGTGACGCTCGGGCTGAACCTGTACAGCCAGGGCATCGACCCGATGATCGACTTCAGTGACATCGACGAGATCCGGCGCACCGCCGAGTACTGCAACCGCATCGACGTGCACGAGCGGCACCCGTACGCCGGCGACCTCGTCTACACGTCCTTCTCCGGCTCGCACCAGGACGCGATCAAGAAGGGCTTCGAGGCGCTCGAACGCTCGGCCGCCTCGGCGGGCAAACCCGTCGAGGACATGCCGTGGGACATCCCGTACCTGCCGATCGACCCCAAGGACGTCGGCCGCTCGTACGAGGCCGTGATCCGGGTGAACTCGCAGTCCGGCAAGGGCGGGGTCGCCTACATCATGAAGGCCGACCACAAGCTCGACCTGCCGCGCCGGCTGCAGATCGAGTTCAGCCACGTGATCCAGCGGCACACCGACGGCGAGGGCGGCGAGGTGGACGCCGCGATGATGTGGCAGATCTTCGCCGACGAGTACCTCGTACCCGGGGCGTTGTCGCTGGTCAAGGTGTCCTCGACCTCGGACGAGGGCACCGAGCGGGTCCACGCGACGATCACGGTGAACGGCACCGCCCACGACATCAGCGGGGTCGGCAACGGCCCGGTGTCGGCGTTCTGCGACGCGCTGTCGTCGGTCGATCTCGGCTGGGGCGGTCTCGGAGTGCGGGTGCTCGACTACAACGAGCACGCGCTGACGTCCGGGCGTGACGCCGAAGCTGCCGCGTATCTCGAGATCGAGATCGGCGACGACGTGCTCTGGGGGGTCGGCATCTCGGAGTCGACCACCCAGGCGTCGCTGCGGGCCGTGATCAGTGCGTGCAACCGGGTGATCCGCGAGCGCGCGTCGGTCTGACCGCGGCTCGCTTCGCTAGACGCATCGACGCCGGCTATCTCGGCCGCGCGATCACGTTTTCCTCCGCTGTGCCCGATTGGCGGGCGAGAAACGAGCACAACAGAGCAGAACGTGATCAAAAGGGCGACGCGTCAGGTCCAGTTGGGTCCGCGGGCGATGCGGACGGGGCCGCGGGCGGTGCGCGGCTCGACGTCCTCGCCGCGCTGCCGCACCCGCACGACGCCCGCATCGTGCAGCTCGGCGGCGACGGCGCGGGCCGCGTCCATCCGGGTGCGCCAGGACGACCCGCCCACGGCACGCGCGACATCGCTCGGGCAGATCGTGCGGTCGGACGCGCGGTGGCGCAGCAGCGTGCGGATCGTCGCGGCGAGCCGCTCGCGCAGGCTGTCCCCGGTCGGTTCCTGCCACCACGGCCGGCCGCGCTCGCCGAGTGCCACTTTGGCGTCCTGCACGCGCGGTCGGGCGGTCTCGGGATCGGTCCGGACATCGCGCCGCGCGGCCATCAGCTCGGCGACCAGTTCGGCCCGCAGCGCCTCGGGGATGGACGGGTCGCTCGCGCGCCAGCGGCGTCCGTCGACCACGATGTAGCGGCCGTCGTCGCTGTGCTCCACCATGTCCCAGGTTGTGCCCGAACCGAGCCCGATCAACGCCGATTCAGGTGTGCGCCGAGGGTCCCGGCGGACGGGGCACCTGGTGCTGCTCGTCGTGCCGGCCGGGCTGATCCTCGGCCAGCGGCGTGACGGTGACGGTCGCGAACCGCCGGCGCCGCCGCCCGGCCCAGCTGAGCGCGGCGAGCAGCAGCAGCGCGACGAGGCCGCCGGCCGCCACGCCCGCGGCCACCAGCACCCGCGGCTGGAACAACCGCGGCGCCGAACCGACCGTGAACGTCCCGGGCGGATTCGCGCCGTGCTCGACGGGTGCCGGCGCCTGCACCGGCCTGGACACCGCGACGTGCTGGTTCAGGAAAGGACGGACGAGGGTGGCGACCGGGTCGGGAGCGTTCGCCGGGACGGCCGCCCGCACCGCCTGGTAGGCGTCCAGACGGCCGTAGCCGTAGGCGGGATCGGGCCTGGGGGTGCGCCCGTCCAGGGTCGCGAGCAGGCGCGCCACCACCTGACTGCCGGACAGCGCCGGGTACTTCGACCACACCAGCGCCGCGGCGGCCGAGGCGATGGCCGTCGCCTGGCTCGTGCCGTCGCCGGTGAACGGCGCGCCGCCCGGCCCGATCGAGGCGATGTTCACCCCGGGCGCGGTCATCGTCAGGTACGGATGCCGCGAGGAGAACGCCGCGACGGCGCCGGTGCGATCGACCGCACCGACCGACACCACGCCCAGGCACACGCCGGGCTCCTCGACCGCGTTGTCGCCGGCGCCGCGGTTGCCGCCCGCCGCGAACAGGATCGCGCCCTCGCGCAGCGCGTGATAGATCGCCTGCTGTTCGTCGTCCGGGCAGGCGGTGCGGTTGAACGAGTGCCGCCGCACGCCACCCAGCGACATGCTGATGATCTTCGCGCCGTGGTCGGCCGCCCACCGGATCGCCTCTGGCAGCCGGTCGTCGGACTGGGCGTCCGTCGTGCCCGCGAGCGGGATGGCGACCGGGACGAGCGTGGCGTCCGGCGCGACGCCCTGGATGCCGAACTGTCCGGGCCGGCCCACCATGATCGAGGCCATCGAGGTGCCGTGCCCGTACGGGTCGCGGTCGCGATCGATGCGCCCGTCCCCGCCGAGGCGGCCGAAATCGGTGCCGCTCGCGACCCGCCCGGTGAACTCCGGCAGGGCCGCGTCGACGCCGGTGTCGATCTCGGCGATCGTGACGCCCTGCCCGCGCGCTCCGGCGGCCCACA
>DATBTJ010000004.1:0-17678 GCA_036559305.1 Jatrophihabitans sp.
TTCCGGCACGCCGTTGTGGATGCGCACGACCCAGCCGAGGCGTTCGAACTCGCGGTGGTGGAACCCGCACACCAGCACCAGGTTGTCGATGTCGGTCGCGCCGCCGGCCAGCCACGCCAGCACGTGGTGGGCCTGGCACCAGGACGGTGGGCGGGTGCAACCGGGAAAACAGCAGCCGCCGTCACGGGCGGCGAGCACGCGCCGCTGCACCGGCGAGGCCAGCCGGCGGGTGCGCCCGGCGCACAGCACCGCCCCGGCCCGGTCGAACACCGTCGTGAACAGCTCACACTGCTCGGCCAGCCGCAACGCCGCCAACCGGCTGATCGTGGCGCCGGTGCCGATACGCACCATCGCATCGCCGCCGCCGACATCCCCGAGATCGGTGGCGTCGGCGAGGTCTTCACCGTGCAGCGACAGCAGCACCGTGGTCGGCACCCCACCGGCATCGGGCAACTCACCCGAACGCAGCAACCGCAACCCCAACTCCAGCATCGCGTCGTGGCGCCGCTGGGCCGGGGTGCGCTGATCAGCCAGGCCGTCCGCGGCCGGCTGCGGCGCCGACACCGCGTCCAGGATCGCCGTCCAGACCGCTGCGGTGTCATCGCTGAACCGACCCGACGCCACCCACTCCCCACTGCCGCGCTGGACGATGCCATAGCCGCGGGCACGGTGCTGGGCCTCATCGCGCGGCTCGCCACCATCCGGATCCAACGTCACGAGCAACCGCCGCCCGATCACCGCCACCTGCCTGGGATCGAAATGCTGCGCCTGCTCGACCAGGAACTGCTCCGCCGGACCGGCCACCTCCACACTCAACGACGCCGGAATCGCGGCCAGACACTCGGCGATCACCCTCGCGTGCGCCGCCGAAATCGTGCCGTCCCGCTGCGCCGCCGCAACCCGGACGAACACCGGCCCCAACACCACCCCACCCAGATCGCGCCGCGGCCCCAAATCACGCGCCGCCCGCACCCGCACCCGCGCCTCACCCGGCGCCAACCGCACCAACTCACCCAACAGATCCCCCACCCCGGTACGACCGAAATCGCCGGCCAGCCCACGCTCCCCCAACGCCACCAACAACGCGTGATCAACCGATTCCAACCTGCGCCGCTGCGCCTCGAGCTCAGCGAACAGCCCCGCCAAATCCGCTCCGGAGATCAACCCGAGATCGAGCTCGAGCAGACGATCAACCGCCTCGCGCAGCCCCACCGCCGCCGCCTCGACACCGGTCTGCTCCATGAATCGAGATTAGAACGAGAGTACGACAGCTTTCGGGTGCGCCAGTCCAGCTGCCGCCAGGACGAACGGCTCGCGCCTTTGCCCGGACAAACGCCAACGACTCCTCGGCCCGCATCCTCCAGCGAGTCCGCCAGCCGTCTTAGCGCCTGGGCGAGGTCCCTGCCGCCGCGTTCGCGAACGCCGTGTTGCTCGAACGCCTCGAGCAACACGGCAGCCGATCCCGATAGTCGCCAGCGAACTGGTCGCTCGGCACCCGTCGCGCACTGCGGCAGCGCGGCGACGGGCGAGCGCGTCGGTCGACTCGGTCGAGCTGGATCGCCTTGTAGCGGCCAGGAGTCTGCCCAGCCCGACCATCCGGCACGAGATCGCCGAACCGGCGCCGTTAGGGTCGGATGCATGCGTGCCGTATATGCCGAGCGTTTCGACACCGAGAATCCGCTGGCCGGTCTGGTCGTCGGTGAGCGGCCCGAGCCGACCGCGCCGGACGGGTGGACGCGTGTCGCGGTACGGGCGGCGAGCCTGAACCACCACGATCTCTGGACGCTGCGCGGCGTGGGCATCAAGGCCGAGCAGCTGCCGATGATCCTCGGATGTGACGCAGCAGGCATCGACGAGTCGACCGGCGACGAGGTGGTTGTGCACTCGGTGATCAACGTCGACGGCTGGCGCGGCGACGACACCCTCGACCCGCGACGCACGCTGCTGTCGGAGAAGCACCAGGGCTCGCTCGCCGAGTACGTGATCGTGCCGAAGCGCAACGTAGTCCCGAAGCCGGCCGAGCTGTCCTGGGGCGAGGCCGCGTGCCTGTCGACGGCGTGGCTGACGGCCTACCGGATGCTGTTCACGCAGGCGCGGCTGCGGCCCGGCCAGATCGTCCTCGTGCAGGGTGCCTCCGGTGGGGTCGCGACCGCCTGCATCTCGATGGCCCGGGCAGCGGGCCTGCGCGTGTATGCCACTGCCCGCACCGAGGACAAGCAGGCACGCGCTCGGGAGCTCGGCGCGCACGAGGCCTTCGCGTCCGGCGCCCGGTTGCCCGAACGCGTCGACGCCGTGATGGAGACGATCGGCGAGGCGACCTGGTCGCACTCACTGAAGTCCCTGAAGCCGGGCGGCGTGGTCGTCGTCTCCGGCGCCACGTCCGGCGCGACGCCGTCCGCGGAACTCAACCGGGTCTTCTTCCTGCAGTTGCGCGTGGTCGGTTCGACGATGGGCACCAAGGGCGAGCTCGCCGACATGATCGCGTTCCTGCAGGCGACCGGGCTGCGCCCGCTGATCGACCGCGAACTGCCGTTGGAGAAGGCCGGGGACGGGCTGGCCGCGATGGCCGCCGGTGAGCTCGTCGGAAAGATCGTGCTGACGATCTGAGTGGACGCACCAGCCGCGGTCGTGTGCGCCGCGTTCGACCCCGAGGGCGAGGCCCTCGTCGCCGGCGTGCAACAGCGGCTGCGCAGCTACGGGGTGCGGCTGCCGCGCGATCCGGCGCACCGGCCGCACATCACCTTGTCCGCGGCGCTCGCCGACGTCGGTGACGTGGGCGCCGTGACCACCGAGATCGCGGCTCGGCACGCACCGTTCGCGCTGCGCCTGGACCTGATCGGCACGTTCGCGCGCGGCAGCACTGTGTGGCTGGGCACCTCGCGCGCGCCCGCGCTGTCGGCCCTGCAACACGACGTGCACGGCAGCCTGGCCGAGCGCTGGGCGCCGGCGTTCGGCGAGCAGACCGACCCGACGCGCTGGGTGCCGCACTGCACGCTCGCGCGCCGCGCGGGCCGCGGCGCGGCCGATCGGCTCCGCGCCGGGCATCACCCGCTGGACATACGCGTCGCCGCGCTCGCGACCATCGTGGTCGGCGAACGCGGCGACGCGGGGTACGTGCGGTTGACCGGTTAGAAGACGTGTTCCTTGTACCAGTCGTAGGTGCGTGCCAGACCCTCGTCCAGCGACACCGACGGCTCGAAGCCCATCGCCTCGCGCGCGTAGTCGTAGGTGGCGAAGTTGCGCTCGACCTCGCCCGGGCGGGCAGGCAGGAACTCGATCGGATGATCGGGCAGCCCGACCGCGCGGCGGCAGGCGTCGGCAAGTTCGCTGACGGTGGTTTCGACGCCGGTCGCCAGGTGCGCGACCGTCCCGGGCTCGAGATCGGTGGTCAGCCCGAGTTCGAGGCCACGGCAGATGTCGTCGACGTACATGAAGTCGCGCGAGGCCTTGCCGTCACCGAAGATCTGGATCGGCCGGCCCTCGTGCAGCGCCCGGAAGAACACCGTGATGGCGCCCTTCTTGTGGCCGCTGTACGGGCCGTAGACGTTGGCGAATCGCAGCGCGATCGTCCGGATCCCGTAGGACTTGGCGAACGCGTGGCAATAGGCCTCGGCGGCCAGCTTGCTCGCGCCGTACGGCGAGATCGGCTTCGGCAGCGACTTCTCGCTGACCGGCGGAATCGCGTTGCCGATCAGCGCACCACCGGTGGACGAGAACACCAGCCGACCGACCTCGGCCGCACGCGCGGCGGTCAGCACGCTGAACGTGCCGCGCGCGTTCGCCTCGAAGTTGGCGACCGGGTCGGCGACCGAGTCGACGACCGACCCCGCAGCCGCGAGGTGGACGATCGCGTCCACGTCGGACGCGAGCTCGGTGACCAGTGCGGTGTCGCCGATCTGACCCTCGACGACCTCGGCGTCGAGCTCGGACACGTACTCACGACGTCCGGTGCGGAAGTCGTCGAGGATGCGAACCGAGTGGCCGGCCGACAGCAGCCGGCGCACCAGGTTCGTCCCGACGAAACCCGCACCTCCTGTGACAAGGAGGCGCATGGTCAGACGCTCGGTCCCTCTTCGACGTCCTGCCTGCGCCAGTACGACACGCACGGGATCTTCGAGGTGTCGCAACGATCGGCGTACTTCGTCGCGATCTCGGCGACCTCGGTCATGAGGCCCTCGGCGAGCGTGATCGGCTCGAGGCCGAGGTCGAGGAATTGCCGGTTCTCGACGTGCAGCTCGTTCTCGGCGTCCTCGTTGCGCGGGTTCGGCACGTAGGCGATCTCGGCGCCGGTGAGCACCGACACCATCTTCGCCAGGTCGTTGAGCCGGTGCGTCTCGGTCATCTGGTTCAGGATCTGCACGCGCTCGCCGCGCTTGGGCGGGTTGTCGATCGCCAGCTCGATACAGCGCACGGTGTCCTGGATGTGGATGAACGCACGGGTCTGACCGCCGGTGCCGTGCACGGACAGCGGGTAGTTGACCGCGGCCTGCATCAGGAAGCGGTTGAGCACCGTGCCGTAGTCACCGTCGTAGTCGAAGCGGTTGATGAGCCGCTCGTCCTTCTTGGTCTCCTTGGTCTGGGTGCCCCACACGATGCCCTGGTGCAGGTCGGTGACCTTGAGCTTGTCGTTCTTCGCGTAGTAGGCGAACAGCAGCTGGTCCTGCGTCTTGGTCAGGTGGTAGATGCTGCCCGGGTTCGGCGGGTACAGGATCTCCTGCTCGACCTGGCCCTCGTCGGTGTCGATCTTGACCCGCAGGTAGCCCTCGGGGATCTTCATGCCGGCGGTGCCGTAGCCGTACACGCCCATCGTGCCCAGGTGGACGACGTGGGTGTCGAACAGCTCGGCCTCGACGATCGCGGCGAGAAGGTTGTTCGTCGCGTTCAGGTTGTTCGAGACCGTGTAGCGCTTGTGCGCGGAGCTCTTCATCGAGTACGGCGCGGCCCGCTGCTCGGCGAAGTGCACGACCGCGTCCGGACGCCATTCCTTGAGCTGGGTCAGCAGCCGGTGGTAGTTCTCGGCCACGCTGTAGCGGTGGAAGGTGATCTCATTGCCGCTGACTTCCTTCCACGCCTCCAGGCGGGTGCCCATCGGTGCGATCGGGGTCAGCGAGCTGACCTCGAGCTCGTTGTCGATGTTGCGACGGGAAAGGTCGTCGACGATCGCCACGTCATGGCCGTTGTTCGACAGGTGCAGGGCCGTCGGCCAGCCGCAGAAACCGTCGCCACCGAGGATGAGTACTCGCACGATCCAAATTCTCCTTTGAATTGCGCCGGCGCACTAGCACGGCCGGTCAAGGGTATCAACAGGGGCGGGCAATCCCGGTCCACCGGGACGCCCTGGGGCTGGACGAGGCGTCAGCCCACCGAGGGCTCGCGCTCCCGCTCGGTCAGCGCGGCCGTCCGGGCGAGGAAGCGCGCCTCCGCGGCGTCCCACCAGTCTCGGCCGGCGATGTACCAGTCCTTGCGCCAGGGCTTGTACGGGCCGGCCCAGTGCGCGACGCGGGTGTCCTCGGTGAACTCCAGGCGGGCGTTGAGGTTCCAGCGCCGGTCGCGGCGTGCGTAATCGTTGCCGACGTAGATGTTGAGCACTTCCTGCCCGTTCACGCCGTAGCGCTGCACGTACGGCAGGAACCGGGCGCAGAACTCCTCCTCCCGCATCTTGTCCAGGTTCATGACCATGACGCCGGCGTTGAACACCTCGAAGTCGAACGCGTGCCGCTCGGCCACCCGGCCGAGCAGTTCGACGGCCAGTTCCGGCGTACCGACGCTGCGCAGCCGGTGCGCGGTGCGGCGGACGGTGTCGTAGCCGCTGATGTAGCACTGCTGCGGCTCGGGGATCGCGACCATGCGGTGGCCGTCGAACGGGGTGTCGTAGAGGTCGGCGAGGTCGCCCAGGATCAGCAGGTCGAGATCCAGGTGCATCATCCGGTCGACGTCCGGAAGGATCAGCGGAAGCAGCGTGCGGTCCATGGTCGCGAACGACGCCCACGGCACCTTGCCCGCGATCGGGCCGTAGTCGACGTCGTCGGTGGGGATCCACATGAACGACACCATCGGGAACAGCCGCGCCATCCGCTCGAAGTCCTCCGGCCCGTGCTGGCGGCACAGGACGAACGCGCGCACCGGCCGGTCGGTGTGCGCGACGAGCGAGTCGAGCACGACGTCCAGCTTCGGCTTGTAGTTCGCGTCGAGGGAGAACTCCACGTTCAGCTCGGCGCCCTCGCCGACCTGCTGGGTGCGCTCGACCACGACCGAGTTGGCGCGCACGCGATCGCACAGCGCCTGCAGGTCGAAGTCGACGGTGCCCAGGTCCGGGAAGGACGTGCGCAGCGCCTCGGCCTCGGCGACGTCGGACGCGCACGTCTCACGCCACGCGGCGTACACCTCGTCGGCGGACCGGCCGGCCAGGATCGCGCCGAACAGCACGGCGAGCTTGTCGTCGAGGCCTGTACGCATCGCGGTGAACGCGTCGTCGGACAGTGCGCCGAGATCGGCGGCGACGCCCGAGCCCCGGTCCTCGTTACGGAACTCGGTGTCGACGCCGAGCGAGCGCAGCGCGAGCAGGAGCCGGACGTCCGGCGTCACGGCCTTGGCGATGGTGCCGCGCCACATGTTCAGCGCGCTACCACTCTCGTGCAGGTTGGCTGCCAGGGAGCGGCCGCGGATGGCGCCCCAGATGACGCTGCGGCGGGTCCCGCTCGTCGCCGGCAGGTCGAAGTAGACGACCTCGGTCCGCGGCTCGGTCGGGGTGTCGACCGCGATGACGTCACCGGAGGTGCTGGTGATCGCGCCGGAGAAGAAGACCGGCACCCGGGCCGCTTGCAGCAGCTGCATGGTCTCGCGGTCGCGGCAGCCGATCGGGCCGTGCGCGCGCAGGTAGTCGACGACGCCGGGTCGCCCGAGCGCGGGCTCGGTGATGTGGAACGACACGAACACCGGCCGGAGGTTCGGGTGGAACGGCAGGTCGCCGCGCGCCACCTCGAGGGGGTTGGCGAACCAGTCGGTGACGACGGCCCAGGTGTTCTCGGGAAGCGCGGCGAACTCGCTGAGGTCGCGCTGCATGGTCATCAGCCGTACCGGCACTTGCGGGCCCGCGACCGGCGCGGGCGAGCGGCGCTGCAGCCCGTTCGCCTCCGCGACGACGTCGTCGGATCCGGCGAAGCGCGCGCCGCTGTGCCGGGCCAGGTGGCCGAGCACGGTCGCCGTCTCGATCTGGTCGATGGCGTAGTCGGAGTGCTTGCGCGCGTCCGGGTGCTCGTAGTCGACCAGCGCGACGGACACCTCGCCGTCGGCCGGCGCCGGGGCGTCGCCGGCGCGCTCGGCGCGGCCGTGCCACGAGCGCAGCGTGTCGATGCGACCACGCAGCCAGTTTCGGTGCCCCTCGTCCTCGACCAGTTCCAGCGCCTCGGCGGCGCGGCCGGTCGCGTAGGACGACTGCGTCTCGAAGCCGCCCGAGAACAGCAGCAATGCGACCTCGAGCCAGGTCTCGGCGTCGGCGGCCATGGCCACCTCGCCGGAGGCGACCTTGTCCATCGCGGCGGCGGCGTCGTCCGGGCCGAAGGCGAACTCGATCGCGGTGCGGAAGTACTCGATCGGGGCGTGCTTGAGCACGAAGGCGAGGTCGTTGCGGGTGAACAGCTGCCACGACGAGATCGGGACGGGCTCGCGCAGCGCCGACACCGCCAGGCACAGGTCGGCGATCGGGCGCAGCTGATCGATCTGCTGGAACGCCTGGGCCACCGAGCGGGCGCGGGCGGGCATCTTGACCACGGTCAGGGCGCGCCGGTACCAGGTGATGAAGGCGGTGTCGATGTCCGCATCGCGGCGGATCGACCAGAAGAACTCGGCGTAGACGTCCACGCCGTGCAGCGCCGCCTCTTCGACCTCACGGATGTGACCGACCTCGGGCAGCAGACCGCCGCGAGACGGCGGCGCCTTGACCTCGTAGGCCTTGCGCAGCTGCTCATACATGCCGGCGAGCGCCTGGGTGCGCCGCTGGTCGGCCGGGCTGCCCGCATGGCGGCGCGCCCGTGCACGGTGCACGACCTTGACGACCGGGTCCGGCAGGACACCGCGAATGCGGGCCTTGACGACCTTCGCTGCGTCCGCGCGACGATTCGACACCAAATTCTCCTCCGGACGACCCTTGTCTGTGAACAACCTCAGGATGGTAGTGGGGGCGGCGCGCGTGCCCGTCAGGCGGCTAGGCGCGTTGCCAGTCAGTCGAGCGCGGCGGTGCGGTCGCGGAACTGCTGCTCGGCGGCGTCCCAGAGTTCGCGGCCGCCGACGTAGCGATCACGCTTCCACGGTTTGTAGGGGCCGGCCCAGTGGACGATGCGCGTGTCGTCGGTGAACTCCAGGCGCCCGTTGAGGTTCCACTTCCGCTCGGCGTGGACGAAGCGCGGTCCGACATAGATGTTGAGCACCTCTTGCCCGTTCACGCCGTAGCGCTGCACGTAGGGCAGGAACCGGGCGCAGAAGTCCTCGCGACGCATCATGTCGAGATTCATCACCATCACGCCCGCGTTGAAGACCTCGAAGTCGAACGGGACGCGCTCGGCGACGCGGATCAGCAGCTCCGCGGCGAGGTCCGGCTCACCGCCCAGGCGCAGCCGGTGGGCGGTGCGGCGGATCGTGTCGTACCCGCTGCGGTAACACAGCTGCGGCTCGAGGATCGCGACCAGTGGGTTGCCCTCGAACGGGGTGTCGAACAGCTCGGCGATGTCGCCGGTGATCAGCAGGTCGAGATCCAGGTGCAGCATGCGGTCGACGTCCGGCAGGATCAGCGGCAGCAGCGTGCGGTCCATGGTCGCGAACGACGCCCACGGCACCTTGCCCGCGATCGGGCCGTAGTCGACGTCGTCGGTCGGGATCCACACGAACGACACCGTCGGGAACAGCCGGGCCATCCGCGCGTGGTCCTTGCGGCCGTGCTGGCGCGAGAGCACGAACGCGCGCACCGGGCGGTCGGTGTGGGTCACGACCGAGTCCAGCACGACGTCCAGCTTCGGCTTGTACTTCGCGTCGAGAGAGAACTCGAGATTGAGCTCGGCCCCCGCGCCGGCCGGCTCGCTGCGCTCGACCACGACCACGTGCGCGCGGATCCGGTTGCACAGCGCGTTCAGGTCGAAGTCGACCGTGCCGAGATCGGCGACGTTGGCGCGCCGCTTCTCGGCCTCGGCGACGTCGGCGGCGCACACCTCGCGCCACACGGCGTAGACCTCGTCCCGGCCCTGTCCGGCGAGGATCGCGCCGAACAGCGCCGCGAGCTTGTCGCCGGTCCCCCGGCGCAGCGCCGCGAGGTCGGCGTCGGACAGTGCGCCGAGGTCGGTCGTCTCGCTGGTGCCGGGCTGCTCCGGCCGCAGGTCGACGTCGATGCCGAGCGCGCGGGCTGTCACGGCCTGCCGGACGTCGCCGGTGACCACGCGCGCGAACTCCCGGCGCCAGGAGGTGAGGGTGTTCACGGTGTCGAACAGGTTGCGGGCAAAGCTGCGCTCGAGCACCAGCGGCCAGTGGACGCTGCGCCCCCGGGCGCCGTCCTCGGGTGGCAGGTCGAAAGCCGCGATCTCACTGCCGGGCGCGGCGGGCGCCTCGGTGGGGACGACGTCGGCCGCGGTCGGCGCGAGCGCGCCGGAGAAGAAGGCGGGGACGTCCGCGGCGGCGAGCAGATCGACGCTCGCCCAGTCACGGCACCCGATCGGGGCGTGGGCGCGCAGGTGGTCCACGACGCCGGGACGCGCGAGACCGGCCTCGTCGACGGCGAAGGAGACGAACACCGGGTTCAGCCGCGGATCGAGCGCGGCGTCGGTGCGAGCAGCGTGCAGCGGGTGGACGAACCAGCTGGTCACCACCGTCCAGGTGTCGGCCGGCAGCGGGCCGAACTCGCTCAGGTCACGGTCGATCGGCACCAGCCGGACCGGGCGGGCCTCGCCCGGCAGCGGGGCCGGGGTGCGCCGTTGCAGGTCGCCTGCGAGCTCGGTCAACTCGGCGTCGTCACCGGTGAACCGGGCACCCTGGTGCCGGACGAGGTGGCCGAGCACGCTGAGCGTGTCGATCTGGTCGAGCGCGTACTCCGACCGCAGCCGGGCGTCGGGGTGCCGGCCGCCCTGCAGCGCCACCGCGACCTCACCCGCGGGCAGCGGCACGGGTGCGGCGGCCCGCTCGGCCCGGCCGAACCACGATCGCAGCACCTCGATCCGCCCGCGGACGTGGTCGCGGTGGCCCTCGTGCTCGATGCGGTCCAGCTCCTGGTCGGCACGCTGCGCGGCGTAGGCCGACTGCGTCTCGAAACCGCCCGAGAACAGCAGCAACGCCACCTCGAGCCAGGTCTCGGCGTCGGCGTTCATCGGCACCTCGCCCGAGGCGACCGCGTCGATCGCGGCGGCTGCGTCGTGCGGGCCGAAGCCGTGTGCGATCGCGCAGCGGACGTACTCGACCGGCGCGTGCTTCAGGACGAAGCCGAGATCGTTGCGGGTGAACAGCTGCCACGACGAGACCGGGACGGGTTCGCGCAGCGCCGAGATCGCAAGGCAGACGTCGGTGATCGGGCGCAGCCCCGGGGTGTGCTGGAGCACCTGGGCGAAGGCTCGGGCCCGGCCCGGCTCCCTGGTGCGTGTCAGCATCCGGCGGTGGAAGGTGATGATCGACGCGTCGAGGTCGGCGTCGCCGTCGAGCATCCGGAAGAAGTCCGAGTAGACCTCGCTGCCGACGAGCGCGGCGTCCTCGACGACCGCGATGTGGTCCACCTCGGGAAGCCGCGTCTTGGTCGAGGGCACGATGTCGTCGACCTCGTAGCTCGTGCGCAGCCGCTCGTACATCTCGGTGAGCCGGCGGACCCGCTCGCGCTCGACGTGCTCGGGTGCGCTGCGGTGCGACCGGGCCCACTCGACGACCCGCATCGCGGGCTCCGGCATCACCTCGCGGACCCGCGTACGCAGGTCTTGCTTGTTGATGCGGACGCGTCGGCGGCGAACCAAACTCTCCTCCAGTGGACTCATCGCGCGGACCGCGACCGATCACCGAACGGTAGCCGGTGACCCGGCCGGCGCCCCGCTAAACTCAGGGGCCCACCATCAAGCCGGACCCGCGAACGAGGATGCCTGATCCGTGACCAGTGCTGCACAGCGGTCTCCCGGGCCTGTGGGCCGGGTCCCGGCGCCCTCGTTGCGCGCCCGCGCCGACGCCACCGGCAAGCCGGTCGTCCTGCTGCACATCGGCGAGCCCAAGACCGGCACCACGTTCCTGCAGGACGCGATGTGGGCCAACCGGGCGGCGCTGCGCGCGCAGGGTGTGACCCTGCCCGGGTTGCACGCCTACGACCAGTACCGCGCCTCGCGCGACCTGCGCCAGTTCCGCTACGACGGCACCCACCCGCGCGGATCGTGGGTCGGCGAGTGGGACATCCTCGCCGAGCAGGCCCGGCGCTGCGACGGCGTCGCGGTGATCTCGCACGAGATCTTGATGGCCGCCAAGCCGGAGCAGATCGCTCGCGCCGTCGGGTCGCTCGAGCCCGCCGAACTGCACATCGCCGTCACCGTCCGCGACCTCGCGTCGCTGTTGCCCGCCGCCTGGCAGGAGGCGGTGAAGAACGGCGAGACCGGGGCGTGGGACGACTGGGTGCGCGACGTGATCGACCGGCAGTCGAAGCGCCGGTCGGCACAGCGGCGCGGATTCTGGCGGCTGCACGACACCGTCCCGACTCTGCGCAAGTGGGCCGCACACGTCCCGTTCGACCGGATGCATGTCGTCACCGTCCCGCCGTCGGGGTCACCACGTGACCTGCTGTGGCAGCGCTGGGCGGACCTGCTCGGCTACGACCCGACCGGCACCGAGGTCGGCGGCGCGCGCGAGAACACCTCGCTGGGCTGGCCCGAGGCGGAGTTCCTGCGCGCGGTCAACACCAAGCTGCGCGGCCAGGTGCCGCACTGGATGTACGAGACCTACATCAAGCCGACCTTCGCCGAGTCGATGCTCTCGACCCGGCCGCGCACGTCCCGTCCGGCGTTGAGCGACGAGGCGGCGACCTGGGTCGACGGCTACACCCTGCGTCGGGGGCGCAGCCTGCGGACGCTCGGGGTGGACCTCCGCGGCGATCTCGCCGACCTGGAGCGCCGGCCGGGCAACGCGGGCGGCACCCGCGAGATCGCCGACCGCGAGCTGGTGGCCGTCGGCGTCGACGCGGTTGCGCAGCTGCTCGCCGAGCGCCGCGAGCACCCGATCGAGAAGCGCGCGCAGCCGCGGCCGCAGGCCGGCTGGGTCGATCGCGCGGTAGATGCCGCGATGCCGTCGAACCGGCTGAAGAAGTCGCTGCGCGAGCTCAGCGTCCGCTACCGGTGGATCGGCAGGCTGCGTGTCGCGGTGTGGCGGCTGAGCAACCGCGGCTGACTGCGGCCGGCTCAGCCGGCGTAGCCGGTGCCGGCCAGCACGATCTCGTTCGACCGCGGCCCGTGCCGCAGCGCGGCCACCACTCCGCGGCCGAGGGCCCGCCACAGCGTGGCGCGATCGCCGGACGCCCGGATCGTGCGGACCCAGCGCCGCAGCGTCGAGCCGGTGTAGAGCAGTCGTTCCAGCGGCGCAAGCGACGGGCTGCGGGTGAGCAACCAGATCTTGTTGCGCACCTCGTAGTAGAACCGGTCCCCCGGGTCGACGTCGGTCGAGCCGAACGTGCGCGTCTTGTGCACCACGACACTCTGCGGGCACAGCAGGCCGATCGAGCCGCGCAGGATCCGGGTGGTGAACTCGAAGTCGTCGTTCCAGAGGAAGTAGTCGGCCACCGGGCCGCCCCGCGCGCGGCACACCGCCGCGTCCACCAGGATCGACACGAACGACGCCGAGCGCACCGGAATGCACGACACCGCCTCGGCCGCGGCCCGCTCGTCGGTTCCGACCATGGGCTTGGGACGCGGCGTGTTCATCGGGTGCGCGCGCCCGTCCGTCCAGACCACCCGGCTCGCCAGCAACGCCGGGCGCGGTCCGCGATAGCCGGCGCGCGCGGCGAGCAGGGCCTCGAGCGCGTCCGGCTCGGGAATGGTGTCGTCGTCCATCAACCAGATCAGGTCGGCCGCGGCACGCAGGGCCGCCGCCATGCCGTAGGCGAACCCGCCGGCGCCGCCGGTGTTGCGGTCGAGCACGTGCAGCGCGACCGCACCCGCGCGCGCCCGCACCGCGTCGGCGGTCGCGTCGGTGGAGGCGTTGTCGACGACGATCACGGCGTCCGGCCGGCGGGTCTGCGCGTCGAGGGCGTCGAGCGCCGCCAGCAGCAGCTCGCGCCGGTTGAACGTGACGACGACGGCGATCACGCGGGGGGCGGAAGCGAGCGGCCTGCGTGGTGCGTGCGCTGTCAACGAACCTCGCCAGTCTCGACCACGTGCCTCCCGATGGCGGCGATGATAGCAATGCCGGCGGCACCTGCCGGGCGTGCGACGATGGGCGCACCGACCTCGAGCCGACGCAATCACCGGCGATCGCACCGGCGCTAAGGAGCAGTTTCAGCGTGACCATCCCGGAGCCGTTCGCGCTCCTGCTCCCGGTGTACGTCCGCGATGACCCCGACTTCCTGCGAGTCGCGTTCCGCAGCGCCGTCCAGGAGCAGACCCTGCGTCCGGATCTCGTGCTGCTGGTGCGCGACGGACCGGTCACCGAGGAACTGGACCGCTGCATCGAGCAGCTCTGCGCCGAGAGCCCGGTGCCGGTCGACGTCGTCCCGATCGAGCGCAGCACCGGTCTCGGCCCGGCCCTCGACGCCGGCCTGGCCGCGAGCCCGTACGACATCGTCGCCCGGATGGACTCCGACGACATCGCGATGCCGAACCGGTTCGAGGTGCAGCTGCCGCTGATCCGCGCCGGTGCGGACATCGTCGGCGCCGGGCTGGTGGAGTTCGAGAAGGATCCCGCGATGCCCGGACGGCGGCGCGTCCCGCCGACCGATCCCGACGACATCCGCCGCTACGCGCACATCCACGACCCGTTCAATCATCCGACGGTCGTGTACCGCCGCAGCGCGGTACAGGCGGCCGGCGGCTACGGCGACCTCCCACTCATGGAGGACTACTGGTTGTTCTCCAGGATGCTCGCCGCGGGCGCCCGTCCGCGCAACGTGGCCGAACCGCTGGTGTACTACCGGGTCGGGTCCGGCGCCTACCAGCGCCGCGGCGGCCGCGACCAGCTGCGCTCGGAACTCGCGCTGCAACGGCGGCTACGCGACGCCCGGTTCATCTCGCGTGGCCAGTACGTGCGCAACGTCGCCGTCCGCGGGGGGTACCGGCTGCTGCACTGGCGGTTGCGGCGTATTCTTTACCGCTTGATCGTCGCCGGTTACGGCGAACGCCGCGGCCGTGCACGTCGGTCCGTCCCCCCTGCGCCGCCGTCGGGCGGCCCTGCTCCGGCCGCACCGCACAGTGACCAACAGCAGACAGCCAGAGAGGCAAGGAATTCGTGAACATCGACCTCGTGGTGGTCGGATCAGGCTTCTTCGGGCTGACCGTCGCCGAGCGTTGCGCGTCCGATCTGGGCCTGCGCGTGCTCGTGCTCGACCGGCGCCCGCACATCGGCGGCAACGCCTACAGCGAGGCCGACCCCGAGACCGGCATCGAGATCCACAAGTACGGCGCGCACCTGTTCCACACCTCGAACACCCGGGTGTGGGAGTACGTGAACCGGTTCACCGAGTTCACCGGCTACCAGCACCGCGTCTACAGCAACCACGCCGGCCAGGTGTTCCCACTGCCGATCAACCTCGGCACGATCAACCAGTTCTTCGACGCCGCCTACAGCCCGGACGAGGCCCGCGCGCTGATCAAGGAACAGGCCGCCGAGCTCGGTGACAAGGTGCCGGCGAACTTCGTCGAGAAGGGCGTCTCGCTCATCGGCCGACCGCTGTACGAGGCGTTCATCGCGCACTACACGGCCAAGCAGTGGCAGACCGATCCCGAGAAGCTGTCCGCCGACATCATCAGCCGCCTGCCGGTGCGCTACACCTACGACAACCGCTACTTCAACGACACCTACGAGGGCCTGCCGGTCGACGGCTACACCGCGTGGATCGAGCGCATGGCCGACCACCCGAACATCGAGGTGCGGCTGTCCACCGACTTCTTCGACAACCGCGCCGAGTACGTCGGTAACGTGCCCGTCGTCTACACCGGCCCGATCGACGCCTACTTCGACAACGCCGAGGGACAGCTGTCCTGGCGCACGCTCGACTTCGACCGCGAGGTGCTCCCGACCGGCGACTTCCAGGGCACCCCGGTGATGAACTACCCCGACGCGGACGTGCCGTTCACCCGCATCCACGAGTTCCGCCACTTCCACCCCGAGCGCGACTATCCCGCCGACAAGACGGTGATCATGCGCGAGTACAGCCGCTTCGCCGAGACCGGCGACGAGCCGTACTACCCGGTGAACACCCCGGACGACCGCGAGATGCTGCTGAAGTACCGCGAGATGGCGCGGCGCGAGAACGGCGTGTTGTTCGGCGGCCGGCTCGGCACCTACAAGTATCTCGATATGCACATGGCGATCGCGTCCGCGCTCAACATGTACGACAACCGGCTCCGGCCGCACTTTCACGACGGTGCGCCGTTGATCAGCGGAGGAACCGATGACTGAGTTCGAGAACCCGCGCGGCATGCGCGTCCTGCAGCGAGTCGTCCTGCCGCTGCAGGGCAACCTGGATGTCGTCCCGCTCTACGTCGAGACCAACATGGAGCGCGGCGCCAACCTGGCTCCGGTCGACACCGAGCGCGAATCCGAGCAGCAGGAACAGAAGGTCACCGCCGTCCCGAGCGCAACGCCCGGCGAGGCGCAGTCGGCCGTGCGGTTCGGCACCCAGGCCACCAGTTCCGGTGACCTCGCCGCGCGGCGCAGCGCCCGCATGGAGCCCGGCCGGCGCGTGTCGTTCGGCTCGTACTTCAACGCCTTCCCGGCGAGTTACTGGCGGCGCTGGACGATCGTCGAGGACGTCGTGCTGCGCGTGCGCGTCGAGGGCGAGTGCACGGTCATCGTCTACCGGTCGACCGCGAAGGGGCACAGCCACCCGGTCGAGTCGCGGCTGATCGACAACGACGGCCCCGAGACCATCGAGATCAAGCTGCCGTTGTCGCAGTTCATCGACGGCGGCTGGTACTGGTTCGACATCGCGGCCGCCTCACGCGGCGTCACCCTCATCGAGGCGGACTGGGCGACCCGCACCGAGCGGCTCGAGCAGGGGCGGTTCAGCATCGCGATGACGACGTTCAACCGTCCCGACTACTGCGTTGACAACCTGCGGGTGCTGGCCGAGTCGCCGGACCTGCTCGAGGTCATCGATCACGTCTACGTCGCCGATCAGGGCACCCAACGCGTCGAGGACCACGAGGACTTCGTCGACGCCACCAAGGGCCTCGGTGCCAAGCTGAAGATCATCAACCAGGGCAACCTCGGCGGGTCGGGCGGTTTCTCGCGCGGCATGGACGAGACGGTGCGCGAGGGCGCGAGCGACTACGTCCTGCTGCTCGACGACGACGTGGTGACCGAGCCGGAGAGCATGCTGCGCGCGATCACCTTTGCCGACCTGGCGCGCCGGCCGACGATCGTCGGCGGCCACATGTTCAGCATGTACGACCGCTCGGTGCTGCACTCCTACGGCGAGACGATCGCCCGCTACAACTGGTGGTGGGGCGCCGCGCCGCGCACCGTGCACGAGCACGACTTCGGCCGCCGCAACCTGCGCAACACCCCGTGGCTGCACCGCCGCGTCGACGTCGACTACAACGGCTGGTGGATGTGCCTGATCCCCACCTCGGTCGTGCGTCAGCTCGGCCTGTCGCTGCCGGTGTTCATCAAGTGGGACGACGCCGAATACGGCCTGCGTGCCAAGGGTGCCGGCGTGCCGGTGGTCTCGATGCCCGGCGTCGCCGTCTGGCACGTGCCGTGGCAGGACAAGAACGACGCGCTTGACTGGCAGGCGTACTACCACCTGCGGAACCGACTGGTGACGGCCTTGCTGCACTCGCCGTACCCGCGCGGCGGCAGCGTCGTGAACGAGAACCTCGAGTTCCAGATCCGGCACCTGCTCTCGATGCAGTACTCCACCGCGAAGCTGCGCCTGATGGCCATCGAGGATGTGCTGGCCGGGCCCGAGCACCTGCACAGCGACATCCTCACCAAGATGGGTAGCCTGCGCGAGGTGCGCGCCGAGTTCGCCGACTCGCAGTCCAAGGCCGACATCGAATCCTTCCCCGAGGTGCGCCGGCTCAAGCCGCCGCGCCGCGGCAAGGAGCCCACGTCCCCCACGAACAAGCTCGGGCTGTTCATCAAGGCCGCTCTCGGCGCGGTGCGCCAGGTACTCCCGGTGTCGGAGCTGGCCAAGGACCACCCGCAGCTGGTCGTGCCGAGCCAGGACGCCGAGTGGTGGCTGTTGTCGAACAGCGACGGCGCGCTCGTCTCCAGCGCGGACGGCACGACGACGTCGTGGTACCAGCGCGACCCGGAGCTGTTCCGCACGCTGATGACGCAGAGCCTGGCCGCGCACGCGCGGCTCAGCCGCGAGTGGCCCAAGCTGCGCAAGCGCTACCTCGACGCCGCGGCCGATGTCACCTCGCCGCAGCGCTGGCGCGAGACCTTCCAGGCGTCCGTCCGCAAGGACTGAGCCGTCCCCGCTACTTCACCGAGTTGTCCGTGTGTCGCGACGAGATGTCGTC
>DATBTJ010000005.1:0-51326 GCA_036559305.1 Jatrophihabitans sp.
CAGCCGGGGTAGCTACAGCCGCCGTCTCGGGCGAGCATGGCGAGGCGTTGTTGTTCGGTGAACAGCCGCTGCTTGTCGGAGTAGGCGATGATGCCCCGCGTTTTGGACAGCAGGACGAGGATGGCGCGGGCTTCGGGGTCGAGCCAGCGCTTGGCGAGCGACACCGGGATGGGGTAGCCGTGGCTGGTGGTGGCGACGCCGGTGTCGGTGCCGAAGTCGTCGACCGCCATCGACAGCACCAGCGTGGTGGTGACGCCGCCGGCGTTGGGGAGCCGGCCCGAAGCGAATGCGAGCTTCAGCGCGGCCAGCAGCGCGTCGTGGCGGCGCTGGGCCGGGGTGCGCGGATCCCGCGCCCCGTCCGCAGCCTCAGTCGCAGCGGGGGCGGGTTTGCCGAGGGTGTCGAAGGAGGTCTCGACATATTCGGCCGCCTCGGCGGTCAGGTGCACGAGCAGCACACCGGAGCCGTCCGGGAAGCGCCGCAGCTGCGCGCTGCGGCGCCGGGCGGCCCGCTCGTGATCGCGCAGCGCACCGTTCTGGTCCAGGGCTGTCGACACCCGGGTGGCGTGGCGGGCGAGCGTTTCCGGGTCATGCGCCTTGGCGAAGTCGAGCAGCACCTGCTCCACCGCCGAATGCGCCTCCTCCAACACGCCGTCCGGCAGCCCGTCCACGGTGCGGGTCACGATGTCGGCCGCGCGGGAGGACACCAGCCCCGCCGCGAACGCGGCGGCGGTGTCCGGATGCGCCGCCGGCAACAGTTCCCCGGTCATGCTGTGCCGCGGCGACACCGCGGCCGCCAGCCGCAGCTTCGCCGCCGCCTCACCCGCACTCACATTGAGCAGCTGCCGCAGACACTGCACCGCACTCTTACAACCATGAACCTGCGCCAACCCGCGCCGGGACACTTGATCGACCAGCCCGATCAGCCGCACCTCGGCCTCGTGCTGCACCCGCAGCTCCGCCCGCATCCCCTCCACGACCTGGGCATCGGTCAGCAACTCCAACGAGCCACCCACCAATACGTCCACATGTTCGATAGTACGCCTTCCAGGGAAGGCAAACAAGAGAATCCGCAGATATATCTGAGGATCCGAACGCAAAGCGAGGCCGGCCGCGCAACCCGACCCAGCGCCAAACGTCCTCCGTCACCGCGTCCTTCGAGCACACCAGAAGCCGGGAGCGCGACCCAGGCGGAGAGCGAATCCCCTTCCGTTGCTGCGCCTTCCGAGCAGAGACCAGGCCGGCAGCGCAACACGACCGGGAGCCGAAACCCGTCCGCCGTTGCGCCTCACCCAGCCCGCTGCGCTCTAAAAATCACGTGACCGAGAACGAGGTTCGAGCTGCGCCGCGACCTCACCGACGACCTCGTCTCCGATGTCGACCCCGCGTTCAACACGGTCACCTGTTCGGCATCGAAGCCCGGCCGAGCTCACGCCCCCCGGACGATCCACTCCTGCAGATGCGGAGCCTCGACACCGATCGTGGTGTCGTCGCCGTGGCCGGTATGCACCACGGTCTCGGCGGGCAGCGTCAGCAACTTGTCCCGGATCGACTCGACGATCGTCGCGAAGTCGGAATAGGAGCGCCCGGTGGCACCCGGCCCACCCTGGAACAGCGTGTCACCGCTGAACACCACCCCGAGGTCCGGTGCGTAGAAGCAGACCGCACCGGGCGCGTGGCCCGGCGTGTGCAGCACCTGCAGCGTCGTACCGGCGACGTCGATGCGCTGTCCGTCGGCGAGTTCGCTGTCGAAGTCGTGGTCGGGATGGGCGAGGTCCCAGAGCACGCGATCGGCCGGGTGCAGCAGGATCGGCGCCCCGGAGACCTCCGCGACCGCCGGCGCGGCGTTGACGTGGTCGTCGTGCGCGTGGGTGCACAGGATCGCAGCCACCCGCCGTCCGTCGACCGCACGCAGGATGGCATCGGCGTCGTGCGCCGCGTCGATCACCACGCATTCGGCGTCGTCGCCGACCACCCAGACGTTGTTGTCGACGTCCCAGCTCCCGCCGTCGAGATGGAACGTGCCGGACGTGACGACGTGATCGATACGCGTGCTCATCGTCCTAGTCTGGCAAGAACCCCAACTACGGAAGGCATGACGTTGCCCATCGACCTTCGCCGTCGTGCACTGTCGTGCCTGTTGCTGGGCTGGGTCGGGCCGCAGCCACCGGCGTGGCTGCTGCGTGCGCTCGAGGACGGCCTCGGCGGTGTCGTGCTGTTCGGCTCGAACCTCGGCGACGGCACCGGCGTCGCGCGGCTGACCGCCCAGCTGAGGCGCGCAGCGGGACGGGACATCGTCGTCGCGCTGGATGAGGAAGGCGGCGACGTCACCCGGTTGGACGCCGTGCGCGGCAGCAGTTCGCCCGGGGCCGCGGCGCTCGGCCACCGCGACGACCCTGACCTCACCGAGTCCGTCTACCGCGCGATCGGCGCGCGGTGCGCGGAGGCCGGCGTGACCATCGACCTCGCGCCGGTCGCGGACGTGAACGTCGACCCGCGCAACCCGGTGATCGGCGTGCGGGCGTTCTCGGCCGATCCGCAGGTTGCCGCGCGACACGTCGCCGCAGCCGTGCGCGGGCTCGAATCCACAGGCGTGGCCGCGTGTCTGAAGCACTTCCCCGGCCACGGCGCCACTGTCGACGATTCGCATCACCGCATCGCCACCGTCACCCGCACGCGCGCCGAACTCGAGGCGACGGAGCTGCCGCCGTTCCGCGCCGGCATCGCGGCGGCCGCGCGGGCCGTCATGACCGGACACCTGCAGGTAGCCGCGCTCGACCCCGACAACATCGCCACGTTCAGCAGGGCGATCACGCACGGACTGCTGCGCGGCACGCTCGGCTTCACCGGCACCGTCGTGACCGACGCGCTGGAGATGCGCGCGGTGGCCGACGGTGTCGGCATGGTCGAGGGCGCGGTCGGTGCACTCGCCGCGGGCGCCGACGCGGTCGAGACCGGCTCGCAGGACCATCCGCACCTCGCCGACGAAATCCCGGATGCGATCGTGCGCGCCGTGGACGAGGGTCGGCTCGACGAGGCGCGGTTGACCGAGGCGGCGAAACGAACGGCCGCTCTCGCGGCACCCGCCGACACCGATCCGACGCCCGTCCCTGATGCAGCATCGGTCGAGATCATCGGCACACTCCCCCGGCTCGACCGGCCGCTGGTCGTCGAGTGCCGAACGCCGGGCGGCATGGCGGCGGGCGAGCTGCCCTGGTCGCTCGGCACGCATCTCGCGAAGCTGCTGCCGGGAACGCAGACCCTACGGATCGACGATCCGGTCGAGCTGCCACCCGGGCGTGACCTCGTGGTCGTCGTGCGCGATCCCGACCGGGTGCAGTGGCAGCGCGCGCTGCTGCCAGCCGCCACCGTCGTCGTCGACTGCGGGTGGCCCGGCGTGGTGTCCGACCGGCCCACGATCCGCACCCGGGGCGTCGCGCCCGGACTGCTCGCGGCCGCCGCCCGGGCACTGGCGGCAGGAGCGCGATGAGCGCGGCGGAGGGTGCGGTGAAGGGATGACCTTCGTCGGGATCGACGTCGGCGGCACCCGGGTGAAGGGCGCGCTCGTGTCCGCGGCAGGGGACGTGATTGCTGCCCACTCGGTCGCGACCCCGGCGCACACGGCAGCGCTGACCACCGCGGTCACCGACCTCGTGGCCGGCCTGCGCGACGAGCGCACGGTCGCCGTCGGCGTCGTCAGTCCTGGCGTCGTCGCCGACGGAATGGTCGTGTTCTCGGCGAACCTGCCCTGGCGCGACGAGCCGGTTCGCGACCGGGTCGCCGCGGCCTCGGGACTGCCCACGGCCCTCGGGCACGACGTGGCTGCCGCGGCGTCGGCCGAGGGTCGAGAACACGGCGACCCGGACCTGCTGTTCGTCGCGCTCGGTACCGGCATCGCTGCGGCGCACGTGCGGTCCGGCACCGTTTCACCGGGCGCGACCGGGCGGGCCGGCGAGCTCGGTCATCAGCCGGTGTATCCCGATGGCGATGCCTGTCCCTGCGGCCAACGCGGCTGCCTCGAGCGTTACGCCTCGGCCGCCGCGATCGCGCGGCGCTACCGCGAACGGACCGCGCTCACCCGCGACACGGCCGAGATCGCGCGCTGCGTGTTGCATGACGACGCTGCCGCCGCGGTGTGGTCGACCGCCACCGACGCGCTCGCGGTCGCGCTCGCCACGTGCACGCTGGTGCTCGATCCCGGCGTGATCGTCCTGGGCGGCGGGCTCGCCGGCGCCGGGGCCACCCTGCTGGAGCCGGTGCGCGCCGGTCTGGCCGGACGGCTCGCCTGGCGGCCGGCGCCGCTGGTGCGTGCTGCAGTGCTGGGAGCGGACGCCGGAGTGCTCGGCGCCGCCGGGCTCGCTCTGCGCCTCGTGGACGGCCGGCGATGATCCTCGGCAATGCCCGCGTCGTGACCCCGCAACGCGTCCTCGCCCGCGGCTGGGTCGACATCGAAGCCGGCCGCATCCGCCACGTCGGGGCCGCCACGCCGCGTCGCGCCGCGCGAGAGGTGATCGACCTCGGCGGCGCCTGGCTGCTGCCCGGCTTCATCGACCTGCACCAGCACGGCGGCGGCGGTGCGGACGTGACTCGGGCGCGCGCGGACATGGCGGCGGCGGTGGCGTTCCACCGCTCGCACGGCACCACCGACGGCCTGGTGTCGCTCATGGCCCAACCGGTCGACGCGCTGTGCCGGCAGCTGGAGTGGGCCGCCGAGCTCACCGCGTCCGGCGTGATCGGGGGTGTCCATCTGGAGGGCCCGTTCCTCGCCGCGGCGCGCTGCGGCGCGCAGCGCCCGGAGAGCCTGCTGCTGCCGGACCTGCCCACGTTGCGCAGGCTGCTCGATGCAGGACGCGGCTGCGTGCGCACCGTGACCGTGGCGCCGGAACTGCCCGGAGCGCTCGAGCTGATCACCGAGCTGGTCACCCTCGGCGTGGTGGCCGCGATCGGGCACACGGACGCGAGCTACGACGAGGCCGCGGCGGGCCTGGCCGCCGGCGCGACGCTCGCCACCCACCTGTTCAACGGCATGGCCCCGTTCACCCACCGCAGTCCCGGGCCGGCGATCGCGGCCCTGGACGCGGGCGTCCCCGTCGAGCTGATCAATGACGGGGTGCATGTGCACGACGCCCTGGTGCGCCTGATCGGCCGGTCCAGCCCGCACTCGCTCGTTCTGATCACCGACGCCATCAGCGCCACCGGTGTCGGCGACGGGTCGTACACCCTCGGCGAGCAGGAGGTCGTCGTGCGGGACGGCCGGGTCACCCTCGCCGGCACCGACCGCCTCGCCGGCAGCACGCTGACGATGGACGAAGCGGTGCGGCGCGCGGTGCGCACCGTGGGGTTGCCGATGGTGACCGCCTCGGCCGCGGCGGCGGGCAATCCCGCGCGGGTGCTGGGAATCGCCGACCGCACCGGGGCGATCACCGCCGGGCTCGACGCCGATCTGGTCGTGCTCGACGACGAGCTCGCGGTGCACCGCGTGATGCGCCACGGCAGCTGGGTCTGACCGCTGCGGTCAGAGGCGCCCCGCCGGCCGTAGAGGTACCAGTACGCACCGGCGACGAACAGGGCGGCGCCCACGGCGTTACCCAGAAACGCGAAGATCAGGTTCAGGATCAGCTCGCCACCGGTCACGTTGCCGGTGTTCAAGAACATGGCCGCCGGCAGGAAGAACATGTTCGCGACGACGTGGTCGAACCCGAGCGCAACGAACGCGGTGATCGGGAAGAGGATCGCGAGGATCTTGCCGCCGATGTCGGTGGCCGCGAGTGCGAGCCAGATCGCGAGGCACACCAGCCAGTTGCACCCCACGGCACGCAGGAACTGCTCCCAGTGGGTCTCGGTCGCGGCCTTGCCCGAGGCGATCGCGCCGAGACGGATGAAGCCCGGCGTGGCGCTGCCGAGCACGCCGGTCTGGTCGGCGAGGAAGTAGGCGACGAACAGCGACCCGGCGAGGTTGCCGATCGTCACCCACAGCCAGTTCATCGCCATCTTCGCGACGGTGACCCGCTTGGCGAAGACCGCGAGCGCCACCAGCGCCATGTTGCCGGCGAGCAACTCGGCGCCGCCGATGACGACCAGGATCAGGCCGAGGCTGAAGACCAGCCCGCTGAACAGGGTGATCAGGCCACCCCAGATCTTGTCGTCGAGGCCGGCGGTGACGACGGTCGCCAGCAGCGCGCCGAAGGCGATGTAGGCACCGGCCAGGAAGCCGCCGACGAGCGCCTTGCCCGGCGCGAGGTTCGCCTTCGCAGTACCCGATTCGACTGCGGCCGCGGCGATCTCCGGCGGCGTGTTGTAGGGCAGGTGGACCCCACTCCCGGGGGGTTCTGGACGGCACGAGATGATCGTCGGGTCCTGCTGACCGTTCCCGTGGTGAGTCCATAGATCACTTGGGTAGGGTGCGCAAGCGAAGGGGGTGCGTCGTGGCAGGTGATCGGACGGCACGGCAGTGGCCGGTGTTGCGGCAATTGACCGGACGCGACCGCCTCGGGCGCGGCGCCGCGGTGAAGTCGCCCGCAACCGTCGCGCGGACCGCACGCACCGAAACGGCCGACCGGGTCGTCAAGAGCGTGTGCCCCTACTGCGCCGTCGGCTGTGGGCAGCGCGTCTTCGTCAAGGACGAGCGCGTCATCCAGATCGAGGGTGACCCCGACTCCCCGGTGTCGCGCGGTCGGCTGTGCCCCAAGGGATCGGCGAGCGAGCAGCTGGTGAACTCACCCGGCCGCGAGACGCGCGTGCTGTACCGGCGCCCGCACGGCACCGAGTGGGAGCCGCTGGATCTCGAGACCGCCACCGACATGGTCGTCGACCGGATGATCGCGGCCCGGCGCGACCATTGGCAGGACAAGGACGATCAGGGTCGCTACCTGCGCCGCACCATGGGCATGGCGGCCCTCGGCGGCGCCACGCTGGACAACGAGGAGAACTACCTCATCAAGAAGTTGTTCACCGCGGTGGGCGCGATCCAGATCGAGAACCAGGCCCGTATTTGACACAGCGCCACCGTTCCCAGTCTGGGGACCTCGTTCGGTCGTGGCGGTGCCACCACCTTTCAGCAGGACCTGCAGAACTCCGACTGCATCGTCATCCAGGGCTCGAACATGGCCGAGTGCCATCCGGTCGGGTTCCAGTGGGTGATGGAGGCGAAGAAGCGCGGCGCGAAGGTCATCCACATCGACCCGCGCTTCACCCGCACCTCCGCCGTCGCGGACCAGCACGTCCCGCTGCGCGCAGGTAGTGACATCGCCTTCCTCGGCGGCATCGTCAACTACATCCTGGAGAACGAGAAGTACTTCCACGAGTACGTGCTCGCCTACACGAATGCCGCGACGATCCTGCGCGAGGACTTCCAGGACACCGACGACCTCGACGGCGTGTTCTCCGGTTACGACCCGGAAACGGGGACCTACGACACGTCCACCTGGCAGTACGAGGGCGTGGAGGAGCCGGGCGCGGCGGGCAGCGGGCGTGAGCTGGCCGACCGCAGCTCCCAGGGCGAGCACGACAAGTCGCGTGAGGCGCGCGGAGCCGGCTACGAGATGGGCGGCCACGGTGCGTCGCTGCACGACTCGCAGGTCCACCGCGACGAAACCCTCACCGATCCGCGCTGTGTGCTCCAGGTGCTCAAGCGGCACTACCGCCGCTACACGCCGGACATGGTCGCGCAGACCTGCGGCGTCTCCGTCGAGGACTTCCTGAAGGTCTGCGAGGCGGTCACCGAGAACAGCGGACGCGACCGCACCACGTCCTGGGTCTACTCGGTCGGCTGGACCCATCACTCGGTGGGCGTGCAGTACATCCGCGGGTCGGCGATCATCCAGTTGCTGCTGGGCAACATGGGCCGTCCCGGCGGTGGCATCCTCGCCCTGCGCGGGCACGCGAGCATCCAGGGCTCGACCGACATCCCGACGCTGTACAACCTGCTGCCGGGTTACCTGCCGATGCCCAAGGCCGGCGAGCACGACAACCTCGACGACTACATCGCGACGATCACCAGCCCGTCACAGAAGGGTTTCTGGTCCGACGCGCGCAAGTTCACCGTCAGCCTGTTGAAGTCCTACTGGGGCGACGCGGCGACCGCCGACAACGACTTCGCCTTCGACTACCTGCCGCGCCTGACCGGCGACCACGGCACGTACGCGACGGTGATGTCGATGCTCGAGGACCAGGTCGACGGCTACTTCCTTCTCGGACAGAACCCGGCCGTCGGGTCGGCGCACGGCAAGATGCAGCGTCTCGGCATGGCGCACCTGAAGTGGCTGGTCGTGCGTGACTTGAACATGATCGAGTCGGCGACGTTCTGGAAGGACGGCCCGGAGATCGAGACCGGGGAACTCGTCACCGAGGACATCGGTACCGAGGTGTTCTTCTTCCCGGCGGCCTCGCACGTCGAGAAGGACGGCACGTTCACCCAGACCCAGCGCATGCTGCAGTGGCACCACAAGGCCATCGAGCCGCCTGGCCAGTGCCAGAGCGATCTGCAGTTCTTCTACCTGCTGGGCAAGAAGATCAAGCAGCGGCTGGCCGGCTCGACCGAAGAGCGCGACCGTCCGGTGCTCGACCTGACGTGGGACTACCCGGTCACCGACGACGGCGAGATCAAGGCCGAAGCCGTGCTGCAAGAGATCAACGGTTTCCACCTCACCGGCGAGAAGGCCGGCCAGTTGCTGTCCACCTACCTCGACATGGCCGACGACGGGTCGACGAGCGGCGGCTGCTGGATCTACACCGGCGTCTACGCCGACGGGGTGAACCAGTCGGCGCGACGCAAGCCGGGACAGGAACAGTCCTGGGTCGCTCCGGAGTGGGGCTGGGCCTGGCCCGCGAACCGCCGCATCCTCTACAACCGCGCGTCGGCCGACCCGGACGGGAAACCATGGAGCGAGCGCAAGGCCTACGTCTGGTGGGACGAGGACCAGCAGAAGTGGACGGGGCACGACATCCCCGACTTCGAGCCGACCAAGGCCCCGTCCTACCGTCCGGCACCCGATGCGGGTGGCGTCGCGGCGCTGGCCGGTGACGACCCGTTCATCATGCAGGCGGACGGCAAGGGCTGGCTGTTCGCTCCGGCCGGCCTGCTCGACGGCCCGTTGCCGGCGCACTACGAGCCGTCCGAGTCGCCGGTGCGCAACCCCCTCTACACCCAGCAGGCCAACCCGGCCCGCGAGGTGTTCCGGCGCAAGGACAACCTGCAGAACCCGTCGCCGCCGGAACCTGCCTCGGACGTGTTCCCGTTCGTGTTCACGACCTACCGGCTGACCGAGCACCACACGGCCGGTGGGATGAGCCGCTGGTTGCCCTACCTGTCGGAGCTGCAGCCGGAGTTCTTCTGCGAGGTGTCGCCGGAGCTCGCCGGCGAGCGGGGTCTGGAGCATCTCGGCTGGGCGACGATCGTGACCGCGCGGACCGCCATCGAAGCGCGCGTGCTGGTGACCGAGCGGATCACCCCGCTGCGGCTGGGCGACCGGACCATCCACCAGGTAGGCCTGCCCTACCACTGGGGCGTCGGCTCGTCGGCACTGGTGAGCGGCGACTCGGCCAACGACTTGTTCGGGGTCACGCTCGACCCGAACGTGCACATCCAGGAATCGAAGGTCGCCTCTTGCGACATCGTGGCCGGGCGGCGCCCGACCGGGCCCAGCCTGCTGCAGTTCGTCGAGGGATACCGCAGCCGCGCAGGCATCACCGTCGAGACCGGCAACCGATTGCGGACGGAGGACTCATGAGCCAGCTCAGCGGGCCCGATGCGCACGTCGCATCGAACGCCGGATGGGACAACCCCCGTCCGCGGATGGGGTTCTTCACCGACACCTCGGTGTGCATCGGGTGCAAGGCCTGCGAGGTCGCCTGCAAGGAGTGGAACGCCGTCCCCGAGGACGGGTTCAACCTGCTCGGCTCGTCCTATGACAACACCGGCGCGCTCGGTGCCTCGACCTGGCGCCACGTCGCCTTCGTCGAGAAGCCGAAGCCGGGCGGTGACATGCAGTGGTTGATGTCCTCCGACGTCTGCAAGCACTGCACGCACGCCGGCTGCCTGGACGTGTGCCCGACCGGCTCGCTGTTCCGCACCGAGTTCGGCACCGTGGTCGTGCAGGACGACATCTGCAACGGCTGCGGCTACTGCGTGCCGGCCTGCCCGTACGGCGTGATCGAGCGACGCACCGGTGACGACCACACCAAGAACGTCGGCATCGCACAGAAGTGCACGCTCTGCTACGACCGCCTCGACGCCGGGCACATGCCCGCCTGCGCGCAGGCCTGCCCGACCGAGTCGATCCAGTACGGCGACATCGACGAGCTGCGGGCGCGGGCAGCGGCGCGGGTCGAGGCGCTGCACAAGCAGGGTGTCGCCGAGGCCCGGCTCTATGGCGAGGACCCCTCCGACGGCGTCGGCGGTGCGGGCGCGATGTTCCTGCTGCTCGACGAGCCGGAGACCTACGGGCTGCCGCCGGATCCGGTCGTGCCCACGCGTGACATGGCGCAGATGTGGAAGAGCGCAGGTGTGGCTGCCCTCGGGCTGCTCGCCGGCGCGGCGGCGTCGTTCCTCGGCAGGCGCAGTTGAGTCCCCGGCGCGGCCGCTCCTCGGACGGAGCACCGGTCGTTCCCGACGCGACGTTCACGTCCTACTACGGACGCCCGGTGGTCAAGAAATCGCCGTGGGAAGCCGACATCCCGGCCTACCTGTTCCTCGGCGGGCTGGCCGCGGGCTCGTCCCTGCTGGGCGCGGGCGCCGACGTCTGCGACCGTCCGTCCCTGCGGCGCACCGGCAGGCTCGGCGGGCTGGTGGCGATCGCCCTGAGCTTCGCCGCGCTCGTGCACGACCTCGGCAAGCCGGCCCGGTTCGTCAACATGCTGCGGGTCGCCAAGCCGACCTCGCCGATGTCGGTCGGCACCTGGATCCTCTCGCTCTACGGACCGGCCGCGGGGCTCGCCGGCGCGGCGGAACTGCCCTTCCTCCCCCGCTTCGTGCGTCGGTTGCTGCGGCCGTTCGTCCGGCCGGCCGGGTTGGGTGCGGCCGCGGTGGCGCCCGCGGTGGCGACCTACACCGGCGTGCTGCTCGCGCACACCGCGACGCCGGCGTGGAACTCGGCGCGGCGTGAGCTGCCGATAGTGTTCGCGGGCTCGGCCGCCTCGGCCGCCGGCGGGCTCGGGATGGTGTTCGCCTCGGTCGACGACGCCGGCCCGGCGCGACGTTTCGCCGTCGCCGGTGCCGCCCTCGAACTGGCCGCCGAGAAGCGGATGGAGCAGTCCATGGGGCTGCCCGCGGAGACCCTGCACGCCGGGAAGGCCGGGACGCTGATGCGCGCCAGCCGGGCGCTGACCACCGCCGGCGCGCTCGGAGCCGTCGTGGGTCGCCGTAGCCGCGTCGTGTCGGCGCTGGCCGGCACCGCGCTGCTGGCCGGCTCCGCATGCACCCGGTTCGGGATCTTCGAGGCCGGTCAGGCGTCGGCCGACGACCCCAAGTACACGGTCGTGCCGCAGCGCGAGCGCCTGGCCGCGCGCGGCCAAGCCTGACGCGAGCCCGCACCCGCCCTGCCGGCCCGCCGACCCCGCGACCTCGCCCCGCCAAAGTCAACTGGCGGCCCCGTCCAGCCCACCTTCGCGGGGCAACGTGGCAGGCTGCCGAGGCGCCGGCCAGACCGAGGTCAGACCGGGTCGAGCGCCGGGGCGCCGAGGCGGACGGGCAGGCGCGCGTAGCCGCGCAGGATCCGGGTGCCGCGCCGGGTTGCGCCGGGCAGCACGCGTAGCTCCGGGAAGCGGTCGAACAGCAGCTTCAGCCCGACCTCGCCCTCCATGCGAGCGAGCGCCGCGCCGAGGCAGAAATGCCGCCCGGCTGAGAAGGCCACGTGGTCCTTGGCGTTGGCGCGGGTCACGTCGAAGCGAGCCGGGTCGGTGAACACCGCCGGGTCGCGATTGGCTGCCGCGAGCACCGTGGTCACCAGCGTGCCCCTGGCGATCGCAGTGCCGCCGACCGTGGTGTCGCGCTTGGCCGTGCGCCCGGTCAGCAGCACCGGCGGGTCGAGCCGCAGGATCTCATCGATTGCGTTGGGCCACAGCTCGGGACGGCTGCGCAGCAGCTCGAGCTGGTCGCGGTGCGCGTCGAGCAGCGCCACGCCGTTGCCGAGCAGGTTCACCGTGGTCTCGAAGCCCGCCGCGAGCACCAGACCGGCCGTCGCCTTGAGCTCGCGCTCGTCGAGGCCGACGCCTTCCTCCTTCGCCGCGACCAGCTGGCTGAGCAGGTCGTCGCCCGGGTTGTCGCGCAGCGCGCGCAGGTGGGCGCCCAGCCACTCGTCGAAGGAGGCCAGAGCCGCCTCGACGGTGCGGAACTGTCGCCAGGTCAACCCGAGGTCCAGACTTGGCGCGGCCGCCGCGCCGAAGCCGAGGACGCGCTGCCGCTCGCTGGCCGGGACTCCGAGGATCTCGGCGATGACCGTGACCGGCAGCAGCGTGCAGTAACGCTCGACGAGATCGACCGGATCTGACCCGGTGAGCTGGTCGAGCAGCTCGGTCGCGATCTCCTCGGTGCGGGTGCGCAGCTTCTCGACCGCGCGCACGCTGAACACGCGCGTCACGAGCTTGCGGTAGCGGGTGTGGTCCGGCGGCTCGGTGACCAGCAGCGACGGCGGGACGAGCGGCCCGAGCGCCCCGGTGTCCGCCGCCCACCCGTAGGCGCGGCCGGCCGGGCCGGAGAGGTCGGCGGCCTCGAAGCCGGTGCGGAAGTCGTTGCTGGACAGCACCTCGCGCACGAGCTCCAACGACGTCGCCACGTAGGCGAACTTGCCGCGGTAGAGCGGACCCTGGGCGCGCATGCGCTCGAGCACCGGGAACGGGTCTCCCCCGCGCTCGACCGCGACGAGCTGGCCCTGCAGATCGCCGCGCCGGCCCGCCAGCTTCAGGACGGTGCGGGGCATGACGTGGCCCAGACCCCATCGCACGACCTGTTTGGTCTTGTCGGTGGCCCGCGCGCGTGTCGAGTGCGTCATGGCCCCGACGCTAGCCAACTCCGACCTCGGCCACGAGTCGGTCCAGCAGTTCGGCCTGCCCCGTCACGAGCTTCGGACGGGCTGCCGCCACGTCGAACCAGGCGGCCCGGTCGACCTCGGGGAACGACATCCGCCGGCCCGAACGCGGCGGCCACTCGAGCTCGAAGGTGTTCGACACGATCGCGTCGGCGTCCAGGTCGCCCTCGACCGCCCAGGCCGACACCCGCTTGCCGTTGGCCTGCCGCACCTCGCCCAACGCGACATGGCCGGACGAGGGCGCGGGCGTTCCCAGTTCCTCGGCGAACTCGCGCACGGCGGCCGCGAACGCGTCCTCGTCCGGGCCGTACTCGCCCTTCGGGATCGACCAGGCCCCGTCGTCCTTGCGCGCGAAGAACGGCCCGCCCATGTGGCCGAGCAGCACCTGCAGGGTCGGCGTGCGCCGGTAGAGCACGATGCCGGCGCTGGTTCGGGGACGGCCCATGGCCTCACTGTCGCACCCACCGGAAACAATGCGGCCATGACCTGGACCGCACCCGCCGTCGACCGTCCCGATCCCGACTACACCGCCCCGGAACGCACCGCCCTGCAACAGTGGCTGCGCTATCACCGCCAGACGCTGCTGACCAAGTGCGCCGGCCTGAGCGCCGAGCAGCTGTGCGAGCGCGCCGTGCCGCCGTCGACGCTCACGCTGCTCGGGCTGGTGCGGCACCTGCGCGAGGTCGAGCGGTCGTGGATCCTGAGCGGGTTCGCCGGCCTCGACCGGCCGTCGGTTTACTGGTCGGCCGACAACCCGGACGGCGACTTCGACGACGTCGATCCCGCGCACGCCGAGCAGGATCTCGCCGACTACCTCGCCGAGCTCGCCGAGGTCGACGCCGCCGTCGCGGGCCACGACCTGGACGAGGTATACCTGGCCAAGCGCAAGGATCTGAGTATCGACCTGCGCTGGATCTTCATCCATCTCATCGAGGAGTACGCGCGGCACAACGGCCACGCCGACCTGCTGCGGCAACGCATCGACGGCGCCGTCGGTGAGTGAGCCGATGCGCGCGGTCGTCGTCGAGCAGTTCGGCGCACCCCCGCAGGTGCGCGAGATCGACCGGCCCGCCTGCCCGCCGGACGGTGCGCTGGTCCGGGTCGAGGCCACCGGGGTGTGCCGCAGCGACTGGCACGGCTGGCAGGGCCACGACCCGGACATCTCGCTGCCGCACGTGCCCGGCCACGAGTTCGCCGGCGTCATCGCCGAGATCGGCGCGGACGTGCGCACGGTGTCGGTCGGTGCCCGCGTCACCGTCCCGTTCGTGTGCGGCTGCGGGACGTGCGAGCAGTGCCGGGCCGGCGATGAGCAGGTGTGCCCGAACCAGACCCAACCGGGCTTCACCCACAACGGCTCGTTCGCCGAGTACGTCGCGGTGCGGCACGCCGACGTGAACGTCGTGGCATTGCCCGACGAACTCGACACCGTCACCGCCGCCGGCCTCGGCTGCCGGTTCGCCACCGCCTACCGCGCCGTCGTCGAGCAGGGCCGGGTCGAACCCGGGCAGTGGGTGGCCGTGCACGGATGCGGCGGGGTGGGCCTGGCCGCGGTGATGATCGCCGGGGCCTACGGCGCGCAGGTCGTCGCGGTCGACGTCAGCACCGCCGCGCTCGAACTGGCGCGCGAGTTCGGCGCCGCCCACGTGCTGCACCCGCCGAGCAAGGACGCCGTCGTCGAGCTCACCGGCGGCGGTGCACACCTCGGCATCGACGCCCTCGGCCGCGCCTCTACCTTCGCCGACTCACTCGCCGGCCTGCGCCGCCGCGGCCGGCACGTCCAGGTCGGGTTGCTGGTCGCCGACGACGCCGATCCGCGGGTCGACATGGCCGCCGTGCTCGGCCGCGAGCTCGAGATCGTCGGCAGTCACGGCATGTCGGCGCGCAGCTATCCGCGCATGTTCGCCGACATCGCGACGGGCCGGCTCGCCCCGGATCGGCTGGTGTCGCGCGTGATCAGTCTCGACGACGCGCCGGAGGCCCTGACCGCGATGTCCACCGGCAGCCCCACCGGCACGACGGTGATCTCACCGGTCGGCTAGCGCCCGCACCAGCTCGCCGTGCGCCGCCCCGAGCGCCTCGATCAGCCTGCGGGCATAAAGCACCTCGAGCGCGCACGCGATCGCGATCGCGCCGAACATCGCACAGACGAGCGCGGCCCGGGCCGAGACCGTCCCACCAGCGCAGATATCCGCGGCAGTACGGGTCGGGATACCAGCCGGGATGCACGAGGGCAGTCTGCCCTAGCACACGCCGAGCGATCAGCCGTCGGCCGGCCTGCTCAGGATCTGCTCGCGCAGGATGTCCGCGTGCCCGCAGTGCTGGGCGAGTTCGCGCAACACATGCAGGTAGACCCAGCGCAACGGCAGCGGGCCGCGACGGTTGCCACGGAGGAGATCGCTCAGCTCGAGGGCCCCAACGGCCTGGCGCGATGCCCGGCACGCGTCGCGGTGCGCCCGGCGGACGGTCGCGATGGTGTCGTCGTCGGCCAGGTCGAACGATTCGTCCGGGCCTGCCTGGATGCCCAACTCGTCGCGGGAGCGGCAGGTGACGGCTTCGTCGAACCACACCTTCTCCACGAACGTGGCGTGCTTGACCAGGCCCAGCAACGTCGTCTTCGACGGCACCAGGGAGCGTCGCGCCTGCTGCTCGGTCAGCCCGGCCAAGCAGTCGTTCAGCGCGGCGCGATGCTGATCGAGAAACGCCTCGAACTGGATCTTGGCCGGCTCGTTGATGACGTCCTCGACTGCACGCGGCGCGGATTCGGGCATATGCGAATCCTCGCAGGTCGCGTTCGGCTGAGCCTTGCGACCTTCGTCCCTGGCGACCGGACCGGGTGCATCTCCACGATGACTGGCGACGGCACGAGGCGAGGAGGATCGTCATGCGGCGACTGGTGCGCACAGGTCTGGGTGTGGTGGCGGCGAGCGCGTTGGTCACCTCGCTGACGGTCACCGCCTACGCGGCGCCACCGGCCGGGAACAACGCGCACCGCTTCATCAGCGTCATGACCCGAAATCTGGACGAGGGCACCGACTTCGGCTACATCAAGCAGGTCGCAGCGGGCACCCTCGATTTCCCGACCGCGGTGGCGAAGACCTACGCCGAGGTCGTGGCCAGCGACGTGTGCGGCCGCGCGGCGCGGATGGCCGACGAGATCGCAGCGGCACAACCCGACGTCGTCTCACTGCAGGAAGCCGCGGTGTGGACGGGACCGGCCCAGGTCAATTGCCCCGGCGCGGCGACGCCGTTCACCATCGATGCCGAGGCCGCGTTGCTCTCGCGGCTGGCGGTCGACGGCGCGCACTACACCGTGGTGAAGGAACTCGACGAATTCAGTTCCGCGCCGCTCGGTCTGGTTCCGCCGGGGCTCAGCTTCCTCGACCGTGACGTGATGCTCGCCCGCGTCGAGCCGCCGGGGCAGCTCTCGGTGTCCGACGTGCAGGCACAGCACTTCTCGACGCTCGTGCCCATTCTCGGCCTGCCCATCCTGCGAGGGTGGATCTCGGCCGATGTCACGTTGCGCGGACGAACGGTGCGGGTGATCGGTACCCACCTGGAGAGCTTCTTCGAGCCCGTCCAGGTCGCGCAGGGCAGGGAGCTCGTCGCGGGACCGGCGAGCACGACCCTGCCGGTGATCATTGCCGGTGACCTCAATACCGGACCGGGGTCGGACCAGCAGACGACCTACAACGAGTTGACCGGTACCGCGGGCTTCACCGACAGCTGGGCCGCGGTCCATCCGGGTGTCGACGGGTTCACCGACGCCTACTACACCGAGGACCCGTTGACGCCCACGAGCGGCCCGACCGAGCGGATCGACCTCGTGCTCGTTCGCGGCGCCCTCGTGCCGTCTGCCGTCGTGTTGACCGGGACGACGAGTCCGCATCCGTCCGACCATGCCGGCGTCATCGCGACGGTGCGCGTGCCGTCGTAGCGGAATGGCAACCCGCCGGACTCAGCGCACGGTGATCGCACCCGCGGGGCCGGCCACCACCTCGCCGATGATCGGCGCACCGGGCACTTCGCCGGCCACCAGCAGTCCCCCGCTGGTCTGCGCATCGGCGAGCAGCAGCAACTCGTCCTCGTCCACGGACGACTCGAGGGACGGACGCACCCAGTCCAGATTGCGGCGCGTGCCGCCGCTGACGTAACCGGCGGCGAGCGCATCCCGCGCGCCGTCGAGGTACGGGACGGCCGCCGCATCGAGCACCGCTGCCACCCCGGAAGCCCGCAGCAGCTTGTGCAGGTGACCGAGCAGGCCGAATCCGGTGACGTCGGTCGCCGCCCGCACGCCCGCCTTCAGCGCCGCCTCGGCGGCATCGGCATTGAGTGCGGCCATCGACTCGATCGCGTGCAGGAAGACATCGCCGGTGCTCTTGTGCCGGTTGTTCAGCACGCCGACGCCGAGCGGCTTCGTCAGCGACAGCGGCAGGCCGGCCACCGCGGCGTCGTTGCGCATCAACCGCTCCGGGTCGGCGACACCGGTCACGGCCATGCCGTACTTGGGCTCGGGGTCGTCGATGCTGTGGCCGCCGCCGACCGGGCAGTTCGCGAGCGCCGCGACGTCCAGCCCGCCGCGCAGCACCTCGGTGAGCAGTTCGCCGGGCAGCACGTCGCGCGGCCAGCCGACGAGGTTGATCGCCACCACCGGCCGTCCGCCCATCGCGTACACGTCCGACAGCGCGTTCGCGGCGGCGATGCGTCCCCAGTCGTAGGCGTCGTCGACGACCGGGGTGAAGAAGTCGGCGGTGCTGATCACGGCGACGCCCGGGCCGACCGCCACCACCGCGGCGTCGTCGCCGTCGTCCAGGCCCACCAGCAGGTCGACACTGCGCTGCCCGGTGAGGCCGGCCACCACCGCCTCCAGCTCGCCCGGCGGGATCTTGCAGGCACAGCCGCCGCCGTGGGCGAACTGGGTCAATCGGACGGCCATGGCTCGACGGTACGGTGGCGGTGGAGGCGTATGGGTGCCTGGTGGCCCTCCCGGTCTTCAAAACCGGTGGAGCCGAGTAGCTCGGTTCGGCGGGTTCGATTCCCGTCCGTCTCCGCCAGCGCTTGCACACGGAGGGAGGAGGCGACGTGTCCGATCCACGCCGCCTCGTGCCGCGTACCGATCTCGTGCTCGCCGACCCGCGGCTGATCGACGCCGCGCAGCGGCTCGGCCGCGCCCGCGTCAAGCACGCCGTCACCCACGCCCAGCAGCTGGTGCGCGACGGGCAGCTCACGCCGGACGCCGTCGCCGACAATGCTGTTGCGAGCCTGGGCGATCGGCCGGCCGAGCTGCACCCGGTCCTGAACGCGACCGGCGTCGTGCTGCACACCAACCTCGGCCGGGCGCCGCTGTCGGCTGCGGCCCGCGCCGCGCTGCAGACCGCGGCGGGTTACACCGACGTGGAGTTCGACCTGGCGAGCGGGCAGCGCGCCCCGCGCGGGGCCGGCGCCCGCGCGGCCCTGACCCGCGCCGTGCCGGGTGCCGCTGACGCGCTGATCGTCAACAACGGCGCCGCCGCGCTCGTGCTCGCCACGACGGCGCTCGCCGCCGGCCGCGAAGTGGTGGTCAGTCGCGGCGAGCTCGTCGAGATCGGCGACGGGTTCCGGCTGCCCGACCTCATCGAATCCACCGGCGCCCGGCTGCGCGAGGTCGGCACCACGAACCGGGTGACCCGGGCCGACTACGCCGCCGCGCTCGGCCCGGACACCGGCTGCGCCCTGAAGGTGCACCCGAGCAACTTCCGCATCGAGGGCTTCACCAGCTCGGTGCCGGTTCGTGAGCTGGCCGGGCTCGGCGTGCCCGTCGTCGCCGACATCGGCAGTGGGCTGCTCGCGCCGCACCCGTTGCTGCCCGACGAGCCGGATGCCGCGACCACCCTCGCCGAGGGGGCCGCGGTGGTGACGGCAAGCGGCGACAAGCTGCTCGGCGGTCCGCAGGCCGGGCTCGTGCTCGGGACGGCCGAGGTGGTGCAGCGGTTGCGCCGACACCCGCTCGCGCGTGCGCTGCGCGTCGACAAGCTGACCCTCGCCGCGCTGCAGGCAACCCTCGAGGTCGGCGACACCCCCACCTCGCAGGCGCTCGAGGCCGATCCGGACGTGCTGCGCGAGCGATGCGCCGCACTGGCCGACGCGGTGGGCGGCAAGCTCGTCCCCAGCGACGGGACGGTCGGCGGTGGCGGCGCGCCGGGGCAGGTGCTGCCCGGCTGGGCGGTTGCGCTGCCTGCGGCCGTCGGACCCGCGCTACGCACCGGCCGTCCGCCGGTGATCGCGCGCATCGACCGCGACCGCTGCCTGGTCGACCTGCGCTGCATCCCGTCCGCCGACGACGCCGTCGTTCGCGACGCAGTCGTCGCTGCCGCTGCCGGCACAGTCTGAGCCGCAGCATGTACGTCCTCGCCACCGCCGGGCACGTCGACCACGGCAAGTCGACCCTCGTCCGCGCGCTCACCGGCATGGAACCCGACCGCTGGCAGGAGGAGAAGCGGCGCGGGCTGACCATCGACCTCGGTTATGCGTGGACGACGCTCCCCGAGGGCGAAGAGCTCGCCTTCGTCGACGTGCCGGGACACGAGCGGTTCATCGCGAACATGCTCGCCGGGCTCGGTCCCGCCCCGGGTGTGCTGTTCGTCGTCGCGGCCGACTCCGGCTGGGCGGCCCAGTCGCGCGAACACCTGGCCGCGGTCGACGCGCTGGGGCTGCGGCACGGGCTGCTCGCGATCACCCGCAGCGACCTCGCCGACCCTGCGCCGGCGCTGGCCGAGGCCCGCGCCGAACTGGCCCGATCCAGCCTCGGCGAGGTGCCCGCCGTCGCCGTCTCGGGCACCACCGGTGCGGGCCTCGACGAGCTGCGCGACCGGCTCGCCGACCTCTGCGCAGCCATGCCGGCGCCGGCGGTCGACGCGCGGGTCCGGCTCTGGGTCGACCGGGTGTTCACCGTGCGCGGCAGCGGGACGGTCGTCACCGGGACGCTCGAGGCGGGCACGGTAGGCGTCGGTGACACCCTGCAGCTCGACGACCGCGAGGTGGTGGTGCGCAGCATCCAGAGCCTCGGCCGCGACCGCGCGCAGGTCGCCGCGGTGGCCCGGGTGGCGCTGAACCTGCGTGGCCTCTCGCACGGGGACGTCGCGCGCGGCGACGTGCTGCTCGGCCCGGGCGAGTGGCATCGCACCCGGGTGCTCGACGTGCGGATGCGGGCGGTGGGCGACGCCGAGCGGCTGCCCGCCCGCCAGGTGCTGCACGTCGGCACCCTCGCCGCCCCGGTCCACGTGCGCCCGCTGGGCCCGGACACCGCCCGGCTCACGCTTGCGCGCGACCTGCCGTTGCTCGCGGGCGATCGTGCCGTGCTGCGCGATCCCGGCCGGCATGCCGTGGTGGCGGGCGTCGAGGTGCTCGACGCCGACCCGCCCCAGCTGCGTCGCCGCGGCGCCGCGCGCGACCGCGGCCACGCGCTGGCCGACGGCCGTCCGGACGCCTATCAGGAGATCGCGCGGCGCGGTGCCGTCCAGCGCGAGCATCTGGACGCGCTGGGCATCGCGGTGCCCGAGCGTCACGATCTGCACCAGCACGCCGGGTGGATCGTGACGGACGGCGTCTGGCGCGACTGGCAGGCGGCGGCGTCCGACGCGGTCGTGCAGTGGGCCGCGCAGCACCCGCTGGATCCCGCCATGCCGCGGGCCGCGTTGATCCAGCGGCTCGGGCTGCCCGATGACCGGATGCTCGATCCGGTGCTCGCCGCCGCGGGTCTGGCCGGCGGCGGTGGACGGGTGGCAGCCCCGTGGGCGGTGACGCTCGGGCCGGCCGAGGACGCGGTGCGCACGGTCGAGAGCCGGCTGTCCGAGAACCCGTTCCAGGCACCGGACCGCGACGAGCTGCGCGCGCTGCAGCTCGGCCGTCGCGAACTCGCCGCGGCCGAGAAAGCGCAGCGACTGCTGCGGATCGACGACGACCTCGTGCTATTGCCAGGGGCGCCTGCGCTGGCGCTCAAGCGGCTGCGCACCCTGCCTCAGCCGTTCACCGCGAGCCAGGCCCGGGCGGTGCTCGACACCACCCGCCGGGTCGCGATCCCACTGCTGGAGTACCTCGACCGGGCCGGGCTCACCGAGCGCGTCGACGGCACCAGCCGCAGCGTGGTTCAGTCGCCGCCGGGCGAGCCCGCGAACGACTCGACAGCGCCCAGGGCGGAGCGGATCGCGGAGTAGGCCGCGGCCGAGATCGCCCCGCGCGCCTGCAGGTCGTCGAGGCGGTGCCGGAAGTCCTGGATCGGGGCGCCGACGTCGGCAGGCTTCTTGTCCGGCCCATGGCCGTGCCCGTGACCGTGTCCGCCACCGTCGCCCGGCGGCCCGGCGGGGCCAGCTGCGGGCGCGCCGGCGAGCTGGTCGACCCGGCGCAGCAGATCCTGCGCGTCCGCCGCCGACAGCCCGCCGCCCGCCTGCGCGGTAGAGATCGCCGACCGCAGCGCCGCGAGCGCGCCGGCCAGATTTGTCGGCCGTGGCACGGCCGTGCTGCGGGACGGGTGGGACGTCGCTCGCCGCGCCGGTTCGGCGCTGCTCGAGCGGCGGGTGGGTGTAGGGGGGTGCGAGGTGCGACCGGCGGCCTGCCCGCCGCCCTGACCGGAGATGTTCGACCCGGCGTTCGCGAGAAGGACGACCCCGAGCACCACGGCGAGGGCGAGCACGAGCGCCGCTGCGATGACCGCAGCGCGGGATCGGCGCGCGGGCGGCGCAGTCGGCAGGTCCGGCGCAGGCGCGGCCAGCGCCATCGTCGGTGCCGTCGTCGGCGTCGTTGTCGGTGTCATCGCGGCCTCGGGCGAGCCGTCCAGTCGGGCCACCACCTCGGCTGCGGTCGGGCGCACGGCCGGGTCCTTGGCCAGTAGGCCGACGACCAGCTCGTCGAGTTCCGGCGGCACGTCGCGACGCCGGGCCGAGGGACGCGGCACCGGGGCGTGCACGTGCTGGGCCATCGCCGCCATCGTGTCCTCGTCGGTGAACGGCGGCCGTCCGGTCAGCAGCACGAACAACACTGCGCCGAGCGCATAGAGGTCAGCAGGGGGTTGCGGCGCCTCGCCGGTGATCACCTCGGGTGCGAGGTAGGGGACGGTGCCGAGGATCGTGCCGGCCCGGGTGAGCGCGGGTTGCGTCGTCGCGACACCTTCCAGGCGCGCAATACCCAGGTCGAGCAGCTTGCACATGCCGTCGGCGGCGAGCATCAGGTTGGCCGGCTTCACGTCGCGGTGCGTGATTCCCGCCGCGTGCACGGCTGCGAGCGCCGATGCGCACTGCCGTCCGTAAGAACTCACGTCCGCGACCGGCAACGGCCCCTGTCTGTCCACCAGTTCGTGCAGGGTCGGCCCGGGCAACAGCTCCATGACCAGCCAGGCCCGATCGGCGTCGGCACCGAAGTCGAACACGGTCACCACGTTGGGGTGCGAGAGTCCGGCGAGGAACTGCGCCTCGCGCCGGAACCGCTGCACCGCGTGCGCCGGCGCCTGCGCCACGTCGAGCACCTTGACCGCGACGTCGCGCCCGAGCAGTTCGTCGGCGGCCCGGTGCACGGTCCCCATGCCGCCGCGCCCGAGCACGGGGCCGAGCCGGTAGCGCGCGGCGATCAGGTCGGGAGTGTCCATCGGCAGTCATTGTTCCGCCCGGACGGGCTCGCATCACATGGCGCTCAGCTCCGCTGCCTCACGCGCCCTTAGCACGCACACGCGTCGGAAGGACGCAAGCCAAACCGGCGAGTCTTGTCAATCTGTGGGTCATGTGTGACGGTTGGGACTTGTGTTGTTTCCGGTAGTGCTGTGAAAGGCGTGGTATGAGTCGCATTCTGGGACGTCGAACCCGACGCAGCGGGCCGGGCGTGAGCCCCGCCCCGTCCGCGTCGTTCTTCGCCGACTGGTCGGCAGGCGACCCCGACGGCACGCCCGATCAGCCCCGAACCTTTGTCGACCTCGACTTGTCGACTTCTCGACAGAAGGTCGAGCGTGCCGAGCGTCGCAGCGACCGGTGGATGCGCACCGCGCGGGCGCGTCGGGGCGGGCTGGTGGTCGGCGTCAGCGCGGCGAGCATCGCCACCGCCGCCATTGCGCTGCACGGCTCGAGCGCCTCCGCCGACCCGTCCGCGCACACCTGGTACCAACTGCGGATGTGCGAGTCGAGCAACAACTACTCGACCAACACCGGCAACGGCTACTACGGCGCGTACCAGTTCGACCTGTCCACCTGGCGCAGCGTCGGCGGCTCGGGGTATCCGAACCAGGCCTCCGCGGCCGAGCAGGACGCGCGGGCGCTGATCCTGTACCGGGAGCGCGGCTGGCAGCCGTGGACCTGCGCCGGGATCCTCGGCCTGCGCGAGGACTCCGACGCCCGGTCCGGCCGGACCGGCGACATCCACATCGGCTCCGGCTCCGGCTCCGGCTCCGGCTCCGGCTCCGGCTCACACTCCGGCTCACACTCCGGCTCACACTCCGGCTCACACTCCGGCACGCCGGCGTTCCCGGGCAAGCGGTGGTACCACTTCGGCGACTGGAACGACACCATCAAGCAGTTCCAGAACCAGATGCACCACCGCGGCTACTTCCCCGCCGGCACCGGCCAGTACGGCCCGAACACCCTGGCCATGATCAAGCAATTGCAGCGCCTCAACGGCCTCGTCCCCAACGGCGAGCTCGGCCCGAACACCTGGGCGCTGGCCTGGACCGGCAGCTACCACCGGCCGAACACCCCGGCGCCGACACCGACGCCGACCCAGCACCACCAGCATCACCACCACCCGGCGCACACCGCACCGGCGTTCCCGGGCAAGCGGTGGTACCACCTCGGCGACTGGAACGACACCGTCAAGCGATTCCAGAACCAGATGCACAGCCGCGGTTACTTCCCCGCCGGCACCGGCGAGTACGGCCCGCTCACCCTGGCCATGATCAAGCAGTTGCAGCGCCTCAACGGCCTCGTCCCCAACGGCGAGCTCGGCCCGAACACCTGGGCACTGGCGTGGACGGGTAGCTACCACCGCGCGGCAACCGCACCGGCATTCCCGGGCAAGCGGTGGTACCACCTCGGCGACTGGAACGACACCATCAAGCAGTTCCAGAACCAGATGCACCACCGCGGCTACTTCCCCGCCGGCACCGGCCAGTACGGCCCGAACACCCTGGCCATGATCAAGCAGCTGCAACGTCTCAACGGCCTCGTGCCCAACGGCGAGCTCGGCCCGAACACCTGGTCGCTGGCCTGGCTGGGCAGATATCACCGGCCGTGACCAACCCTCGAGTCGAGGTCGAGGCGAGGCCGCTGTTCGGTGATCAGCTGAACAGCGGCAGCAGCCCGCTGATCTCGAGCACGCGGCGCACCCCGACCGGGACCGACCGGATGACGACCTGCTTGTCGGCGGACGCGGCGTGGGTGCGGACCTGCACCCAGCAGCCGATCCCGGTCGAGTCGAGGAAGGTCAGCTCGGCGAGGTCGAGGACCAGCGCGCGGCAGTCGGCGCGGTCCAGTTCGGCGTAGGCGAGTTCGCGCAGTTCGGCGACGGTCGCGATGTCCAGCTCGCCGGCCAGCGCGAGGACCGTCGTGTCGCCGTCTCGGGTCACGTCCGTGGAGAACATCGGCACGGCCTTACTCTGGCACATCCCGGCGGGCCCGGCGGCCCGAACGAGCGTTCGGGTGGGCCGACGGTCACCGGCAGCGGACGGTCAGCATGGTCACGTCGTCGTCGTGGTCGGTCTCGACCAGCTCGGCCGCGAGCCGGCCGGTCGCGGCCGCCAGATCCGGTGAGCGCAGCGCCGGTGCGGCCGTCACGAGCCGCTGCAGGCCTTCGTCCACCACCTCGCCGCGGCGCTCGACCAGTCCGTCGGTGAACAGCACAAGCACGTCCGCGGCGCTCAGTGGGACGGTCGTGGTCACCCGCTCGTCGCCGCCCGCCCCGAGCGGCAGCCGGGTCGGCGCGGCGAGCATCTCGGGGGCACCCTCAGCGGGCACGCGCAGGGCGGGGTAGTGGCCGGCGTTGCTGAACGCGATCGTGCCCGCCGCACGGTCGGCAACGGCGTACCAGAGGGTCACGAGCTGGGTGATCGACAACCTCTCGAACATGACGTCGAGGTTGCCGAGGACGCTCGCCGGGTCGGGGTCGAGGCTGAGGTAGGCGCGGGTCGCGGCGCGGATCTGCGCCATCGCCGCGGCCGCGGGCACCCCGTGCCCCATGACGTCGCCGATCGCCAGGGCGAGCCGGCCGTCCGGCAACGGCACCGCGTCGTAGAAGTCGCCGCCGACGCCGCTTCGGCCGCCGGGTTCGTAGTGCGACGCGATCTGCCAACCGTCGATGTCCTCGACGGCATCGGGCAGCACCGCCCGCTGCAGCTGCAGCGCGACGTCCTGGGTCTGGCGGTAGAGGCGGGCATTCTCGATGGCGATCCCGGCGCGTCGGCCCACCTCTTCGGCGAGCACGACGTCACTGCGGCCGTACACCGGGCTGTCGTGGGTGCGGATCAGCGTCATCACGCCGAGTGTCTGCTCGCGACCCGCGATCGGGACGACCAGCGCGCTGTGCATCGCCAGCTCGCGCGAGATGCGCAGATGCTCCTCGTCGCGCGCACCCGCGACCAGCATCTCGTCGGTGATCTGCTGGTAGAACTCGCTGCGGCCGGTCCGCAGCACGTTGCCGACACCGGACGGCGCGTCGTAGTCGGGCGGGTACCGCTCCTGCAGCTCGCGGGCCCACCGCACCTGGTCCGGGTCGACGTGCGCCACGGCGACGGTGCGGGGCCGGCCGTCTGTGACGGCGATGTCTACCGCGCACCAGTCGGCCAGCGTCGGTACGCAGAGCGTGGCGACGTTGGCGAGCGTCGTCTGGTAGTCCAGGTCGCTACCCATCTCCAGGGACACCTGGGCGAGGAAGGCGAGCTCCCAGTCGTGTCGGGCCGCCTCGCCGGAGGCGTGCACCCGCCGTACGGCCTGCCCGCACGCCTCGGCGAAGACACTCAACAGCGCCATCTCGGCCTCACCCGGTCGCCAGCCGGCCTCGAACGTAAGGCCGACGACGCCGACCGACGGGCGGGCGCCGTCCATCGGTAGGCAGACCAGCGTGCGGCCCAGCGCCATCTGCTCGTGCAGCGCCGGGTAGCGCCGCTCGGCCACCTCGACGCCGGTCACGACCACCGGCGTCGCCGTCAGCGCGGCCTCGCCGGCCGGTAGGGACGCATCGAGCGGGAAGGTCTCCCACTGCTGCTGCGCGCCCACGCGCATGCCGCGGCCTGCGACGAGGCGCAAGTGATCGCCCTCGGTGAGCATCAGCGTGCTGACCGACGCGCCGACCGCGCGCCGGGCGTGATGCACGGCCGCGTTGATCACCGCGGCCATCGTCGAGGCCGAGCTCAGTTCGGCGCTGACCTGGGCCAGTTGTGCGACGCGCGACGCGTCCGGGTCATCCGGCACCTGGAAGCCCGGACGGTCGATGTCGACGTCCTCGAAGCCGGGCATCGCCGCAGTCTGGCAGGACCGCCCGCCGCTGTCATCCGCGTCGCGGGCAAACCGGACAGTCGTCTCAGGTACGGCGCCAGCGCGCCTCACAGAAGCCGAACAGGCCGAACATGACCAGCCCGAGCGCCACCACCACGAGCAGCCCCGGGCCGAACGCGGTGTCGCGCAGGGCGAGCAACGCACTGTCGATGCCGCGGGCCTTCTTCGGCTGGAACTGCACGGCGGCGACCACCACCAGCACGCCGGTGATGGCGAAGACGATGCCGCGCGCCGCGGTACCCACCGTGCCGAGGAACTCGGTGGTCTTGCGTGCGGCGGGGCTCATCTCGCCGAGCTTGAAGTACTTCTCGAACTTGCGCGTGACGCCCTCGTAGACGAGCACGGCGCCGACCACCACGACGATCAGGCCGATCAGACCGACCAGCCAGCGCCCGGCGGTGTGGTGCATCGCCCGGGCCGTGTACGACTGCTGCTGCTTGGCCTGGCTCTTGTCGTGGCCATGGATGAGGATGACGAACGCGCTGATGGCGAGGAACACGTACACCAGTCCACGAACGAGCGACTGCAGCCGGGGGCCGGTCTTCTTGCCCTCGCCCGCCACGCCGAAGGCCGCTTCGGACAGGCGCCAGAGCGCGTAGCCGGCGAGCCCGACGGCGACGATCAGCAGCAGCACGAAGCCACCCGTTTGCTTGCTCAGCTGTTGCAGGGCGCCGCGCTGGTCGCTCTCGCCCTTCTTCAGGCCGAAGGCGAGCAGCAGGGCGAGCACGCCGATCAGGACGTAGATGGTGCCGCGGGCAGCCAGGCCCAGCCGCGCCAGGGCATTCATACCCCGGCCGTTGCTGGCCTGATGTGCTCTGGTGGTGGCCGACGCCACGCTCATCGTTGACTCCCGCTTGTCGAAGGTGCGCAGAGGATCCCCCGATGCGGACCCCGGCAAACCCCGGCCGACGGGTTTCGCAACGACATCGGCACGTTTTCGAGGGAATCTTTCGGTTGCCTGCAGCCGGACTGCCGGAATCGGCGTGTTACATGGGCCGATGTTCTCTCGGCTCACCCGGTTGCTGCTCGCCGCCGTACTCGCGCTCGCCGCGATCGGTTACACGGCGGTCCGCCTCGGCGGCGCGGGACCGCGAGCCGTCGCCGCGACCACGCCGCCGACGATCAAGATCGGGCACAATGCCCAGCTGTTCGGCTTCACGACCCGCAAGCTCACCATCAAGAAGGGGCAGGTCGTCCGGGTGGTCAACGGCGACACCATGCGGCACACGGTGACCTCGTTCCGCACGAACTCCCACGGCGACCCGCTGTTCAACGTGAGCATTCCCGCACGGGCGACCGCGCGGATCCGGGCGACCGCCGAGCTCGCGCCCGGCAAGTACCGCTTCCGCTGCCTGCTGCATCCGCAGCGCATGGTCGGCACGTTGACGGTGAAGGGCAGTGGCGGCGGCACCACCGGGTCGGGACAAACCTTCGCCCTGCCGCTGCGCATCCCGAAGGTCATCACCGGCTCGCATCCCGTCATCCCCGTCGAGCGCGCCGCGGTGCAGGTGTTCGCCCACGGGCCGAGGACGATGATGTGGACATACGGGGGCAGCTTCCCGGGCCCGACGATCCGGCGCCCGTCCGGCGCGTTCACGAAGGTGACGTTCCAGGACAAGCTGACCGTGGCCGGCAAGCTCTCCGTCCACCTGCACGGTGACCACCACGCATCGGCGAGCGACGGCCAGCCGGACTCGAACCTGCTCGCGCCGGGGCACTCGCGCAGCTACGGCTACCCGCTGAAAGACAACAACAAGGCCATCCCCGGCGCGTTCTTCTACTACCACGACCACCGGATGATGCGGACCGGCCGGAACAACTGGATGGGCCTGCAGGGCATGTTCGTCGTCGACAATCCGAGCGAGCGCAAGTACGACCTGCCCGGTGGCCGCTACGACGTCCCCCTCGCGGTCACCGACCGGTCGTTCACCAAGGACAACCAGCTCCTCGACCCGTTCCCGAAGGATCCGATGCAGTCGGTGACGGGAACGCACGCGCCGCCCAACGACGCGACGGTCGGCACCACGGTCCTGGTGAACGGCGAGTACTCACCGCACTTCGACGTCGCCACCCACCGTTACCGGCTGCGGATCCTGAACTCGTCGAATTTCCAGGCCTACGACTTCGAGCTGTCCGACGGGCGCTCGTTCACCCAGCTCGGCTCGGGCGACTCGCTGTTCCCGAAGCCGGTCGTGCGCAAGCACATCCTGCTCGGCCCGTCCGAACGTGCGGACGTGGTGGTGAACTTCGGCGGCGAGCTCGGCAAGCGGGTGTACCTGAAGAGCAGTGCCGGCTCGGCGTCGGTCAAGCTCATGCAGTTCCGCGTGACCAGGCGGGTCAGCGACTCCTCCCGCGTGCCGGCGAACCTGTTGACGCTGCCGGCGCAGCCGCCGCTGACCACTCCGGGCATCGCGAAGACGTGGGACATCAACGATCCGGCCAAGATCGGCAACGCGACGTACTGGCGGATCAACGGCAAGGCGTACGACCCGACGGTCAGCCAGTTCACGGTCAAGCGCGACAGCACTCAGCGCTGGTCGATCACCAACCGCAGCATGATGACGCACTACTTCCACATCCACGAGGAGCAGTGGCGCACCATCTCGCGCAGCCACAACGGGAGCGCGGTGCCGGTGCCCGCGTGGGAGCGCGGCCTGCAGGACACCTGGCAGTTGAACCCCGGCGACACGGTCGTGGTCGAGGGCACGTTCTCCGACTACCTCGGCAGGTTCATGGTGCACTGCCACATGCTCGACCACGAGGACGACGGGCTGATGGCCCAGTTCACGGTCGTGAAGTAACGCCGATCGCGACGGTCGAGCCCCGGTCGTCGTCGGTGATCAACCGCGCGGCCAGCCCGGCCGCGCGCATCAGCGCGAGGGTGGTCGGGGCCTGCGGCGCGCCGGTCTCGACGAGCAGGCTGCCGCCGGGCGCGAGCCACTGCGACGCCCCGGCGATCACCGCACGCTGCACGTCGAGGCCGTCCGTGCCGCCGTCGAGGGCCACCAGATGTTCGAACTCGCGCGCCTCCCGCGGCATGAGTGCGACGGCCTCGCTCGGCACGTAAGGCGCGTTCGCCACGATCACGTCGACGCGCCCGCGCAGCCGGACGGGCAGCGGGTCGTACAGCCGGCCCTGGTACACCGCGGCGCCGGGCAGGTTGCGCCGCGCGCACGCGACCGCCGCCGGGTCGACGTCCACGGCGTGCAGCTCGGCGATCCGGGCGGCGGCCGCCACCGCCGCGCCCAGCGCGCCCGTCCCGCAGCACAGGTCCACGACGACGCCCGTGCCGGACACCAGGGCGGCTGCCGTCTCGGCGAGCAGTTCCGAGCGGCGGCGCGGCACGAACACGCCCGGCGCGACGGCGATTCGCAGCCCGCAGAACTGCGCCCAGCCGACGACGACCTCGAGCGGCTCGCCGGCGATCCGGCGCGCGGCCAGCGCTTCGAGATGGGTGTCGTCGCGAGCGCTCTCGAGCAGCACCCGCGCCTCGTCCTCGGCGAACACGCACCCGGCCGCGCGCAACCGGGCGACCAGGTCAGCGGGCATCGCGCCACATCGGATACAGCGGCGGGCCCCCGGCCGGCAGCGGCAGCCGATCGCGGTCGCGGAAGCCGTGCCGGCGATACAGCGCCCGGTTGCGCTCGTTGGTCGCCTCGAGGTAGGCGGGCAGACCCTGCGTGTCGCACTGGTCGAGCACGGCCCGCAGCAGGGTGCTGCCCCGACCGGTGCCCTGCGCGGCGGCGGCCGTCCCGAGATAGAGCAGGTACCAGTGCGGCTCGCGCGGGTGGTGGTCGACCATCGTCGCGAGCACGCGGGTGGCGAGCGCGGTCCGCCGGCCGAACACTGCTGTCGAGGCCGGGCCGTGGAACGCGGTCGACCACAGCGGTTCGCGCCACCGGCCGGGCGGGTACCACAGCGCCGCCGCCGAACCGTCCGTAGCGGTCCAGGCGCCACCGCAGCGCCGGCTGCGGGGCTCCTCGAGCGCGAATAACGCCTGCAGCCGCCGACGGCGTGCCCGGATCGTCGGCGGCAGCAGAAAGCTCAGCACCGGGTCGTCGGCGAACGCGTCGGCCAGCACAGCCGCGGCCCGGCCCCGATCGGTACGCGCGGTGCGACGCACCTCCTGCGTCAGATCGCTCATCGAGCGTGCACCGTCACCGGGTCGAGCGCGCCGCTTGCTCGACGCGCTCGCGGTAGTCGGCCCAGAACGTCGCGTCGACCGGGGCCAGGCTGTCGTTGCCTTCGCGCAACCCGACCGCGCCGTCGATCGTCTCGCGCACGATGTCGGCCTGCCCGGCGTGCCGGCCGACCTCGTAGATCATGTGGCACAGCACGCGGTGCAGCGTGACGCCCGCGCGCTCCGGCGGCCACCAGGGCACGTGCCCGACCGCGTCGAGGTCGAGGTCTGCGATCGTCTCGTCGGCGTGGGCCCAGGCGCGGTTCCACAGCTCGAGGATGTCGGCGCGCGACTCGTCGGCGCTCACCCACATGTCGGCGTTGGGCTCGGCGTCGTCGGCGAACCACGGGATGTCGATGCCGGACGGGCGGTCGAAGCTGTCCCCGAAGTACCCGTCGGCGACGGCCGCGACGTGCTTGACCAGGCCGAGCAGGTTGGTGCCGGTCGGGGTCATCGGCCGCCGCGCGTCGTACTCGGACAACCCCTCGACCTTCCACAGCAGCGCGTTGCGCGCTGCCTTCAGGTAGGTGTGCAGATCGTCCTTCGGGTCCGTCATACGGGCGAACGTAGCGCCCCGGTCCGACGTCCTGGGTAGGTTTTTCGGCGTGGCCGACCCCGGGTACGTGGTGCAGCACCATCTGGCCACGGCCGACCACTACGACGTCCGGCTGGAGATCGGCGGGGTCTGGGTGTCCTGGGCGGTGCCGAAGGGTCCGTCGCTCGACCCGCAGGCCCGCCGGCTCGCGCTGCGCACCGACGACCACACCCGCGAGCAGGCCGAGTACGAGGGACGCCTCGGCGACCGGCGCACCGGCGGCGTGGTGCAGCTGTGGGACCGCGGCACGTTCCGCAACACCAGCCACGTCGGGCCCCGGCGGGTCGACGCCACGACCGGCCTGTCCCGCGGGCGGCTCTCGTTCGCCCTCGACGGGATCAAGCTCCACGGCGGGTTCGGCCTGGTGCGCACCCGCGACTACGGCGCGCGCGAGTCGTGGCTGCTGACCAAGAAGGCTGACGACGCCGCGGATCCCGGCTACTCCCCCGTCGAGCTCGAACCGCTGTCGGTGCTGACGGGCCGCTCGCTCGCCGAGATCGACGCTGCCGGCTGACCCCGCAACTCCCGCTCCATGTCGTCGGCGACGGCCCGCTCGAACGCGGTGCCGTCGGCGCGCAGACCCTCGATCACGCCGGTGCGGTCGGCGTCCGAGCGGTTCTGGCTGAGCTTGGCCTTGCCCTCGACCCGCTCCACGCAGAACTCGATGCCGACGATCGCGCGCATCTGCCCGGCGACATAGGCGTCCGGTGCGTCCGACACGGCCCACGGGTGGGCCCGCCCGCTCTCGTGCGTCTCGGTCAGCGTGGTGACCGCCTCGCGCACCCACGCCGGATCGTCATGCACGCTCGCCCGTCCGGTCAGCTGCACCATCGAGTAGTTCCACGTCGGCACGACCTTGCCGTGTTCGGCCTTGCTGGCGTACCACGACGGTGACACGTAGGCGTCGGGTCCGGTGCAGACCAGCAGGGCCGGCGAGCCGGGCTCGATGACGCGCCAGTGCTCGTTGGCGCGGGCCATGTGCGCGATCACCCGCTCGCCGTGCCAGAGCACCGGCAGCAGGGTCGCTCGCGGGTACCCGTCCGGCCCGACGGTGATCAGCTGCGCGGTGGCGACCGCGGCGACGATGCGACGTAGCTCCGCCTCGTCGGCGACGGCGTTGAAATGCGGGAGGTACACGGCGCAAGGCTAACTCGGCGCGGGTGTGAATGATTGCACTTCTCGACGTCGGTGCGATACCTGCGCGGCTCGGCGGGCAGGGTAGGACGTATGCCCGACACCATGCTGCGCAAGGACCCCGCCGACTTCGCCCGGGACGCCGGAACCGCCGTCGCCGCCGCCGGCACCAGGCTGAAGGACGGCATCACCGGCAACCGCACGGAGATGCTGATCCTCGCCGGCACGATGCTGTTCGTCGTGCTGATGGCCCTGCTCGGCGCAGCCCTGATCAGCGCCGGCTGAGCGTCCTCCTACCGAATCGAGCACACAGCACGGCGGCCGCCATCCGAAGTCTCGGGTGACGGCCGCCGGCATGTGACGGGGTGTATCCGCGGCTAGCTCGTCGCCTTTGGCGGCATCGCAACCTGGTCGGCCTGGGCCGCACCACCGGCGTCGTCAGTGGTCGCCACCAGCCAGCCGAGCACGCCGTCCTTGCGGGCGAGGCTGCGCGACCCGTTCACCGGGAACGAAGTGCTCGCACCCGGAGCGAGGTCGGCGAACTCACCGGTGGTCACCGGCGGGTTGTACGGGTCGAACTTCGCCGAACCCGTCTCGTCCGGAGTGCCGGTGCGCCCGTCGAACCCGGTGACCGTATAGGCGAACGGCTTGCTGCCCTTCGCCTTCAGGCCGAGGTCGCTCGCGAGCAACGGCAACTCGATGGTCGAGCCGTTCATCGGCGCATCCGCAAGGAACGCATCGACCGTCTTGCCCGACGTCGCGTTGATCACGAACGCGGCGGTCTCGCCGTTGGCCACACCCGTCGTCACCTGACCGAGGTCGGCGGCCGCGACGACGTAGTCGGGCTTGCCGTCACCGTTGGTGTCGATCGACACGTCGTACTCGTTGATCGCCTGGTTGCTGACTGCCGACCAGGTGTTCACCAGGAACACCAGCCCACGGTCGGACGAGGTGCCGCCGAGCGCCTGACCCGGTAGCACCTGCAGGCCTGCATCGCGGACATCGGCGCCGTCGTTGGCGTCGCTGGGATCGCTCAGCTGCCAGGCGTACAGATCCGCCGAACCGGCGTGCACACCGTCGTTGCTCACCGGGATGGCCGAGCCGAATCCGTTGCGCGTGCCCGTCGGGTCGGCCGACCCGGCGTTCACGTCGGACAACCCGCGCGGCGCGACGAGGTACGGCGTGCGCAGCGCCAGCCCGGAGTCCGGGGTGGCGACGATCGCGCCGCGCACCGCGAGCACCCGGCCGGGGCCGATCGCGTTCGTGTCGTCACTCGGCAGCGCGGCGAACGCCGATGCCGGCATCGACAGCTGGACCTGGACCAGCCGCGTGGCGTGCGCCGGCACCGTCACGCTCGAGGGCGTGACCGAGACCGAGGCACCGCCCTGCGACCCCACCGGGTCGACGCTGAGCGTGTAGCTCTTCGCGGCGCCGGTGGTGTTGGTCAGGTTGATCGCTTTCTGGTCGGTGTAGGACGAGCTTCCGGGCACGTACCCGAAGGCCACCCCGTCGAGCTGGTCGTTCGTGGTGGCGAGCGCCTTGACCGCCACCGCACGCTGGGCCTGGACGACGCCCGCGCCGGCCAGGCGCGGGTCGTAGCCGTTGTTCAGCGACGGGTCGGCGGTGTTGACGATCGCGGCCTTGATCTGCGTCGCCTGCCAGTCCGGGTGGGCCTGCTTCACCAGGGCCGCGACACCCGCGACCATCGGCGTCGCCATCGACGTGCCCGAGTCGACCAGGGTGCCGTTGCCGGTGCCCATGCCCGCCGAGGTCACGCTGAGACCCGGCGCGATCACGTCCGGCTTGGGCGCCGAGTCACCGAAGCGCGGGCCGCCGGAGGAGAAGTCCGTCGCCTGCTTGTACGTGGTGTTGTCGACGGTCGTCGCGGTCAGCGTCGTCGTTCCGCCGTCGGCGGCAACGAGCGTCGGACCGTCGCTCTGCTTGGCGCCGAGGAACGGGATCTTGACGTCGTGCTGCTCGCCGGTGTCGGGGTCGCTGGTGATGTGACCCTCGTACGGCGGCAGCGCGTCACTGCTGTTGATCATGACGACAGCGGCCGCACCGGCCTCGTCGCCGAACACCGCACGGGCCACTCGGGCGCAGGTGCCGCGAGCGGTCACCACGACCTTGCCGGCCGTGCCCGCGTAGTCGCTCTTGTTGCAGCCGAGCGAGACCGAGCCGTCGGAGTTCTTCAGCACGTCGACCGGGAACGTCCCGCTGGGCAGCGGAGCGCCGTTGGCGTTGATCGTGTCGACGGTCTTGCCCGTCGACAGGTGCAGCGTCGCGCCCGGGTAGGTCGGCACCGTCGCGTCCATCGCGGCGACCGAGATCGCCCCGTTGGCCGAGGCCGGCGAGCTGGTCAGGTAGGCGTTGTTGCCGTTGTTGCCATCCGCAGCCACGACCGTCACGCCGTCGTTCACCGCGTTCTGCGCGGCGACCGCGGACGGGTCGCTCGGGGTGCCGTAGGGCGAACCCAGCGACATCGAGATGACGCTCGCGCCGTCCTTGACCGCCTGGTTGATGGCCAGGTCGTCGACGTTGGTCGAACCCGTGCAGCCGAACACGCGGTAGACCAGCAGATCGGCCTGCGGCGCCGCGCCGGGACCGACCAACCACTTCCCCTGCGGGTCGTGCGCGATCACGGTGTTCTTGGTGTACGGCCCGCTGTAGGTCTTGCCGTCACTGGTGACGCCGAAGCCCGCGAGCGAACCCGCCGTGTGCGTGCCGTGGCTGTTGCAGTCCAGCGGGTTCTTGTCCGGCTGCGGGGTGCTCTTCGCCGGGATGTTGGCGTTGTAGTCGTCGCCGACGAAGTCGTAACCGCCGATCGCCTTCGGTGCGGCCGGGCCGAACTGCTTGGCCAGCTGCGGGTCGGTGGCGGGGTCCACGGTGTCGTGCGCGAGCGCGTACTTGTACGCGTCGGTCGTGCCGATGCCACCGAAGTCGGCATGGGTGTAATCGATGCCGGTGTCGATGATGGCGACCTTGACGCCCTTACCGGTCAGCGGCGTGCCGTTGGCGTCGGCCTTCGACCAGGCCTGGGTCGCGCCGATGAACGGGATGCCGTTGACGTTCTCGAGCTTGGCCGCGCGAACTGCGTGGATCGCGACGACGTCGGGCAGCTGGGCCAGCTGCGGCACGGCGCGCTGCGGGGCGATCACCTGGATGCCGTTGTAGGCGTCCTGCATCTGACCGACGACGTGGGCGCCGAGCTGCGAGAGCCGCCCGTGCAGCCGGTTCTGGCGCGCGGCGAGGTCGGATCGGATGCTGCTGCGCTGCGCGGCGTGCAGGGCGTTGCCGCTGCGGCGTGCCTGCACCGACCGAACGGCCACGGGCGCGCCGCTCATCTGCAGCACGACGGTGACCTTCTTGTTGCTCAGCACCTCGGGGACGAACCGCGACCCGCGCAGCAGGCTGCGGTCGATCTTGGCGAAGTGGGTGGTGCGGGTGTGCGGCGACGCCGCCTGGCTGGGGGTCGCGGCGGCCGCAAGTCCGACAACGGACGCAGCGACGGCCAGACCCGTGGTCCAGCGTGGGTGGGGCATGTGGTTTCTCCTCCGCGACCGCGCCGGCCGCGCTCGGGTGATCCGGGCCGTTGCGCCGACCCTGTGAATACGGGAAACCTATGTTTCGGATCACCAATGCGCAAGATGCGAGGCTTATTTGTTTCGCGCGGTTCGTGCCACGTGACTCGGGCGGGCACCTGCCGCGTCGGCGATCACACGCGGCGATGCGAATACGCGCATCCGGGTAGGTGTTCTATCAGATGCAAAGGAGCCCGTCATGAACGCCAGCACCGCGACACGCCATCACGTCGTCGTCATCGGATCCGGATTCGGCGGCCTGATCGCCGCCAAGAAGCTGCGGCGCGCGAATGTCGACGTCACCCTGATCAGCCGCACCACCCACCACCTGTTCCAGCCGTTGCTCTACCAAGTGGCCACCGGCATCCTGTCCGAAGGTGAGATCGCCCCGGCCACCCGCGAGATCCTGCACCGGCAGCGCAACGTCCGCGTCGTGCTCGGCGATGTGGAGGACATCGATCTCGCCCAGCACACGGTGACCTCCTACGTGGGCACCGAACGCACCGTGACCCGCTACGACTCGCTCATCGTCGCGGCCGGCGCGCAGACGTCCTACTTCGGCCAGGACCGCTTCGAGGCCCACGCACCGGGCCTCAAGTCGATCGACGACGCGCTCGAGCTGCGCGGCCGGATCCTGTCCGCGTTCGAGTTCGCCGAGCTCGCCGACGACGAGGACGCCGTCCGCGACTGGCTCACCTTCGTCGTGGTCGGCGCCGGCGCCACCGGCGTCGAGATGGCCGGGCAGATCGCCGAACTCGCCCATCGCACGCTCAATCACGACTACCGGGCGATCAGCTCGCGCACCGCACGCATCGTGCTCGTCGACGCCGCCGATGCCGTCCTGGGCAACTTCGGCACCAAGCTGGCCGCCGGCGCCGCCGATCAGCTGAAGCGGCTCGGGATCGAGGTGTGGCTGGGCGAGAAGGTCGTCGACGTCGACGACCACGCCCTCACCGTCGAGGACTCGTCCGGCAAGCGCACCCGGATCTCGACGCGCACCGTCGTCTGGGCCGCAGGCGTGCGCGCCTCCGGGCTCGGCGTCACCCTGGCCGACCAGTCCGGCGCCGAACTCGATCGCGGTGGCCGGGTCAAGGTGCAACCGGACTGCACGCTGCCGGGTCACCCCGAGGTCTTCGTCATCGGCGACATGATGACGCTGAACGACTACCCGGGCGTCGCGCAGGTCGCGATGCAGCAGGCGGCCTACGCGGCCAAGGCGATCCGGCGCCGGCTGCGCGATCAGGCCCCGCAGAAGCCGTTCGACTACTTCGACAAGGGCAGCATGGCGACGATCTCGCGGTTCAAGGCAGTCGCCAACGTAGGCCCCTTCCGGTTCGGCGGCTTCATCGCCTGGCTGCTGTGGCTGGCCATCCACCTGCTGTATCTCGTCGGTTTCAAGAACCGGCTGACGACCGTCGTGCACTGGACGGTGAGCTTCCTCGGCCGAGGACGGTCCGAGCGCACCCTGACCAACCGTCAGCTCTACGAGCGCACGGGCGCACCGGCCCCGCACGACTTCGTGGTCGCCGATCCACCGCTCGCGCCGACCACCTACGTCCAGCGGCGCGAGGACTGACCGCTCCCCCGGCGGGCATGGGCATGATGATGTGGTGGCCGCATCCCCCGCTGCCCTGAGCGAGCTGTTCCGAACCGTCGACCTGTTCGGCGTGTTCGCCAACGCGGTGCTCGGCGGCATCATCGCCCGCACGCTGCGTCTCGACCCGATCGGCTTCGCGATCCTGGCTCTTCTGTCGGGACTCGGCGGTGGCTTGATCCGCGACACCCTGCTGCAGCACGGCACCCCGATCGCGCTCACCGACTACGGCTACGTGTTGACCGCTCTCGGCGGCGGCGCGGTCGCGTTCCTGCTGCGGATCGAGGGGCGCACCTGGGCCGCGCGTTCCCCGTCCTCGATGCTCTGGCGCTGGGCTGCTGGGCGAGCGCCGGCGCGCAGAAGACGCTCGCGGTCGGGCTCGGCTGGCTGCCCGCCGTCCTGCTCGGCACGATCACCGCCGTGGGCGGCGGCATCGTGCGGGACGTGGTGATCGGCCGGATCCCGACGATCTTCGGCGGCAACACGCTCTACGCGACGTGTGCAGTGATCGCGAGCGCGGTCATGGTCGGTCTCTATGCGGCCGATCTGGTGTCGCTCGGCCTCATCGTGGCGACCCTGACCGGGGCCGCCCTGGTGCTGCTCGCGCGCTGGCGCGACTGGCACCTGCCGGAGTCGTACGCGTGGCGACCGCAGCGACCCGACAGCCTGGCGCGCGTCCGGTCGGAGGCACGCCTGCGCAGACGACGGTGAGGCCCGGACGCAGCCTAGGGCGTGCTCCGACCCGCCTGCCGTCCTTGATCAACTCTCGGTAAGGGCAGTTGGTCGCTCAGGGTCGCTTCCTTCGCCTCTGCGCAGGACCTCGGAACAGGGCGAGGCTGCGCGACATGACGAGAACCGACGTTCCCGGCGGTTTGTCGCGGCGGGTTCCCCCGCAACGCTTGATAAACCTCGCGAATCCTCCGGTACGTATCCTGGCCCGCTCACCGGCGCACCGTCTGCTCGACCGGACAACGCTCGTCCTGCATGTCACCGGACGGCGCACCGGACGCCGCTATGACCTCCCGGTCTCGTTCGTGAAGGTGGGCGAGGAATTCTTCGTCGTGACGCAGCATCGGTGGCGGGTCAACCTGCGCGGCGGGGCCGACCTGGAAATCACCCATGCGGGCCGGCGCCGGGCGGCGCACGCCGAGGTCGACGAGGCGCCGGCGGCGGTCGCCCGGGGGCTGTCGGCCGTCATCGCCGAAATCGGCTGGCCCGGCGCGCGCCACCTCCTCGGGCTGCGCACCTCGCACGGGGCGGCGCCGTCGAAGGCGGAACTCGAGGCCTGGGCGGCGCGTGACTCGCTCGCAGTCGTCAGGATCACCCCGTCGGCCGTGCAGCCGGTGCTACCGCCCCGATGGGTGATCCGGGCGTTCTGGCAGGCGCATCGAGCCGTGGTGCGCGTGACCGGTGCGCGGGTCGGCCTGTGGCGTCCGCGACCCGGCCATTGGGGGACGCTGCTGCTGACCACCACGGGGCGTCGCACCGGACGGCCGCGCCGCGTGCTGCTCGGCTACCTCGACGACGGTCCCGACCTCGTCACCCTGGCGATGAACGGCTGGGGGGCGGCCGAACCGGCCTGGTGGCTGAACCTGCGGGCCGCCCCCGACGCGGTGGTGCGGACCCGCGACGGAACTCTTGTGGTGCACGCGCGAGCGGCACAGGGGGTCGAACGCGAGCGGTTGTGGGCGCAGTGGGCCGGGGTCGACGCCAACCTCGACGACTACGCCGCGCTTCGTCCCGGCGAGACCGCCGTGGTCGTGCTGGAGCCGACATGACCCTTGTCTGGTTCATCGTCTGGTTGATCGCGAACAACGTCGGCGGTCATGAGCCGCTGCTGTTCAACCCGGTGAACGCGTGGACGGCCACGCTGATCCTCGCTATCGCGCTCGACCTCGGCGCCGCTCACGCCCGGGGCGGGCAACGCACGAAATAGCCGACGCTACCGAGGTCCTCCGCGGTGAGGACCTTCGCCGCTGAACGCTGTCCGTGCTGCCTCCATAGCCTCGAAACCGCCACGGAAACAGGGAGCGACGATGCGCAAGAAGGTTCTCGTACTCGGGTCGAACTTCGGTGGTCTCACGGCAGCGCTGGCGGTGAAGCGCGAGCTGGACGGCGACGTGGACGTCACGGTGATCTCGCCGTCGGACCGGTTCGTCTTCAATCCCAGCCTGATCTGGTTGCCGTTCGGCAAGCGCACCCCGAGGGACATCACCTTCGCCGTCGAGCCCACGCTCACCGAGCACGCGATCGACTTCGTGCACGCCGCCGCCGACGAGATCGATCCCGATCACAAGCGGGTTCGGATCGACGACGGCACGTCCTACAACTACGACTATCTCGTCGTCGCGACCGGGTATCGCAACGCGATCGACGCTGTTCCCGGCCTGGCCGAGAACGGCGTCACGATCACGACGCTCGACGACGCTGTCCGGGCCGGCGAGGCGTGGCGGACGTTCCTCGACGAACCCGGCGACGTCGTCGTCGGCGCGGCGCCCGGCGCGGGATGCTTCGGTGCCGCGTACGAGTTCCTGTTCAACACGTCCTACCGCCTGCGCAAGGCGGGCCTGAAACGTCGCACCAGCCTGACCTACGTGACCAGCGAGCCGTTCGTCGGTCACTTCGGCATCGGCGGGTTGCCCCACGGCGAGGCACTGCTCGGGATGTTCCTGAAGAAGGAGAACATCGCCGTCCGGACCGAGGTCGCGATCGACCACATCGCGAGCGACGGGGTCGGCCTGTCCGACGGAACCGTTGTACCGTCGCGGTTCTCGATGATCGTCCCGCCGTTCGTCGGCCAGGACGTCGCGCGCCGCACGACCGCGCTCGCGCCGGACGACAAGGGTTATCTGCCGGTGCGCGCCACCTACCAGAGCGAGAAGTACGACGACGTGTATGTGGTCGGCATCGCCGCCAAGGTCGAGGTGCCGTGGCAGACGGCCGTCCCCGTCGGTATCCCAAGACCGGCTACCCGACCGAGGTGCAGGCGCACACGGCCGCACGCAACATCGCTGCGCAGGTGCGCGGCACAACGCCGCACAACGAGAAGGCGTTCGCCGACATTCCGGCGGTCTGCGTCATGGATGCCGGCAACAACGGCGTGATCATCCTGGCCGACAAGATGCTGCCGCCGCGCAAGCACGGGCTGCTGATCCCCGGCCCCCAGGCGCACGCGATGAAGCTGGCGTTCGAGAAGTACTTCCTGTGGAAGGCCCGCAACGGTTACGTGGGGCTGCCCTGACGCGCGCTACTCGGCGGCGTTCTGGGCTTCGAGCTGGCGGCGCACGTCGTCCATGTCGAGTTCGCGGACGGCCTGGATGACCTGCTCCAAGGCCTCGCCTGGCAGTGCGCCGGGCTGCGAGAACACCAGGATGCCGTCCCGGAAGGCCATCAGCGTCGGGATGGACATGATCTGCGCAGCGCCGGCGAGCTCGCGCTCGGCCTCGGTGTCGACCTTGCCGAACACGATGTCGTCGTGCGTCTCGCTCGCCTGCTCGTAGGTGGGCGCGAACATCCGGCACGGCCCGCACCACGACGCCCACCAGTCGACGAGGGTGATGCCCTCGCGCTCGACCACCTGGCCGAAGTCGGCAGCGGTCAGGTTCTGCGTGCTCATCGTCGTCTCCTCATAGTGGCTTGGAGATGGAACGAGCTCGTCCGTCCGCGAATTCCCGTCAGCCGCACCACCTCCGTACCGCCTCTGTCAGCCGAACCGCCCTTCAATGTAGTCGGCGGTGCGGGGGTCGGTCGGCGCCTCGAAGACCTGCCGGGTGGCGCCGGCCTCCACGATGTGGCCCGGCGTCTCCGAAGTGGCGAGGAAGAACGCGCAGCGGTCGGAGATCCGCGCGGCCTGTTGCATGTTGTGCGTGACGATCACGATGGTGACCTGACCACGCAGTTCCACGATGGTGTCCTCGACCCGCCTGGTGGAGGTGGGGTCCAGCGCCGAGCACGGCTCGTCCATGAGCAGGACGTCCGGCGAGACCGCCAGCGACCGCGCTATGCACAACCGCTGCTGCTGTCCGCCGGACAGCGCACCGCCGGGGTGGCGCAGCCGGTCGCGCACCTCGGCCCACAGGCCGGCCCGGGTCAGGCTGGTCTCGACCACCTCGTCCTTGTCGACGCCCTTGATCCCGGCGAGTTTCAGTCCGCTCGCCACGTTGTCGTAGATCGACATCGTCGGGAACGGGTTCGGCTTCTGGAACACCATGCCGATCCGGCGCCGGACGTCGACGGGCAGTCGCGTCGCGCGATAGACGTCCTCGCCGCCCAGCAGCACCTCGCCGGCAAGGGCCGCGCCACGGGTCATCTCGTGCATCCGGTTCAGGATCCGCAGGAACGTCGACTTGCCACACCCGGACGGCCCGATGAGGGCGGTGACTCCCCCGGGCTGCATGTCCAGCGAAACCCGCTGGAGCACCTTGTGCGTGCCGAACCACGCCGACACCGTTCGCGCCTCGAGCGAGGCGAGTTGTTCGCGAGCATCGATGACGGGCGATTCGGTCATGGCAACGGCTTCCTGCTCGATGAGTCGGTGGGCGTCAGTAAAGGTTGGGCAGCAGGCATGCCGCGTTCTCGTAGAGGTTCCAGGTCACGGCGAGCACGACCGGCGCGGCGCAGAGGTAGGTCGCGAGCGGCGACCAGCGCACCACGGCGATCGGGACGACGACGGCGAGGGCGAGCAGCGCCTGCGACCACAGCAACGTCGCCAACATGGCCCCATCGACACCGCGCGCCATGCCGGTCTCGTCGGACGCAACGGCCGGTCGCGGTCCGCCCGCGGGCTTCGGCGGCGTCACCAGGTCGGCGCTGACCGTGACGCTCTCGTGCGGCCAGCCGGACGAGTCGGCGGTGGCGAGCACCAGCCGGTTGGCGGAGTTGGCCGGCGCCGGGCGCGAGGCGTCCCCGAACGACGAAACGCGATAGCGTGCCGGCCCCTGACCGGTCGTCGCGGTGATGACGTCGCCGACCTGCAACTGCAGCAGGTGCGCGAACGGCGCGCCGAAGGTCGCCCGGCGGCCGTAGATGACGCTGACGCCCAGCTGACCCGGCAGCACTGTGTCGCGGCGGTGCCCAGGGCCGAGCGTCAGATCCTGGGCGGACGTCCCCTCGACCACGATCGCCTGGTCGAGGCCGAGTCGCGGGATCGTCAGCGCGGCCACCGGGGTCCCCGGCGTGACCGGGCCGACCGGCGCGACCGCCTGGCCGAGCGCGTGCGCGAAGCTCTTGCGCAGATTGGTCTGTGCCCGCTGCTCGGACAGCTGCGAGAGCCCGTAGAGGTAACCGAGAAAGCCCGCAAGCAGCACGAGGAGCAACAGCAGTGACATCGCGACCGTGCTGCCCGCAGGTCGTGCGGGCCGGGTCTGCGACGGCGCCGGCCCGACGGCGACGGTGGCGCTACTCATCGCCCGGGCGCCGACGTCGCAGCCAGGTGAGCACGACGCCCGGCAGCGCCACCGCGGCGAGGATGTCGAGCGCCGTCAGGCCTGGCAGCAACCAGTTCCGCGAGCCGGACGGGCTCTGCAGCGCAACGGGGACGGCGGCGGGCAGGGTGCCGTCGGACGTGCTCTGCCCCGCGGTTACCTGCTGACCGGTCTCGGGATCGGTCGATGTGGACGCGCTGGGCGAGACGGGTCCGGCCACTGCGGGCGCGGAGTGCCCGGTCGGCGCGCCATTGGGCTGTGTGGTCGCCTGCGTCGTCCCGGGCTGCGGGGCGATGCTCGTGGCGGAGCCGCTCGTCGGCCGGCTGCTCGTCGCCGCGGCCGGCGCGGCAGCCGCTCCGCAGGTGAGCGGCGTCCCCAGCTTGTCGCACGGGTTCGGTTGCGGGGCATCGACGATCAGGTGGTTGACACCGTTGGAGTAGGTGGGGTTGTTGCAGCCGTTTAGCTGCTTCAGGTCTGGCGTCGCGACGTGGCCGGGCACGTGCGCGACCTGCTCGAAGCCGCCCACCACCAGGTTCTTCGGCAGGGGTGAGTAGCCGAGCGCACCGGCCTTCTGCTGCGCGCCGCAGAGCACGTAGTTCATCCAGGTGGAGAGAGTCGTGCCCTTGCTCGGATCGAATCGTGGCGGCGGCCCGGCGTTGTTGCCGTTGATGAGCCGGTGGTCCCGCGGGATGATCAGGTAGCTGTAGCTCGACAACGGGTACGTGCGCGGGTCGGAGTTGGTGTAGACCCCGTCCAGGTTCTGCATGAGGAACGTCGGGCTGCTCGGGTTCTGATCGATCACCGCACGTTGCAGTGCGATGGCGACGTTGGAGGGTGTCGGCAGCGAGTAGTAACCCGCCTTGTTCAGCACCTTGACCACGGGAATGTTGTTGTTCAGCGCGTAGGCGTACTCGTCGTAGCCGATCGAGCCCTCGCCGAAGCTGGGCGAGGAGATGTAGCTCGCGACCTGATCGGAGCCGTTGCGCTGGACCGATCCGGAGAACCCCGGGTAGAACTCGGACGGGCCGCATCCCGCACCGCCGCCCTGCGCCTGGCAGAACGGCTTCCACAGCGACGGATACTCCTTCCACATCCACCGGCTGAACATGTAGCTGGCCCCGGAACCGTCCGAGCGGGTGATGACGGTGATCTTCTGGCTGGGCAGCGGCTGGCCGTAGTCGTGGGCGATCGCCGGATCGCTCCAGTCGGTGATCTTGCCGGTGAAGATCTTCGCCAGCGTCTCGCCGGACAGCCGCAGATTGGTGATCCGCTTGCCGCCGACGACGAGGTTGTAGAGGAACGACGTACCGCCGGCGACGATCGGCACGTACGAGTACGCGTACGACGACTGCTCGGTGCCGGCGCCGAACGGGTCGGGCGAGGTGAGAAAAGCGATGTCCGACGCCGCGAAGTCGGCCTGGTTCACGATGTAGTGCTGACGACCGGCCGCCGAACCGTCGCCACTGAAATTGACCGTGATCCCGCGCGGGTTCACGTCACGGCTCCACTGGTCGATGGCGGGCTGCGCCCACGACGAGCCGTCGCCCTGCAGCGGCACGTAGGAGGCGGCTGTCGCTGTCTGCGTGGTCGCTGACCCGGCAATCACCACCGTGGCGACCAGTGCGGCAAACCGCGCCCACTTGCTGCGGATCGGGTCGATCATCATCCCTCGCTCAACTGTGGATCGGTGGTCACGGCACGAGATTCGACCGCGGGGCCCGACACGCGCTGCATCCGGCGCATCTGGCGCTTGGACAGCTCACCGGGGGTCTTGCCGCCGACCAGTCGGGCCAGGGCGAACAGCACCAGCACCATGACCATGAGCGCGAGGCCCGCACCGAAGGCGCGCGCGACCATGGTGGGCTGCGGGAAACGCACGTAGCTGTAGATGTAGAGCGGCAGGCTCACCTGCGGGCCGGAGAACGGATCGGCGTTCATGCCGCTGGTGAAGCCTGCGGTGAGCAGCACCGGCGAGGTCTCCCCGACGGCGCGCGCCATCGCGAGGATGACCGCGGTCGCCAGACCCGACCGAGCGGTCGGCAGCACGACGGTGAACACCGTCCGCACCTGGCTCGCGCCGAGAGCGTAGGACGCCTCGCGCAGCCCACCGGGTACCAACCGCAGGATGACCTCGGCGCTGCGGGTGACGATCGGGATCATCATCACGGTCAACGCGAGCGCGGCCGCGAACCCGCTCTGGTCGATGCCCAACGACAGCACGACGAACGCGTAGATGAACAACCCGGCGATGATCTCGGGCAGCGCCGTCATCGCCTCGACGATGGTGCGGACCGGACGTGCGAGCGGCCCGCCGACTTCGACCAGGAACAGGGCGGCGAACACGCCGAGCGGCACCGAGACGACGGTTGCGATCGCCATCTGCTCGAGTGATCCGACCAACGCATGCAGCATGCCGCCCGAGGTGAGCGGGTCGAGCGGGCCGGCGAGCGACATCGTCTGGCTGACGAAGTTCTCGTGCCGGATCGCATCCCAGCCGCGGAACACGACGTAGCCGATCTGGTCGAGCACGATGGCCAGCACGAGCAGGCCGGCGCTCGCGACGAGCACCGTCACCACCCGGTCGACGACCACGCGTCCCGGCACCTGGGTGCGCGAGACACCCGCGTACATCAGCAGGAACGCCAGGTAGGTGCACATCCAGAAGCCGAGTGCGCCCGACAGCGGCAGCACCCGCTCGTACAGCACCCAGGTCAGCGCGATCGCCGCGAGCGCCGCCCCGAACAGCGCGGTGCACGACGCTGCGCTCACCGAGCGGATGACGATCCGGGTGAGTGCACCGGCGGCGCGCGGCGGCGCAGCATCGGCCTCGGCGATCCCGGGGGCATCGATGCGCTCCATGCGCTCTGTCTGTCGCTCCAAGGTGTCGGTCACGTCAGTCGGTCTGCATTCCGGAGCGCGAACGGCTCACCACGACGGACGCCAAGGCGTTGACGATCAGCGTGATCACGAACAGCACCAGGCCGGCCGCCATGAGCGCGGACAGCATGTCGGGAGTGGACTCCTGGTAGCGCAGTGCGATCGTCACGGCGATCGAGTTGCCCGAGTTCTCGAACAGATGCCATGCAAGGCCGTAGGTCGGAGAGAGGATCAACGCGAGCGCGATCGTCTCGCCCATGGCGCGGCCGAAGCCGAGCATGATCGCGCCGATCATGCCGCCGCGGCCGTAGGGCAGCACGACCGTACGCACCATCCCCCAGCGGCTGGCACCCAGCGCGTAGGCCGCTTCCCGCTCACCGATAGGTGCACGCGAGAACACCTCTCGGCTGATGGAGGCGATGATCGGAATGACCATGAGGGAGACGACGACGCCGCCGATGAATGTCGACGACGTGAACGAACTCGGACTGTGGAACCCGCGCACCTTGAAGAGCGGGATGAAGGCGACGTGTTCGGACAGCCAGCGCGCCGTGCCGATGATGCGAGGCTGCAGGAAGAACACCCCCCACAGGCCGTAGATGATGCTGGGCACCGCGGCCATCAGGTCGACGAGCGCGATCAGCGGACGGCGTAGCCGGTGCGGCGCGTACTCAGACACGAAGATCGCCGTCGCCAGCGCAACCGGCACGGCGATGACGAGGGCGATCGCCGCGATGATCACGCCGTTGGGCAGCAGCGTGGAGATGCCGAAGCGGTTGGCCGCCGGGATCCAGGTCTTGGTCGTGAAGAAGCTGAACCCCGCCTTGCGGAATGCGCTCGTGGCGCGCAGCACGAGGAACAGCGCGATCAACCCGGTGATCACGAGCACCGCACCGCCCGCCGAGCGCAGCGCTCCACGGAAGGCCTTGTCGGCACGAGACCGGGCGCTGGTGATCGGCCGGGGGACGTCGTCATCAACCTCGACCGGCGCCGCCAGGAACGACTCGAGCGGCGAGGTCGCTGGGCTCGTCACCGGCGCACCAGCTTCTGCAGCCGGCCGGTGATGCGTCGTCCGGTGCCGGTGCCGCGCAGGGCGAGCGCCCCCGGGGCGCCGACCAGGAGGGCGAGGATCAGCACCAGGACGGCGGGCAGCACCCACGCCGTGTCGACGCCCGTGTCCATCGGCTTGTACCCGTAGGCAGCCGGTGACGGGGACGCGCTCGGCGGTACCGCGGCATCGGGCGTCGGCGTCGCACTCGGCTTTGCCTTGCGGTCGGCGGTCGGTCTCGGTGCGGGGGCCGGCGCGGGGTTCGTGGCTGCAGGCGCGGGCGCTGCCACGACCGGCTGAGGGTCCGCCGGCGGCTGCGGTGCCGCCGCCGGTTGGCTGCCCGACCGTCGCGCCGGCCTCGGCTCGGTGCAGGCGACCGAGGACACGGCGTGGGCGGCGGCGCGGGTCTGCGCTCGTTGCGCGGAGCTCAGCGGCACGTTGCCGAGGGCGAGCTCGCCGGGATCGAGACCGGGCCGCTGCGAGTGCACGACGAGGTCGAGGAAATCGCTGATCGCAGCAGCCTTTGCCTTCGAGATGCCGCAGGTCGGCACCATGGCGTAGTCGACGGTGGTCAGCGGATACGAGGACCTGGACAGCCTGCGCGGGATGCTCGACTGCGTGACGCCGTCGCGATTGGTGTGCAGTTCGTGCACGGCGCTGCGCATCGACCGGGTCGTCGCCGCGATCGCGGTTCCGGGGCGGGTGACGAGGCGAGCGGTCGGAAAGCGATCGGCAGCCGCGTCCACGGATCCGACGATCGCGAACAGGGCGCGCCGGCCGGGCAGCTGCGGGCCGAAGCGGCTGTACACGCACGGCACCCCCGTGTTGCTGCCGCACGGCGGCAGCGTCGGGTCGATGCCGCTGGCCCGGTCGATGACCAGCGAGGACGCGACGCTGTCCAGTCCGGTGATCGGGTTCCAGCTCACCTGCATCGTCGACTGCCCGGGTACGCCGTGGGATTCGGGCGCGGTGTAGCCGGGATCGAGCACCTGGAACGACGTTTGCGGCATCGGCGCCCCCCGGTAGTAGCGGTTCACGTGCATGCCCCACGGGTCCGGTCGACCGGTCAGGAAGGCGTGCGCCGTCGGGTCGGAGTTCACCCAGGCCGTCAACTGGCTGACCAGGTCGCTGTTTCCGGCGACGACGAGCGGCAGGAACTGGCCGTGGTTCAGGTCGCTGACCGGCGGGAAGTCCGAGCGCGGGTACTGCGGATTGAGCTTGCGGAACTCCGGGTCGTCGAAGATGTCGACGGGGTTGCCGCGAACGGCGGGGTCGCACAGTGGTCCCTGCTTCGCGGTCGCCCCGCCGGACTGGGTGCAGTCGAAGGCCAGCGCGTACGACTGCGTGATCAGCTTGGCGACCAGCCGCGCGTCGAGCGTGAGGTGGGTGATCAGCTTGCCGGTGCGCTCGTTGTCGATGTGGTAAGCGACGACGATTCCGGAGTTCGCGATCGGTGCATAGGTGAACTTCCGTGCACCGGCGACGGGTTGCGCGGGCTGGTTCACGACGGCCACGTCGACCGACGAGGTGAGCGCGCCGGAGCCGGTGAGGAACGACTGTCGGGCGAGCTGCTCGTTCACTCCCGAGTCGAAGTCGAAACTCAGCCCCGAATGACCCAGGCACCAGGCCGAGCGCCACTGCTGGAAGGTGCGTGCGAGCACCGGCGCTCCCTCGGCGGCGAAGGAGAAGGCGTGTACCGGACAGTTCTGCGGCGTCGGCGCGAACGACAGCGGCACGACGACGCGGTCCCGCCAGCTGCATGCTTCACCGAGGCTGGTGTCGAGGGCGTAGTTGCCGAACACGAGGCCGATGTCGCCGCTGTGGTCGGCGCAGTCGACGCCGCTGCTACCGGGATGCGAGCCGGGGTTCTGCACGCCGCCCCAGTTCGGCACGACCATGATGGAACAGGGCTGTTCGGCGCTGCAGCGCAGGAAGTCGTTCTCGACACTGGTCTCGACGTGGAAGTACGCCTCGCCGTCACCGTTGCGGCCGGTGAGGGTGTAGGCCTGGTTGCCGACGCCGTGTGCGGCATTCGCGTCGGCGGCGGTGAAGTTGTAGCAGTCGGGGCCGAAGTCGGGCCACTTCCACAATTTCGGTGGGCGCGGGTCGGTTCCGCGGCACTCGAGCACCGTCACCGCGTAGTAGGTGTTGCCGCCGCTGAACAACGTCCCGGCACCGTTCGAGCTCGGCGTGAAGTTCTGCCAGCTCACGTGCACGACCTGGTCGGTGAGGTTGTTCGTCTGGTCGACTGTCACCGTCGGTACGGCGGCGTACCTACGGTGCCGCTTCGGGTCCCACGCGTGATCACCGGATACCGTCCCGCGCACCGTCGTCCCGGCCGAGCGTGCCGACGCAACGGCCGGCGCCGTGCTCGAGAACGGCCCGATCGCCGCCGCTGCAGTGATCAATGCTGCCGTCACCAGCCGGACCACGCCGGCTCGTGCCACAAGGCTCATCTGATTCCTCGGGAAAGTCGTCGTCGCCCACTGGTGCGACTCGGCGCGAGCCTGACACGGTCGGCTAACGCGGGGTGTGGCGCTGGTTGCCGATGAGTGAACGACGCGGTGAACATTTGATGTCGGATCCGGCTATCACACCCAGCGGCCGGTCCGCCCACCTGACATAGGCGGACAGACCGGCCGTACCGGGTGTTGCGCGGCGCGGCTACTACTCGGTCGAGCCGCAGTGCGGAGTCGGCAGGAAGCCGTAGCTCTTGATCAGCGACCTGGCCGTGCTGCTCTTGCAGATCCATCCGGTGCCGGGGCTGCCGTTGCCGAACAGCGGCCGCAGGTACTTCGGCACGGTCTGCCCGCCGTTCGTGGACGTGTTGCGCACGACGTTGTAGACCTCACGCAGGTAGGAGAAGGTCGAGTTGATCGACTTGTTCGGCGCGGCCCCTGTCGTCGGCGCGACGTGGTTGACGCTGCGCAGCGCCTGCTTGCCCTGCGTGCCGGTGCCGTGGCCGCCCTGGCTCTGCGCGAGGTACACGGCCACCGAGTACGGGAAGAGGACGTTCGGCGCCGTCGTCTTGTTCTTGAAGATCGCGTTGGTTCCCTCGTTCTCCTCGACCGAGTCGTCCTGGCCCTGCACGCAGGATCCGAGCGTGGTCACGCCGATCTGGGCGAGGAAGAACTTGCGGGTGCCGGAGCTCGACTGCGGGATGACGGGGATGATCGGATCGGTGCTCTTGCCGCCGACTTCCTTCCATGTCACGGGGCCGGACAGGCTCGAGTTCAGGATGCTCGCGTCGCAGCTGTAGATGGCGGTGAGCTGCTGCGTGCTGAGGTTGGTCACCGCGTTGGTGGAGCCGGCGTAGGTGTCGGCGCTCCAGGTGACCGCGTCGATCGCGTATGGGATGAACAGGATGCTGCCGGGATCGGTACCCGCCGTGCGCGCACGCGAGGAACGGGCGAAGTCGACGCACCGGTCCTTCGTGTCGCCGGTCGGTCGCAGGCCGGCCTCGAGCTCGGCGATGCCGGCGCTGGACCCGTTCGGACGGGTGCGCTGACCGCAGTTCTTCTTCTCGGGGATGGTCGCGGTGCCGACCGCGTCGTAGCTGTACATCTTGAGCGTCGGCTTGGTCTTGTCGTAGGCGGGCGAGAACGCGTCCACCAACAGCTGGGTGGTGTCGGAGCCCGTTCCGACGATCGCGGTGTGGGCCGGCACGACCCCCTTGGGCGGGTCCGCCAACGCCGAGGTGCCGACGACGCCGAGAGTGGCGGCGGCGACGCCGGTCACGGCGAGCAGCTTCTGGATCTTGCTCACGCAGGTGCTCCTTAGGTGCACGAAGTGCGCCCCGCCACGAGACCGTGACGGGCGGCCGGGAGATCACGTCGACCCCCGCGGCGGGAACGATGTCCGACTGATCACGGGCGAACAAGAGCTACGGCGCACGCGCCGTTTGATCGCCGTCGCTCGTTCATCTGCGCGCCGAAGAGCGTCCGCCTCGGCGTGGCTCGATCCACTCAAATCGCCCCAACCGACCACGCGATGTCCAACCGTGGCGCCGCTCCGACCGTTGCCTCAGGTGGCGGTGACCTTGCTCAGCCCGAAGGGCGCATCGGGGTCGATTCCCCGGCGCAGCGCGGTGGCGTGTGCCAGCTGCTGACCTCGCACGACCGCAGGCACGACGGCCAGCGCCTCCCCGACCGGGGGCAGCTGCAGATCGACGTCCGCCGCTTCGCCCACACGTAGCGCGCGCAGCCCGCGATCACCCAGCTCCGTCAGCAAAGCCTCCGTGTCGGCACCGGCCGGCCCTCGGACGAAGAAACCGATGACGGCGGTCCGGTCGCTGCGCAGTGCGGCGATCGGGCCGTGTCGCAGGTCGGCGGCCGACCATCCCTCGGCGATGATTCCCGCCGACTCGCGCACCTTCA
>DATBTJ010000006.1:0-29406 GCA_036559305.1 Jatrophihabitans sp.
GTCGCCGACGTCGCAGCCCAGGCGCAGGCCGCCCGCACCCGGATGGCCGGCGTTCGCGGCACCGAGACGAGCGGTGACGGTGCGGTGACGGTGAGCGTCAACGTGCAGGGCGGGCTGGAGACCCTGCGCTTCGGTCCGGCCGCGTCGTCGCTGAACCTCGACGTGCTGGCGTCCACGATCGTGACGACCAGCCAGCAGGCTCGCGTGCGCGCCGCCCGCGCGGCCGCCGACGCGTTGGAGCCCCTGCTCGGCGCGGACAGCGCCGCGATGGCCGAGGTCCGGTCGCGCATCCCGACGGAGGCTCCGCTCGACGGCGCCGACGGCCGTCCCGAACGGGACGGACTCAATGAAGAAAATTCCACCACGCCCACGCCCCGCCCGTCGGCGCCCCGCGCCGAGCTCGCGGACGATTCCGACGAATCGGGGTACACGCGTGGCTTTTGATGAGGTGAATAGTCATGACCGATATCGACGTCTCCCCGGAGGCGATCAAAAAACACGCTGACGAAGTCGACACCTTCATGCAGGACCTCAGCGCTGCCGTCGCGCAGGGCACGGACCTGATGGATCTGCGTGCCTTCGGGATCATCGGCGAGACGTGGGCGGGCGTCCTGCAGTTGTGGACGAACACCGCGACCGAGCTGGTGAACCAGTCCGCCTGGGCCGGTCACAGTGTGGCCCAGGCGCTGCGCGACAACGCCGCGAACTACGAGACGTCCGACCAGCAGCACGCGGATCACTTCGCCCAGATCCACGCCAATCTGGCCGGTGGACGATGAGCGAACAGAACCCGATCCTCGTCGACGAGCCGCGTACCGGCCTGACCAGCGGGGTCGTCGGCACCGGCACGATCGACAAGAATGCCACCGGCACGGGGCTGTTCTCCGACGCCGCGAACGCGATCCGCGACGGCGCCGACGGCAACTGGGGCGGCTTCGCCATCGATGCGGTGGCCGGCGGGCTGGACTACCTGAGCTTCGTCGAGGACCCGCTGCAGGGGCTGCTCTCGGCCGGTATCGGCTGGCTCATCGAGCACATCTCGTTCCTGTCCGAGCCGCTGGACTACCTGGCCGGCAACGCCGACCTGGTGACCGAGAAGGCGCAGACCTGGAAGAACATCAGCCAGGCGCTGCAGCGCTCGAGCCAGGACTACTCGACCTCGGCGCAGGCGCTGACCGCGCAGTACCAGGGCCCGGCGAGTTCGGCCTACGCCGCGTCGGCGAAGAACTTCGCCGACCTGGTGGCGACGACCGGCAAGCATGCCGACAACGCGGCGAACGCGATGAGCGTCGCCGGGGCGATCGTGGGCACGACACGGGGCATCGTCCGGGATCTGATCTCGCAGTTCGTGGCCCAGGCCGTCGAGAAGTGGATCATCACCGCTGCCACGTCGTGGTTCGACTTCGGCGCCTCGATCCCGATCTTCATCGGCGACGAGGTGTACGAGGCGTCCATCACCGCCGAGAAGGTGTCCGGCAGGCTGACCCAGCTCGCCAGGGAGCTCAAGGAACTCGAGGACGCCGCACGCAACGGCGCGAAGGGCCTCGACACCACGATCGCCGCAGTCAAGCGCAGCATCCGCTCCGAGGCCGGCTGGGCGACCCGCTCGACGCGGGCGGCCGCAACCACGGCAGGCACCTCGGCGCACACCGCCGAGGACCTGTTCAAGGCGGCCGAGCGCTCGAGGTTCCATCCGGGCGACGTGAAGCCCGCGATCGTCGCCAACCGGCAGGCGAGCGCCGACGTCCAGCGCGCGATCGAGGCGGCGCAACTGAGCCGCTCGGCCGCGACCGGCGCCGGGGTGCGCGCGACCGAGCAGACCACGTCGCGCACGGTGTCCGACCTGCAGGCGCAGCTCGCCAAACTGACCGAGCAGCGTGCCGCGCTCGAGCGCGGGGTGGTCAATCATCCGCTCGGCGGCGGGTACCTGCCCACCCCGTCCGAGAGCTCGCTGCCCGGGAGGATCGGCGGGTTCAAGCACGACCACGAGCACGCGGTCGACGCCGGCGAGGAGGCGGGCCGCCAGGGCACCGGCGAGCAGCCGGCCCGCGACCAGGAAGGTGCCGACCGCCAGGAACAGCGCGGCGAGCTGCCCGACGGCACCCTCGTCGAGTAGCCCCTCCCCACCACGAGTTGTCCGTGTGTCGCCACGTCATTTCGTGGCGACACACGGACAACTCGGGAGGGGGTCAGGCGGCGAGAACCCGGAACACAGGGAAGTCGGGCGCGATCCGGGCGAGATCGGCGGCGCTCGCGTTCTTGTCCACGCCCTCGAAGAACGCTCCGACCTCCCAGGCCCAGCGGCGCAGGTACTCCTGCAGGACGGCGGGCTTGTCCGGGTCGACGAGCTCGGCAGCCCGGAACGCCTCGCTGCGCCGCCCGACCTTCAACTCGCCCTCGCCCGCCACGCGCAGGTTGCGCACCCACTGGGTCGTGCCGCGCGGTGCAACCAGGTAGCGCTCGCCGTCGACGGTCAGCAGGTTGACCGGCGTGCTGCGCCATTCGCCGCTCTTGCGGCCGCGCACCCGCAGCTCGCGCGAACCGGCGACGCTGATGCCGAGGCGGGTGAGCCGGCGCACGCCGCGGTTGAAGATGTTGCGGGTGAACCAGCCGGGTTCGACGTAGCGGGTCATGGCTATCTCCTTCTGCGAAGTGTTGCGAGAGCACCGCTCTCTCAAATCAAGAATGCCCGACTACCCGACGACTGTCAAGAGCACTGCTCTCTATTTGGATCAGCAGGCTCGACTGTCGCGCGTCCCGCGCCGGCCCGGCACGATCGAGAGGGGATCTAGGCTGGCGAACGTGTGCACAGTCATCTGCCGGTGGTCGCCCGGCACGGCTGTGCGCATGCTCGCGGTGCGCGACGAGTTCGTCGGACGCGCCTTCGACGACCCGGGCCCATGGTGGCCCGACCAGCCGAGCGTCGTCGGCGGGCGCGACAGAGCGGCCGGCGGCACGTGGTGCGCCTGCGACGTCGCTACCGGCGTGGTCGCCGTGGTGCTCAACCGGCCGGAGCGGCACGTTGCCGCGGCGGGTGCGGCCAGCCGTGGCGTGCTGCCGCTGCTCGCGGTGCAGTACGGCCGGCACTGGGTGGACCACGTCGACATCGCGCCGATGGCCTCGTTCAACCTCATGCTGGCAAGCCCCGACGCGCTGTGGTGGTGGACGTTCGACGGCACCACGCTCTTGAGCACCGAACTCGGCCCGGGCACACATCTGGCCAAACCGCGCGGGCTCGTGAGCGATCCGCCCGAGCAGTCGCTCACCGATCCCGCGCAGTGGAAGCACCTGCTCTCGCGCAGCGAGCCACGCTCCGACCCATCGGGGCTGCTCGTGCGCATCGAACTCGGTGACCGCGTCTACGCCACGGTGTTCGGCCAGGTGATCACCAGCGCGCCCGGCGATCTCGTGATCGACCACACCCGCACTCCGCAGCGCCCGGACACCTTCGTGACCGGGCACTGGACCGATCAGCTGCGATAGACGAACAGCCCGTCCGCCACCGGTCGGGGGTAGCCGTTCGACGGCTTGTTCTGCACTGTGCCACGCGCGTACATCGTCGTCGACGCGCCGCCGTCGAAAGACATCGCGTTCCAGCACCCGCCGAGCTTGAGCAGGTACGTCGTCAGCAGCGCGGGGGTCGTGCCGATCGAGGTGCTCCGGCGCCCGTCCACCACACCCAGCGTCACATGGCGGCTGTCGCGGCTGACGCAGGCGAAGGTCATCGGGTTGAAATCGTTGGTCGGCAACTGCGAGTACTGGTCGCGGAAGGCCCGGCCGTTCCTGATCAGCTGCCCGCCGCCGGAGACGAGCGCGTCGATGCCGGTGACGGTCGAGCGCTGCGCCCACTGGATGCGTTCGCCGGCCGCGAGCGGCATCGGCGTACGGCAGGCCACGAGCGCACGCTGCGTGCTGGTTCGCCGGGCGAGCGCCCGTACCCGGGTCTGCACGCCGGTGACCTTCCAGCCGCGGGTGGTACTGGCCAGCGACGCGACCGTGCAGCGCGGCAGCGAGAACGTGGCCATGTCGCTCGTGACGACCACCAGGCGCCCCCGCAGCATGTCGTCGTAGTTGTTCATGCTGAAGACCGAGCTGTTGCGCGCCGCGCCCGACGCGGTCCGCCAGCTCATCGTGGTGAAGACGTTGACCTTGCCGATGTGCGCGGCGCCGTCCGTCGTGGTGTAGAAGTTAGCGGACGTGGGGTAGCCCGGTGTCTTGTACATGTGCCCGCTGATCCACAACCCACGCAGCGGCGGCCCGTCGTCGTAGGCCCAGTTCCAGAAGTCGCCGTTGATGCCGACGACCGCGCGCGTGCGCTGCGCCATCGCCGGGACCGTCTCGTGCAGGCCGTCGACGATGTTGTGCGCCAGCACGGGCTCGATGTGCAACCGGCGATCGGTCAGGTCGATGTGTTCCAGCCACGCCTGCGCCGAACCCCAGCGGCTGGTCAGCGTCGTTCTGACGAGCTGTGTGCCGGCGACATCACGACTGGCAGGGTGGACACTCGCCTGCGCGCTGGCGAGGGTGGTGACTGCGGTTGCCGCCGTGGCGACCGCGACTACGGCGAGCCGCCGGGCGAGTGTGTTGCGCATTCGGTGCCCTTCGAGATGACCGGGCACGCGGGGGCGCACCCCACGTCGATCTGATCGGCGGGGGGTGCGCAAACATGAGCCGTCGTCGGGACGGATCGGCGTGATCTCGTCGGGCTTCGCCTACGGCGAGCTCGCGGTCAATTCGCGTCGTCCTCGTCGTTGCCGTCGCCGATCGCCCGACGATCGCGAGGCGAGGTCTTCCGGTCCGTGGGCCCCGCGACGTTGGTGCGCAGCGAGTCGAAGATCGCCATGCCCTGGCTGACCAGTCCGGACACGACCTCGGACAGCCCGTCCGAGCCGTTGAGCAGGGTGACGTTCGCGTTCGCCAGACCGCCCGCCGCCTTCTCGACGATCAGCGGCAGCTGCTCGATCAGCTGCTGGTCGAGCGCGACCCGGTTGCTCGACGCCGCGGCCGCAGCCAGGATCTCGGTGCGCTCGGCGTCGGCCTTGGCGAGGATGCGCACCCGCTCGGCCTCGGCCTCGGCGGGACGGACCACCTCGTACACCAGCTGCTGCTGGCGCAGCTCCGCCTGCCGCTGGGCGAGCCGGGTCTGCTCGTCGACGACCTCCTGGGCGGCCTGCGCCTCGGCCAGCGGGCCGGCCTGCGATGCCTTCTGCTGCGCGGCGGACGTCTCGGCCGCGTACCCCGCTCGCGTGATCGCGGTGTCGCGTTCGTATTCGGCCTGCTTGCGCAGCGACTGCTGTTGCGCCGCCGCCGACGCCTGGTCGGCCGCGGCCTGCGCGATCTGCGCCTCGCGCTGGATCGCCGCGTTGTGCGGTGCTGCCATCGCCTTGATGTAGCCGAGCCCGCCGTCGTCGATCGACTGGATCTGCAGCGCGTCGACGACCAGGCCGATCTTGGCCATCTCCTCCTTCGACCCGTCGAGCACCTCGGTCGCGAGCTTCTGTCGCTCGGTGATGATCTCCTCGACGGTCATCGAGCCGATGATGGAGCGCAGGTGGCCGGCGAAGATGCGTCCGGTCAGGGTGGACATCTGGTCCTGGTCGGACAGGAACCGCTGCGCGGCGTTGACGATCGATTCGGCGTCGTTGCCGATCTTGGCCGCGATGACCGCCTTGACCGTCAGCGCGATCCCCTGCCGGGTCACGCACGGTTCGTTCACCTCGGCCTCGAACATCGACAGCGTCAGGAATTGGAACTTGCGGAAGAACGGCAGGACGAAGGCGCCGTGGCCGGTGACGACCTTGAACGGCGCGTCGCCCGCGGACTTGCCGCCCGAGACCAGCATTGCCTCATCAGGTGCCGGTACGTGATAGCCGAACATCAAACAGATTCCCTTCAGTGATTACGGATTCAGAGTTCCAGCAGGTTGTCGACGGGATCCGCCCACGGCAGCACGATGACGGTCCGCGGCCCGAGCGTCTGCACGATGATCACGGGCCGCCCCACTGCGAGCGGCTCGGCTGATCGCGCGATGAAGCGCTCTGTGCCGCCGCGGATGCGCACCTCGACCTCGCCGGGACCGTCCTCGCCACGGGTCGCCAGCGTGATCCTCCCGGCCAGGCCGATGGGAGACGTGTCCGGAGTGCTCACGCCGGCCGCCACTGTCGGCGGATCGCACGGTTCGGCACGGCGAGGATGCTACGCGCAAAACGATCAGAGGACGCCCGACCAAACCGACCCGGCCGGACTACCGGTAGGCAACCCGCCCGGGACAGCCGGGTTGACCCAGGTTCTGATTACCGACGGCACGCATTTCGACAATGTGCGCAGGGTCTGGCGTGCCGGCGCCACAGTCGGCCACCCTCTGACCGGGTCGGATTTTTCCGATCAATCAGCATCAACGAGGACGAGAACGAGGTCGCATGCCCGACACAATCGATCCCGCGACGTTCGATCGGCTGGCAACCGCCGCGACGCGGTCGCGGCTGGCCGCTCTGACGGTCGGCGATCTGGACCGCACGAGCACGTGTGCCGGCTGGCGGATCCGCGACGTGCTCTCGCACCTCGTCGGTGGCAACATCCGCTTCGCCCAGGCACTGCGTGGCGAGCGGCCCGACTGGGACAGCCGCGACCGAGAGCCGGTCAGCGCCCCGCTGACCGAGTTCGACCGCACCAGCGCCGAGATGGCGGCGGCCATCGCGGCGATCGACGACCCCAAGCGGCCGGTGCTCCTACCGGCGGGCGAGCCGCCCGCGTTGTTCGGCGTCGCGGTGCACGCGGCGGACATGTTGGTTCACGGCTGGGACGTCGCCGCATCGACAGGGCAGGATCTCACTCTCGATCCGCAACTGTGTCTCGCAGCGACCGCGGTGCTCGACAGGTATCCGACGTCGTTCTGGGGCCCGGGTCAGTTCTTCGCTTCACGAATCGACACCGACTCGGCCGATCCCCAGCAGCGCCTGCTCGCCTACACCGGCCGGGACACCGAACGCGCCGGCCGGGTCGACCATTGACCTGAAACCCCGAGGCGGTGTCGCCGCCAGTCCCACAGCGCTTCCCATGAGTTTCCCGCCGAACTGCTGACACGTCAGGTACCCGCCTGGTATTGTCGCTGACATGTCAGGTATCACCTCGACCTGCCATCCGGGCGAGCTGTCCGTCCGGGTGGTGCAGCTGTTCGTCGGGTTGGTCGCGTTCGGGTTGAGCCTGGTGGTCATGGTTCGCAAGCGAGAGGTGTCATCGTGCCTGAACTGACCATCGGAGTCGGAATCTCCACCGCTGTCGAGCCCGGCGTCGACCCGGCCGCGCAAGCGGTGCACGCGGAACGGCTGGGCTATGACTTCGTCTCGGCCAGCGACCATCCGGCCGGTGACACAGCCTCCTACGAGGTGCTGGGCCTTCTCACCTGGGCGGCCGCGAGGACCGAACGCATCGGTCTCGCCACCCGTGTGCTCGGCGCGCCGTTCCGGCGCCCGGCGATGATGGCCAAGCAGGCCGAGTCACTACATCGGCTGTCCGGCGGCCGATTGATCCTCGGCCTCGGCGGAGGCGCATCCGACTTCGAGATCGCCGCCGTCGGAGCGGCCGCACACACGCCCGGCCAGAAGGTCGCCGGGCTCATCGACACGACCGTGATCGCGCGGTCGGCATGGGCACGATCGGATGTCTCCTACAGTGGCCGCGTGCACTCGGTGTCGGGGCTGACGATCACCCCGCATCCCGACGCACCGATCCCGATCTGGTTCGGCACCTACGGGCCCCGGGCACTCGACGCGACCGGTCGCTATGCGGACGGCTGGATCCCGTCGCACGGCTTCTTCGACCGGACTCAACTGCAGCACGCGCTGGACCGGATCGACCAGGCCCGCGCAGCTGCCGAGCGTCCGGCCGGTGCGGTTCGCGCCGTCTACAACGTGCCCGTGCGCGTCGACGCCCACGGACGTTCCAGCGACGGCGAGATCACCGGCACCGCGCACGACGTGGCCGAACAACTCCTGGATCTGGTCGAGCTCGGATTCACCGGCTTCAACCTGCAACCGCCGGTCGATCAGTTCGAGCTCATCGCGACAGATGTCCTGCCGCTGCTGCGGGCCGCCGACTCGAGCACGGATTGATCTGCGCGACTGCGGAGATGCTCGCGTGGTCCAGAGCGGCGGCTGGTGTCGAAGGTCGACGCGACGAATTTTCTGTTCATGATCTTCCGCGGGCTTTCGGACGCGGATTCGGGCGATCAGCGGACGGTGATCGTCCTTTCGACAATCGGCCCTGCACCCGCACCCGGGAACGCCGACCCGACGCCGGTGAACATGACGAGCTTGACCTTGTAGCTGCCCGCCTTGGCGTAGGTGTGGGTCGGTTGCCCGACTGATCCGATCGAGCCGTCGCCGAACTCCCAGTGATAAGTGATGACGGCCTGGTTGCTGACCCGCGTCAGGGCTACGAACTTCATCTTGTGGTGTCCGGCCGGCGCGGCCCGGAATCCCGGGGTGAACCCGCGGCGTCCGGTGGAAACAATGCCACCCGTGCCGGTCGAGATCCCGTCGCTTCCCATGACGGTCAAGCCGATCGAGTAGGCGCCGTCCGCCGGGAACGTGTGGGTGATCGAGGGACTCGTCCTCTCGACCGTCTCGGCGCCGAACGCGTCGTTGAACTGCCAGACATAGCGAGCGACGCCGCCTGGCGCCGACGACCCCGTCGCTCTGAACGTCAGCTTGCGCCCCTGGGCCGCGGTGACAGCGAACCTCGCGGTCGGCTTCCGCTCGACCTTCGGCAGCCGCTGCAGGCAGGTGTGACCCTGGTTGCTCCACTCCTCCTGGTACCAGTAGAAGTGTCCGTTTATCACTTGGTTGTACTTCGCCCCGTTCGGGGCGGTTCCTAGTGGCGTACCCATCCGTCCGTCACACTGGTCGCCGTTTTCCAACCCGTGGTTGGCGCCCGCGCCATTGGTCCAAGCATCGTTGGGCATCGGATCAGTAACCGACTCATTGTGCTCGTGGCTCAGGCCGCCGATCAGTTCGGCGTCAGAAGGACCATTTGGATGGTTCTTCTCGTCGCAGAAGCGATTGCCCACCACGTCCGGATCGTTGGCGTACAACAGCATGGGCGTCATCGTGGTGTTTCCGTGGTAGGCGCAGTACGCAGCAAGCTTCGAGGGGCTTTCCCCCGCAGAGCATCCGCCGTACGACGGCGGCGTGGCGCTGAAGCAACTCTCAACGCGCGGGGGTGTCAGCAAGAAGTACTCGTGCGTCAGATCCCGCCTCAGGTGGTGAGCACTGACGACACGCTCGAGTTCGCGCTGGATCTGCCAGTCGGTGAGGCAATGCGTCACCGGGCGGTTCGTCGGGCACTGGCTGCGGGGGTACGGGTGGGTATCCAGTATCGCGCCGCCGAATCTGCTGGCGTAGTGGACGACCGCGCCGGTCAGATCGTTGTACTGCGTCGCGACAGAATCGACGTTTCCCCGGCCCCCGCTGTCGTGAGCGAGATCCGTGAAGTACTGCTCCAGGCCGGTGACGTACTCCGGCGGAGCGCCGGGTCCATAGGCGTTCAGCCCCTTCGGGCTCCAAAAGACGAGGTAGTTGGTGCTCGACGGCATCACCGGACCGCCGTTGTAGTCGAGGTTCTTGAAGGTCGTGTCAAATGGCGTGGCGCGCTTGGCACCTCGAAGCGGCACGTACGAGACGACGTGGTTCGGTCGCGCGTTTGCCGCCCGCGCGGGCACGGCCGAGGCGACCGATGCGGCGGCCACGGAAGTGGTTGCTGCTGCCAGGACGGCCGCGGCGAGCGCGCGAAGGACTCGATGGAAGTGCATGTGCCCTCCTCCAGCGAGTCAACCGACCTCGCCGCCAGACCGAACGTTAACCCTCGTGCGCCGCGGGGGCAATGCCGAGCGGAAGCTGCGTCGAGACGAGATGCCGACGGCCCCCGCGGCGACCAAACGGCTCACGCTGTGTGGCTGTTCGCCTCTCCGTGCAGCACCTCACGCGGACCCTGCAGTTCATCGACGGCGGTACCCAGTGCGCATGCGAGATGCTCCTCGAGAAATCGGTCGGCCCGCTGCTCGGAGCAGCCGCTCGGCAAGTTCGAATCGCCGATCCGGCCTGCGCCCGAGGCTGCGCCGGTCGTGCCCGTCATCCGCGAACAACCAGGTCGACACAAGGCGGCCAGCGTGCGCCCATCGTCGGCGATCTCGCGCGGGTCCGCTTCGGCCCGACGCACCGATGGCTTCGAGGCCGGAATCGATGATCATGCAAATGGCCCTACGCCAAATGATTCTGGGTGGAGCTGAGGGGATTCGAACCCCTGACCCCCTCGATGCGAACGAGGTGCGCTACCGGACTGCGCCACAGCCCCGAGAACCGGGATGGCCCGGCGAGCGGGCCGTCAAGAACCTTAGCAAAACGAGAAGACGGCTTACGACGCGCGACGCTGCGCTGCGGCCTCGGCCAGGCTCTCGTTGTACAGACCGGTCAGGTCGATGGTGTCCATGTTGTGCAGCTCGATGTCGTCGTCGTCGATGCGCACCACGGATTCCGCGGGCTGCGCGAAGTCGGGGACGCTCGCGACCCGGTTGTCGGCGGTGATGTCGGTGCTGCGCACCCGACGCGAGGCGGCGCGAACCTGGCGGTTGTAGCGGCGCTCACGGTCACGCTGGGCCTGCGAGCGCAGGAACCACAGGTAGCCGACCAGGCCGAGCACGAACGGCGCGGCGAGCAGCCACATCAGTCCGCCCATCAGCAGCGCGGTCGGGCCGAGCACCACCGCGCCGAGGCCGAGCACGGTCAGCGAGCGGCGCCGGCGAGCCATCATGGCCACGCGGGCCTCGGACATCTCGTTGTGATCCACCGGGTACATCAACGCCTCCTGGGCGACGGGCACCGGACGCCGCGTGGACACCACCGGCTCGGCCGGCGGCCGATCCGGTGCGTCATGACGCGCGCTCGGGACGAAGACATCGACTCGCGAATCCGCGGTCTGCGCGCGCCGGCCGAGTGCCCGCATCGCCTTGCCGAAGCCGTCGACCGACCTCTCGCGGCTGCGCTCGTCGTGGCGGCGGAAGATCATCGGGACGATGACGATCAGCCAGAGGACGGCCAGCACGAACACCGTCATCATCGGTGACAGCACAGCGCACCTCCAGTCACATCAATCACACGAGTCACATCCGTTGCACAAGCATCGTGAGTCACTCGGCTAACACGCTGCCTGCTCAAATTAGCCAGCCGTCAGGCCTGAACCGGGCAGGACGCGCGGCGTGTCGGCGACAGACCGTCTAGTTGAGGTTGATAGGCGCGGTTCAGGCCCGCCACGCGGGCGGCGCCGGCAGCCTCGCCAACCTGCCGAGCATGGTCGTGCCGCGCAGTTCCTCGGTCGTGATCGCGAAGCCGAGATGGTCGCGCCAGCCACCGTCGATGTCGAGAAACCGCTCGAAATACCCCTCCTGGCGCAGGCCGAGCTTCTCCACCACCCGGATGCTCGCGCGGTTCTCGGGACGGATGTCGATCTCGACGCGGTGCAGGTACACCTCGGCGAAGCAATGGTCGATCAGCAGGGCAAGGGCGGTCGGGGTGATCCCGCGACCGGCCAGCGCGCCGTCGACCCAGTAGCCGATCGTGCAGGACCGCTGCACGCCGTGGACGATGTTCGACGCGGTGATCTGCCCGGCGAACCGGCCGCCGTACATGATCATCAGGGGCAGCATCGTGCCGCGCCGGGCAGCCTTCTTCAGCGCCGAGTGCAGCTGCGGCCACGCCGCGACGGCGTTGCGTTCGTCCCACGGATAGGGCGAGGACGGCTCCCACGGTTCGAGCCAGGCGCGGTTGCGCAGCCGCACCTCGCTCCACCGACGTGCGTCGCGCAGCGTCGCCGGGCGCAGCGACACCGGACCGGCGGACAGCCGCGCCGGCCAGCCGGGGTGGCCGCTCACGGCACGCTCATCTGTTCGACAGCAGGAGCGGGATCACCGTGCACCGGGCCCCGGCAACCACCTCGGTCACCTCTTCATCGATCACGACCAGGCAGTTGGCCGAGGCCATCGACGCGATCAGGTGCGACCCCGGGCCGCCGACCAGCGACACGCTGTAGCCGCCGGTCGCCTCGCGGTGCAGGACGCCGCGGCGGTACTGCCGTACCCCGGCCGGGCTCTCGATGCGCTCGAGGGCCGCGGCCTGCACGGTCGCGCGCTGCACGCCGCGCTTGCCGAGCAGCTTGCGGATCGCCGGACGGACGAACACCTCGAAGGAGACGAGCGCGCTCACCGGGTTCCCGGGCAGGCAGAAGATCGGGACGTGCTGCGTGCCCAGGTGCCCGAAGCCCTGGGGCTTGCCCGGCTGCATCGCCACGCGCAGGAACTCGACGGTGCCGAGCTCGGACAGCGCCTGCTTGACGACGTCGAAGGCGCCCATCGACACGCCGCCGGTCGTGATCAGCAGGTCTCCGCGGAGCAGCTGGCTCTCCAGCACGTCCAGCAGGGCGGAGTGGTCGTCACCGACGATGCCGTAGCGGAAGGCGTCCGCGCCGGCGTCACGCGCCGCCGCGGTGATCAGGTAGGAGTTCGCGTCCGACACCTCGCCGAAGCCCGGCCGCTGGCCCACGTCGACCAGCTCGCTGCCGGTACTGATCACGATCACGCGCGGCCGCGGGCGCACCACCACCCGGTCGCGGCCGATGGCGGCGAGCAGCGCGATCTGCTGCGGGCCGAGCGCCGCGCCGGCGCCGAGCGCAGGTTGCCCCTGCTGCAGGTCCTCCCCGGCCCGGCGGATGCACTCGCCCATCCGTACCGGGCGCCGCACCGCCACCCGGGCCACGCCGCGGTCGGTGTCCTCGAGCGGGATCACCGCGTCGGCACCGGCCGGGATCGGCGCGCCGGTCATGATCCGCATGGCCAGGCCGGGCCCCATGCCCCCGCGCGACTTCGCCCCGGCCGCGACGTCACCCACGACGGGCAGCACGACGGGCTCGTCGGCATGCGCGTGCTTGGTGTCCACGGCGCGCACGGCATAGCCGTCCATCGAGGAGTTGTCGAACCCGGGTAACGGCACCTGAGTGGTGACGGACTCGGCGAGCAGCAGCCCCTGGGCGTCCAGCAGAGTCAGCTCGATCGGGTCGATCGAGCCGATGCCGGAGAGCACGGTCTCGAGATGTTCATCGACCGTGCGCAGGCGATCGCGATCAGCCACGCGGATTTCCTTCGTGCCGAAGTGGGGTCATGAGGATGCCGACACATATTCCCGCAGCCACGCGGTGAACTCCTGACCGATGTCGGGGTGTCGCCCAGCGAGCTGCACCACCGACTTCATGTAGTCCAGGCCGTTGCCGGTGTCGTAGCGGCGCCCGCGGAACACCACGCCGTGCACGGGGACGTCCGAGTGCGCGAGGCGCTGCATCGCGTCGGTCAGCTGGATCTCGCCCTTGGCGCCGGGCTCGGTCTCGCGCAGCGCGTCGAAGATCTCCGGCGGAAGCACGTACCGGCCGATGATCGCCAGCGTGCTGGGCGCGGTCTCGGCCGGGGGCTTCTCGACCAGCTCGACGATCCCGACGACCTCGGCGTCCTGCTCGCTGCCCTCGGTCAGGCGCACGCTGCCGTACTTGCTGATCTCCGCCCGCGGGACGTCGATCAGGCCGATGACGACGCCGCCGTGCTCGGCGTAGACGTCGAGCATCGTGCCGAGCAGCGGGTCGCGGTCGTCGATGAGGTCGTCGGGCAGCAGCACCGCGACGCCCTCGCCGGCGGCGAACTGCTCGCCCTGCGCGACCGCGTGACCGAGGCCCTTGGGGTCGTCCTGGTCGACCTCGTGGATCGTCGCGAGCGATTGTGCGCGGCGGATGAGGTCCAGCGAGACCTGGTCGTCCTTCTTCTCCAGCGCCGCCTCGAGCTCGCTGTTGGGACGGAAGTACTCGGCGACCGCGCGCTTGTCCTCGTTGGCGATCACCAGCACGTCGGTGATGCCGTTCTGCGACGCCTCCGCCACGACGTACTCGAGCGCCGGGGTGGTGACGATCGGCGCGAGCTCCTTGGGCAGGGTCTTGGTGAAGGGCAGGAAGCGGGTGCCGCGGCCGGCCGCGGGGATCAGGGCCTTGCGGACGGAGCGACTGGTCATTGTCAGAGGCTATCCATTCCGGCGGGTCCACAATCGAGGCGTGTTCTCTTTCGGACGCGCCGACAAACAAGACCTGCGCGAGGAGCTGCTGCAGGAGAGACGCGCGCTGTTGCCCGAAGCGATCGAGGCGGCACGCGCGGCGGTGTGCGCGGCGGTGCTCGAGCGTGCGGGCGCCGCGGGCTGGACGGCGGTGGCGGCCTACCTGCCGCTGCGCACCGAACCCGGGTCGCCCGAACTGCTCGACGGACTGGTGCGACGCGGGCTGCGCGTGCTCGTGCCGGTGACCCTGCCCGATCACGACCTGGACTGGGTCCAGCTGCCGGGCGACGTGCCGCTCGGGCGGGACGCGATCGCCGGGGTGGACGCGCTGCTGGTGCCCGCGCTCGCCGTCGGGGCCGACGGCACCCGGCTCGGCCGCGGCGGCGGCTCGTACGACCGGGCCCTCGCCCGCGTTCCGGCGGGGGTGCCGATCGCCGCGCTGCTCTATGACGGCGAGCTGCTCGCGCACGTCCCGAGCCAGGCGTGGGACCTGCCGGTGACGGCGACGGTCCGGCCGTCCTACGGCTGGCAGGATCTCTGACGACCCTGACTGGACGCGGGAATCACCGATCAGCGACCATTGTTGGCAGTCCTAGAGGACGAGTGCCAACCGACAGAGGATCCCCGCCATGCCCACGTACCAGTACGCCTGCACCGAGCCCGACTGCGGCAATCGGTTCGAGTTGGTCCAGTCGTTCACCGATCCGTCGGCGAGCGAGTGCCCGGTCTGCAACGGGACGGTGCGCAAGGTGTACGGCTCGGTCGGCGTGGTGTTCAAGGGGTCCGGCTTCTACCGCACCGACAGCCGCGCGGGCGGCTCGGGCGAGTCCTGGTCCGAGTCCAAGTCCGAGTCCAAGTCCGAAACCAAGACCGAGACCAAGTCCGACACCAAGACCGAGAAGAAGTCGGACACCAAGACGGCGACGACGTCGGACTCGAAGAGCACATCGTCGTCCTCCAGCACCTCGAGCGGTACGTCCGGCAGCTCGTCGAAGGCCGCCGCCTCCGCCTGATCCACAGGCCGGCCGCGCTGTCCACAGCGCTCCTGATCCGCCCGCGCCAGGTCGCCGTGGCGGCCTAGCGTCGCCTGCATGGGCCTGACGCCGAACCGGCTCGCACGCCGCACGGCACGCGCGTCTGCGCGCATCGGCCCGTGGCCGCGACGGCTGGCCGCGCTGGTCTGCCTGCTGCTCGCCGCCGGCAGCGCGCTCACACCTGCGCCGCCCGGCCCGGCGCATCCCGCGGTCGGCTACGCGTCCCGGCTGCACGCCGGCGAGGTCGCGCTGCCCGTGCCCGTCGCCGCAGCCGGTGTCGATCTGGTCCGGCCCGGGTTGCAGATCGGCCTGCTCGCGCAGCACCGCCTGGTCGCCGACCGGTTGCGGGTGCTGGCCGTCCACCCGGGCGATCAGACGCTGTCGGGCGACTCGTCCGCGGTCGTCGTCGTCGCGGTCAGCCGTTCGCGCGCCGCGACGATCGCCGGATCAGCCACCGATCGACTGGTGCTCATTGTGGACGAACTGCCCTAGGCTGCGCGATGACAAGGGGTTCCTGACCAGGGAGTAGGTCGTCATGTTCAAGGGCTTCAGAGAGTTCATCATGCGTGGCAACGTGGTGGACCTCGCCGTCGCAGTGGTCATCGGTGCCGCGTTCGGCGCCATCGTCACCGCGCTCGTCGCCGACATCATCACGCCGATCATCGCTGCGATCGGCGGCCAACCGAACTTCGCCGACCTGACGTTCACGATCAACGGCAGCAAGTTCCTCTACGGCGACTTCCTCAACAAGCTCATCACCTTCCTGATCATCGCAGCGGCGGTGTACTTCCTCGTGGTGCTGCCGCTGAACAAGCTGGCCGAGCGCCGCGCACGACGCATCGCCGCCGGTCAGCCGGCCGCCGATGTTCCGGAGGAGAAACCGGCCGACGTCGTGGTGCTCGAGCAGATCCGCGACCTGCTGCGGACCCAGCAGGGCGGCAGCGGGGCGCACAGCGTCGAGAAGACCCTCTGACGCCGGCTACTCGTGGTGCGGCGGCCGCTCGCGCCGGTACCACGCCTCGTCGCGGTCCTCGCGGTCGTTGCGGTCATCGCCCCAGCCCACGGCGTGCTCGTCCTCGGTGACCTCGGGCAGCACCGGGCGGTCGTCGCGATCGGACCGCTCGGGCCGGCGAGGTCCTCGTGGTGCGCTCATGCCCACAGTGTGCGCCTCGTCGAGATCCGCTCGGCAGTGCTTTGATGGGGGTGCCGGACCGAATTGTCTGCATCGCTCATCCTCGTCGAAGGAGCCCACCGTGGCCGACACCAGCAAGTTCACCGACCGGGCAGCCGAGCTCGCCAATCAGGCAGCCGCCGCCGCCGGACCGCTCGCCGCCCGCGCGAAGGAACTCGCCGAGCAGGCCGCGGCTGCTGCGGGACCGATCGCCGAGCAGGCCCGGGTGCGCGCCGCGCAGGGCGTCGACATCTTCGCCGGCAACCTCGACAAGGCCACCGGCGGCAAGTACAGCGAGCGGATCCACTCCGTCGCGACCAAGGTCGAGAGCGTTCTCGACGGCGCGCCGAAGGCTGCCCCGACCGACCCGACACTCAAGGCCGACGTCGCAGACCTGCCGCACCAGGAGCAGTAGCCGCTAGGGGCAGTTGACCCACTCGTCGGTGCCGTCGGCGAACACCTGCCGCTTCCAGACGGGCAGTTCGTGCTTGACGGCCTCGACGAGCCGGGCGCAGGCCTCGAACGCCTCGCGCCGGTGGGCGGTCAACACCACAGCGACCAGCGCGACATCACCGATGCCCAGCGTGCCTGCCCGGTGGCTGACCGCCACCGAGAGCACGTCGGGTTCCGCGGCGAACTTCTCGGCGATGCCGGCCAGCACCTCGGCCGCGCTCGGATGAGCCTGGTACTCGAGTTCGACGACCTCGCGGCCGTGGTCGCTGCGGCGGACCACCCCGCAGAACGTGACGCTCGCCCCGCCCTCGGCCGACGCCGCCGCGGCTTCGTGCGCCGCCACGTCCAACGGCTGATCGCTCACCGCGCACAGCACAACGCTCATGCCGGACCTCCTCCGTACGGATGGTCGCCCCCGGCGAGCTGATCGACCGCGTGCTCGAGCAGCGGTTCGAGCACCGCGATGCCGTCGCGCACCCCGCCCGGCGACCCGGGCAGCGTGACGACGAGCGCGGTGCCGATGGTGCCGGCCACGCCTCGCGAGAGCACCGAGGTCGGCACCTTGTCCCGGGAGACGAGCCGTAGCGCCTCGGCGATCCCCGGCAGCTCACGCTCCAGCAGCGGGCGCACCGCCTCGGGCGTCACATCGGTCGGGGTGATCCCGGTACCACCCGTCGTGACGACGAACGACGCCCCGGCCTGCAGCGCGGCCTGCACGGCCGAGCCGATCGCGGCGACCTCGTCGGGCACTACGACCTGCGACACGACCTCGTGCCCGGCGCCGCGCAACCAGCCGGCGAGCAGCTCGCCCGAATCGTCCGGTCGGGTGCCCGCGGCCGAGCGGTTCGAGCAGGTGATGACGGCGGCCTTCATGTGCGCCGCCACTCCCCCGAGCGCCCGCCGTCCTTCTCGAGCAACCGGATGTCGGTGAGCCGGGCCGACCGGTCCACGGCCTTGACCATGTCATAGAGCGCGAGCCCGGCGGCGGCCACCGCGGTCAGCGCCTCCATCTCGACGCCGGTGCGATCGGCCGTGCGCGTGCTGACGTCGATCACCACCGCGTCGTCGAGCACCTCCAGGTCGACGGTGACCCCGTGCAGAGCGACGGTGTGACACAGCGGGACGAGGTCGGGCGTGCGTTTGGCCCCGGCGATCCCCGCGATGCGCGCCACCGCGAGCGCGTCCCCCTTGGGCAACCCGTCGCGGCGCAGCAACCCGATCACCTCGGGCGTTGTGACGAACCGTCCCGCCGCCCGGGCGACCCGCACGGTCACGTCCTTGGCCGAGACGTCGACCATGCGTGCGGCACCGGAAGCGTCGAGGTGCGTCAGCTCGTCTGCCACGCCGCCGACAGTAGCCGCCGCCCTCAGCGCACGACCACGAACATCCAGAAGCTGCCCTGCTTGCCGACGCAGCTCATCGCCTCGCCGCAGACGCGACGCGTCGCGGTGATCGTCTGCCGGCCGCGGTGCATCGCCTGGTACCCGACCGTCACGGTGCCCTCGCCCGAGCCGGGGACGGTCCGGCCGATCGGCACGGCGTGCACCACCGCCTTCTGCTGGTGCAGGGTGTCGCCTGCCACCGTCCCGAACGACCAGTAGGTCGAGTGCAGCCGCACCACGACGACGTCACCCGGGCGCACATGCACCGTGCGACCGCTGTCGGCGAAGCCGACCCGGACGGTGCGCGGCCCCGCGCCCGTCGCCGTGGACGACGCCGCGCAGCCGACCGGCACCAGAGCGCTCAGCAACACCCCGACCCAGAACAAAGACTTCCGCACAACAGGTGCGACGCGTTGGCGCCGCCGATGGGTTCCCGATCCGACTGGCAGCTAACGGACTTTCCGTTAGCTGCCAGTCAAGAAACGACCGTGGCCGGGTCCGGCGCCTCTAGTTTTTCTCACGTCCCGCACAGACGGGATCACTTCCAGGAGGTCACTTTGAACCTGTCCGTCCGAGGACTCACCGTCCTCGCCGGGGTTGCGGCGCTCAGCGTCGCCGCCCTGTCCGCCGCGCCTGCCCTGGCGGCGGCACCCCACGCCGGGACCGGGGTGCGCAACCCGTACTCGCCGGCGTACGGCCACGCCTACCGGCACGGCGTCGTCCCCACCCGGGCCGTGAACGCCAAGATGAAGTCGTGGGCGCACGCCCACGCGAATGCGGCGGCGGCCACCGGCTCCCAGACGCTGTCCTACGGCGGCGGCGTCGACGGCATCGGCGTGCAGAGCGGGCACTCGAAGGTCTACCTCGTCTTCTACGGCACCCAGTGGGGCACGTCCTCCACCGACGCCAACGGCAACCTCAAGCTCACCGGTGACAGCGCCGGCGCCGCGGGCGCGGCGCAGCAGATGTTCAAGGGCATCGGCACGAACAGCGAGCGGTGGTCGGCCGATCTGACCCAGTGGTGCGACGGCCCGAACGTGGCGAGCGGCGCGACCAGCTGCCCGTCGAACGCCGCCTTCATCCCCTACCAGAGCGGCGGCGTGCTGTCCGGCGTCTGGTACGACAACTCCAAGGCCTCGCCCGTCTCGGCCACGGCGGCCCAGCTCGGCCAGGAGGCGGTCGGCGCGGCCGCGCACTTCGGCAACACCACCGCGGCCTCGAACCGTTACGCCTATTACGTGATCTTGTCCCCGCACGGCACCAACCCGGACAACTACCAGAGCCCGACCAATGGCTACTGCGCGTGGCACGACTACAACACCGATGTCGGCGTCAGCTCGTCCTACGGCGACATCGCCTTCAGCAACCAGCCGTACAACATCGACATGGGTGCGAGCTGCGGCGTCGGGTTCGTCAACAGCCCCGGCACGCTGGACGGCTACACGATGACCCTCGGCCACGAGTGGCAAGAGATGATGTCCGACCAGAACCCGGCCGGCGGCTGGACCAACCACACCGGCAGCACCTACAACGGCCAGGAGAACTCCGACGAGTGCGCGTGGATCTCGCCCGGCGCGGCGGGCGGCGCGGCGAACATCGCCTTCGGCACCGGCAGCTTCGCCGAGCAGGCCTCGTGGTCCAACGACACGAACAACTGCGCGATCAGCCATGCGATCGTCGGCGGTTCGACCGGCGGCAACATCGTCACCGTCACCAACCCCGGCAGCCAGACGGGCACCGTGGGCACGGCGAAATCGCTGCAGATCCAGGCCAGCGACTCCGCCGGGGCGGCGCTCACCTACAGCGCGACCGGCCTGCCCGCGGGCGAGTCGATCAATGCCTCGTCCGGGCTGATCTCGGGAAGCCCCACCACGGCGGGCACGTACTCGACGACCGTCACCGCGAAGGACAGCACCAACGCATCCGGGTCGGCGTCGTTCACATGGACGGTGTCGGGCAGCGGCGGCGGGACGGGCTGCCCGAGCACCGGGCAGAAGCTGACCAACCCCGGCTTCGAATCCGGCTCGACCGGGTGGACGGCGAGCAGTGGCGTGATCTCGACCGACGGCGCCTACTCGCGCACCGGCGTCGGCTACGCCTACCTCGACGGCTACGGCACGACGCACACCGACACGCTGTCGCAGTCGGTCAGCATCCCGGCCGGATGCGCCGCGTCGCTGACCTATTACCTGTGGATCAACAGCTCCGAGGGCGCGTCCGCGGCCTACGACAAGCTCACCCTGACCGCGAACGGGACGACCGTCCAGTCGTTCTCGAACGTCAACCAGGGCACCGGCTACGTCCAGCGGACCGTGTCGCTGTCGGGCTACGCGGGGTCGACGGTCACGCTCAAGTGGACCGGTACGGAGGACTCGTCGCTGCAGACGAGCTTCCTGCTCGATGACACCGCGCTCACCCTGAGCTGACCTGTTCCGAACGACGACGGCCCGCCGGCAGCTGCCGACGGGCCGTCGCACGTCGGGGCCGATGTGGCCCGGCTGGCAGTGCAAGATGCGCTCGCTCGTCGATCGGGGACAATGAAGGGCGACCGGACCTTCGCTGGAGAGGGAGCGCAGAGAAATCTCGGACGACACGCAGGCCTTTGGTCCGCTCCCGGAACCGCTGCCAGGATCCCCCACTTCGTCCGCGGACGACGGCTGGGTGCTCGGCGGGCGGTACCGCGTGCTCGATCGCATCGGGTCCGGCGGGATGGCCGAGGTGTTCCGCGCCCAGGACGAGGTGCTCGACCGCCCGGTGGCCGTCAAGGTGTTCCGGGCCGAGCACGTCGCCCCCGGCGACACGCACGGCGTGCAACGGCAGCAGCTCGAGATGGCCGCGCTCGCCCGGTTGAACCACCCGAACCTGATCCAGCTCTACGACGGGGCGATCGGGACGGGCGAGGGAACGGCCGTCGCGGACCGGCAGGCCTACATCGTCATGGAGCTGATCGAGGGGCCGTCGCTGGCCGCCCGGATCGCGCAGGGCCCACTGCCGGAGGCATCGGCGCGCGAGATCGGCATCCAGCTCTCGGACGGCCTGGCCTACGTGCATGCCCAGGGCATGGTGCACCGCGACGTCAAGCCCGAGAACATCCTGCTCGGTATCGACCGTTCCGACGACGACAGCACCGTGCGCGCGCGGCTGTCCGACTTCGGCATCGTGCGGTTGCTCGGTTCCGAGGGGCTCACCAGCGCCGACTTCACCATCGGCACGGCGTCCTACCTCGCCCCGGAGCAGGCCCGCGGCTCGCAGGTCGACCCGCCCGCCGACATCTACTCCCTCGCGCTGGTGCTGCTCGAGTCGCTCACCGGACGCAAGGTGTTCGACGGTCCGCCGCTCGAGGCAGCGTTGGCCCGGCTCTCGCAGCGCCCGCAGATCCCGGCCGGGCTCCCCGAGCCGTGGCCCGGGTTGCTGTACGCGATGACCGAGACCGACCCACGGCTGCGTCCGTCCGCCGCCGAGGTGGCGCGTGCGCTGCGCAACGAGGGTTCGCGCGCGATGCCGCTCGTTCCGCTCGCCGTCCCGGTGGCCGCCGGTTTCGCTGATGCGCCGACCGGCATGCTGCCGGCCGCCGCCGCGGCGACGGGCCCGTCCGGTCCGCTGTCAGGGGCGGCCGCCGGTGTGGCGCCGCGGCGCAAGCGTCGGGTGCCGGCCGCCGCCATCGCCGCCGCGCTGAGCCTGGTGGTGATCCTGACCGCGCTCGGGATCTTCCTGATGACGGGCAACGACGCGAAGTCCCCGGCGCAGCCGCCGGTCAAGCGCTCGCCCGCCTCCGCGCAGTTGCACTCGCCGACCCGGTCGGCGAAGCACAAGACGAGCAGTGCACCGCTCGCCGCGCCCACGATCCGGCCGCACCACTCGGGTTCGCCGACGGGGTCCCCCACGCGGTCGACGCCGACGTCGTCCGCGCCGACCACCTCGCACCCGCCGAGCAGCAGCGCGCCGAGCACGTCGCATTCGACGACCGCACCCGCGAGCTCGACCGCACCGGCCACCTCTGCGCCGCCGACCTCACGGTTGACATCGCCCTCGGCGCCGACCTCCACGCACACGAACACCGGCTCGACCACGGCCACCCAGTCGGCGACTACGTCAGCGGCGGCGGCAGCGTCGTCGCGGGCTGCCGGCCCAACCACGGCGGGGTAGCGACCCGCAGGCTCGCCCCCGCACCGAGCACGGTCAGCACCTCCGCCAGCGAGGCCAGCACGTCCAGGACGCCTACCGACTCGACCCCGCCCGCGGCAGGACCGATCGGGATGCCGACGGTGCGGGTCGCGAGCCACAGCAGCACGACCGCGGCCCACGCACTCGCACCGGCGAGCAGCAGTTGCCGCGACGGGCGACACAACACCCACGCAGCCCACCCGAGCTGGACGGCGGCCAACGCCAGGAAGAACCAGCCGTAGAGCGCGGACTCGGCGAAGTGCTCGCGGGTCACCGCGAGATGCACCGCACCGGCGCCGGCCGACGCCGACGCGGTGGCCCACAGCATCCCGCTGCGGTCCCGCGCGGCCGGTCGCGTCGCACCGGAGCGATGGTGGTTCCAAGCGTAGGCCGCTGCGAAGCAGACCAGCCACACCACGAACAGCACCAGGTGCCCGCGATGGACGGAGCCGAACGACGCCGCGGCGCTCACGAGGCCTCGTCGACGAGGTCGGCGTCCACCGGCGCGAGCTCGACCGTGGGCAGCACCCGCGGGGTGGCGGACATGAACTGCGCGAAGTCCGCCGACGGCAGCGGCCGCGAGTAGAGGAAACCCTGGGCACGCTCGCAGCCGAGGCCGCTGAGGATCGCCTGCTGCTCGTCGATCTCGACGCCTTCTGCCTGGACGTCCAGGCCGAGCGCGGTCGCCATGTCGATGATGCTGCGCACCAGCGCGACCGAGGGCGACTTCTCCCGCGCGAGATCCTGCACGAACGACTTGTCGATCTTCACCTGATCGGCGGGCAGCTTCGCAAGATAGGACAGCGACGAGTACCCGGTGCCGAAATCGTCGATCGCGACCTGGGCGCCGATGCTCCGCAAGGCCTCCAGTTGTCGGCGGGCGAGGTCGAGCTCGGCGAGCAGCATCGATTCGGTGACCTCGACGATGAGGTGGCCCGGCGCCAGCCCGGAGTGGCCGAGCGTGTCGCCGATCATCGCCACCAGCGTCGGATCGCGCAGCTGCACCGGCGACAGGTTCACCGCCAGCTGCAGATCGGCGCAGCCGGGCAGGTCGCGATGCCACGCGGCGACCTGCGTGGCCGCGACGCGGAACACGAACGCGCCGATCGTCTTGATCAGCCCGGACTCCTCGGCGAGCGGGATGAACGTGTCGGGCGGCACCATGCCGTGCCGCGGGTGATGCCAGCGGGCCAGCGCCTCCACCCCGCAGACGCGGGGTGGTTCGCCGAGCACCACCGGTTGGTAGTAGACGTCCAGTTCGTTGCGTTCGAGCGCGTGCTGCAGGTCCGCGGCAAGGGCCGCGCGCTCACGCACTGCGATGTCCACTTCGGCCGAGTAGCGCACCAGCTTGTTGCGGCCGGAGGACTTCGCGCAGTACATCGCGAGGTCGGCCCCGCGCAGCAGGTCCGCCGACACCCGCGAGATGGTCAGCTCGGTGTCGGCGACGCCGATGCTCGCCGTCACCAAGACCTCGCGGCCGTCGGCGGTGAACGGTTCCTGCAGCGACTTCAGGATGCGCGTCGCGAGCCGCTCGCCGAGCGTGGCGTCACCGAGGACGAGCACCGCGAACTCGTCTCCGCCGAGCCGGGCGATGACGTCGTTGGGGCGCAGGTTGTCCGCCATCACCGTTGCCGCGTGGGTCAGCGCGAGGTCGCCCAGGTGGTGCCCGCCCGAGTCGTTGATGGCCTTGAAGTTGTCGAGGTCGACGAACAGCACCGAGACCGGCCCGGGGTGCTGCCCGAGTGCCTGGTCGACCTGGTCGGCGAAGGCAGCCCGGTTGGGCAGCTGGGTCAGCGGGTCGCGACGTTCGAGCTGCTCGGTGAACCGCCAGGCGACGATGTGGGTGATGCTGGCCGCCAGGATGAACCCGCCGTGGATCAACGCCCATTGCACGGGATGGCTGCGCTGCGCGGCAGTGGCGAACACGGTGCCCGGCGCGGCGAGCCCCATCAGAGCGTGGTGCACGACGGTGATCAACACACACAGCCCGAACGCTGCCCAGTCCTGGTAGAGCGAGACCACACCGAGCATCACGAAGAAGTGGAAGTGCGCCTCGGTGAGGCCGTGGGTCAGGTCGACCAGACTGGCCGAGGCGAACATCAGGCTGGTGACGACCGAGAGCATGCGCACCGCGCGCGGCAGGGACGTGAGCAGCCCACCGAGGGCGGGCAGCCCCGCCACGAGGACGGCGACGAGCGCCGAGCTCGCATCGTGGTCGGCCACGATCCCGTAGACGCCCAGCGCCACTGCTTGGACGAGGGCCAGCCGGGTGATCATGCGGTGGCGGGCGGCAAATACGTGCGAGTGCAGCATGTTGCCCTGCGGGAGCCACTCGCGCAGCCGGTGCCAGACACCGTGCAGCGGGTGAGCGGCCGATTCAGCAACGTCGGTTCTCGGCACGTCAGCGTCGACGACGCCCGTGGTCACCACGTCCTGATCATCGACCACGGCAGCCGAAAGTTGAGCGGTAAGAGGTTTCGCGTTCGCGGGCAGTCAGCCGCGAATCAGTGCCGCGAGATCGAACGGTATTGCGTGCAGCCGGTAGAGGTTCTCGCGGCGGTAACGCGTCTGGTTGCGGAAGTCGCCGGAGGTCAGTATTGCCTGCGAGCGCAGCGCACGGCTGAACACGAACTTCTGCACCAGGCACGGGTCGTAGAAGCCCAACCAGTCACTCGGCCGCCCGACGTTCACCACTGCATCGCCGGGTTCGCGGGTGAGGCTGCAGGCGCGCCGGCACCATATGTCGCGTCGCGCGCCCACGTCGAGCTTCCTCGTCCAGGGCCCCCACGGGTGCGGCGCGGTGTAGAAGCGGACGCGCGTGAACGGCGTCTGGGTGCGATTCGGGAAGTCGCTGCGGGCCCGGGAGTAGGTGAACGTCGTGAGCAGGTAGCGGTGGAACGCCGGAAGGTACTGGATCGACGGCTGGCTCAGCCCGCGGCGCACCTGGAGGACTCGGGTCGCGCCGGCGTTCCTGGTCGTCCAACTGGCGCCGCCGCCACCGATCTTGCCGTGGTAGTACCGCCACGCGGTCCGGTGCAGCGCGCGGTTGATCGGTACGCGAGCCAGATGCAGGTAGTTGCCGTTGTAGGCGTACCCGTCGTTGGACACCGCGTACAGATACTTGTCCGCGCCGTCGGCGGTGTGGGTGTTTCCCGGGCCGTACTGGATGAAGAACGGCGCCGAGAACTGCTGGCCGGCGAACATCGCCCGGTAGCGGTGGGCCTTCGGATTCCACGCAGGGGCCGAGCCTTGGCGCCCGGTGACGCCCCATGGATTGGTCCAGGTGTGGCCGCCGTCCGTGGACGCGATGATGCTGGCGTCGAAGGACGGTTGCAGGCCGTGGGCCGACCGTCCCGCGCTGCACCGGCGCAGCTGCCTCGCGACCGCGAGGTAGACGACGTTGCCGACACGGGTGATCCCGCCCGTCTTCCATGAGCACCCGTCCGGGCTGCGTCCACCCCCGCGTACCCCGAAGCTGATCATGCAGTTGACGGTGCTCGCCTGCAAGTGGTCCGGAGACGAGCCCTTCATCGAGACGATCGCGATGTCGCGGGCGATCGCGCACCCGTTGTTCGCGCCGTGCGTGTCATCGGCGGTGGCGAGGATCCCGCCGTCCGGAGCGACGGTGTTGAAATAGGTGTCGCCGTTCACGCTCGGGTAGTAGTACGGCCGATTGAACAACGAGTTACGAGCTGCGGTCCGGGCGGCGGCGGGGGCGCCGTCCAGGCCGACCGTGAGGCCGAGCGCGGACACGGCGAGCGCGGCGAGGGCGAGGATTTGACGACGGATCCGGCGGGAGCGGACAGACAAGAGCAGCGCCTCCGAGCAGTGCGCGCTCGAACAGGGGGTGGGGGGTGAGCGGGGGTGTTGCACGCAGTCGCGACCTTATCGTCTGCCGGTCACCGGCCGAACCGGCAGTACGGTGTCGGGCATGAACGTCCCCACTCGGGGTTTTCACGGCAGGCGGCGAGTTGATGACCAGAAGCTCCCGCCCGGGCAGTACCTGACCCGGGACTTCCCGGTGCTCTCGGCCGGGCCGACGCCCGCCGTCGCGCATGAGACGTGGGAGTTCTCGATCATCTCCGAATCCGGCGCCTTGCACGTTTGGACGTGGCGCGACCTCACCGCGCTGCCGGCCGATGACGTCACGGTCGACCTGCACTGCGTCACGCGGTGGAGCAAGCTCGCCACGCCCTGGCAGGGGGTCTCGCTGGACACCCTGCTCGAGCCGGTCGAGACGGCGGCCGACCACGCGCTGATCACGAGCTACGGCGGCTACACGACGAACCTGCCGCTCGCGGATCTGCGCGGCGGTCAGGCCTGGCTCGCCTACCGTTACGACGGCGAGCCGCTTGCAGCCGAGCACGGCGGCCCGGTGCGCCTTCTCGTCCCGCACCTGTACCTGTGGAAGTCGGCCAAGTGGGTGCGGCGGATCGAGTTGGGCGACACCGACGCGCCGGGGTTCTGGGAGACGCTCGGATACCACAACTACGGCGACCCGTGGCGCGAGCAGCGTTACGACGGCGACTGATCGTGCCGACCGGTTGGGCGCCCGCGATCCTGTCGGCCGCGCGTCAGGAGACGGCGACGGCCCGCACCCTCCAGCTCTCGATCGCCGACTGGCCCGGCCATCTCGCCGGGCAGCATCTGGACGTGCGGCTCACCGCCGAGGACGGCTATCGCGCCGAGCGCAGCTACTCCATCGCCTCGGCGCCGGGCGGTCCCGTCGAGCTCACCGTCCAGGCGGTCGACGACGGCGAGGTGTCACCGTTCCTCGTCCACGATCTGGCGGTCGGTGACACCGTCGAGGTCCGCGGCCCGCTGGGCGGCTGGTTCGTCTGGCGGCCGACGCAGCTCGAGCCGGTGCTGCTCGTCGCAGGCGGCTCGGGGTTGGTGCCGTTGATGGCGATGCTGCGGGCACACCGGCAGGCGACCGCGTCGACGCCGATGCGGCTGCTGTATTCGGTGCGCACGCCCGACGACGTCCTGTATCGCGACGAGCTCGCCGACGCGGTCCTGTTCCACACCCGGCGCGCGCCCGAGGCGGGCCGGCCGCCACGCCGGCTCGGCGCCGCCGATCTCGCTCAGTACGGCTTCCCGGTCGACGACCGGCCGACCTGCTACTTGTGCGGGCCGACGGCGTTCGTCGAGCACACCGCGGGCCTGCTGGTCGAGCTCGGGCATGCGCCGGCTCGCATCCGCACCGAACGCTTCGGCTGAGCCGAGAGGAATGCCATGACCGATCGACATCGCGACGCAAACGCCCTTGCCGGGCCGCTGGCCGACCTGTTCGGCGGCGATGTCACTGCTGCGCTGGCCGAATGCGCCGGCTGCGGACGCCGCGACGTGATCGCGAACCTGCACCTGTACGACGGCGGGCCAGGGGCTGTGCTGCGCTGTGCCTCGTGCCAGGCGGTCGTGCTGCGCTATGCGATCACGCCGCACGGCACCTGGCTCGATGTGCGCGGTGCGGCCGTCCTACGCCTGTGATCGCGTCGCTGCCGGGGTCACTTGCGCTTGCGAACCTTGCGGGCGTGCCCGACGTAGAGAGCCATGGCGTCGGCGAAGGCGGTCTTGTTGTGCTGCGAGAGGTCGATCTCGTAGTCGACGCCGTCGATACTGAATCTGACCGTGTCCGCGGCGGGTGAGCCGTCCAAGTCGTCGGTGTGCTGCGTCTCGGTGACAGTTCGTCTCGCCATCTCCCGAACGCTACCGGCCGCCGGTCGTCGGGGTGCTGGTCGGCGGTCTGGCGCGACATCGGCCACCGTGCCATCCTTTGCCCAGCGCCGTTCACCTGTGGGAGGGAACATGAGCGCTCTTCTCTTCGGACGGTCCACGTCGGCCCGGCTCGACCGGCCGCCACAAGCCCCTCCCGACAAGGACGGCCGCCGAGATCTCTCGACCTCGGTCGTCAACGCCGTCGCCGGTCTGGTCCCGGCGGAGGCCCTTCTGCTCCAGCAGGTCATCCTGCAGTTCACCAGCACGACGACCAAGGCGCGCAAGGGACATCCGAGCACGACAGTCGTAACGCACGGACACGTGCTGGGTCAGACGTTCTGGGCGCTCATCGTGGTCAGTGCGGTGGCCTACCTCCTCGGCCGGTGGACCAGCAATCAGGCTCTCCGTCTGCTGGACCTCGCCGGCGTGGCGATCGCGGCGCTGGCCTATGTCGTCTGGTCGGCGCTGCAATCGCCGTCGGCCTTTGCCGCCTTCTTCACCCATGTGTCATCGGTGGACCGGCAGGTCTGGGGGTCGATCGCGGCTGTTGTGCTCGTCCTGCTCGCACCGGCATTCGGATACACGGTGGCGCAAGCTACCCCGAAGAAGAAAAGGAACGATGTGACGACCCGGCAGGCCGGCACGCACGCGGCCGACGCCGTTCCCACCACGACCGAGTGATCCGCCGGGATTGGACTTCAAGTCAGCTTTATTTTCTACGGTCAGATCATGAATGTGACCTCACTGGTCTGGGTCGGCACGCGCACTTCCGCATTCGCGGCGACCAGGGACTTCTTCACGGACGTGATGGGCCTGCACGCCATCGAGGACCAGCCCGACTTCGCCGTCTTCGGCGTTCCGGACGGCTCGAGCATGGAGGTGTTCGGGCCCGGCAGCGCGTGGAACCGGCACCTCACGCATCCGGTTGCCGGATTCCGGGTCACCGATCTCGACGACGCCGTTCGCGAGCTGGAGGCGGCCGGCATCGAGATCGTACTTCCGGTCCAGGGCGGCGAAGACCGGAAGTGGTTGCACTTCCGCGCACCGGACGGGTTCGTGTACGAGCTGGTGCAGGACGCGGCCTGAGCGCTCACGGCTGTGCTCGCCTCGTTGTTGAGTGGTGCGTTCGTGCGAGATCTCGCTCCGCTCGTGGTGGTTTCGCCGCCGCTGCGTCGGGAATGGCCAGGCTCGGCGACGGCGGGCGATTCGCTTTGGAGTGGGTTGCCCTGCCGCCTCACCTCACGCTCCTGACTGTCGCGACGGCGGCGGGTTCCTGCACTGGGCCGCGTTCCTCGGCGGCGCTGCCTTGCGCTCGGATCGCCATATATATCTGCGGATTCTCTTGTTCG
>DATBTJ010000007.1:0-3281 GCA_036559305.1 Jatrophihabitans sp.
TGTCCGTGTGTCGCGTCGTCATGGCGACGCGACACACGGACAACTCGAAGGGGGACTTGCGCGAAATAAGACGACCGGTCATATTGGAGTGGTGCCACGTCCCAGCGTCCGTCCCCTGCTCGTCGAGGCGGCCCTCGACCAGTTCCACAGCCGCGGGTTCCACAACTGCTCGGTCGACGACATCACCAAGGCCGCCGGAGTGCCGAAGGGATCGTTCTACAACCACTTCGCCAGCAAGGACGCGCTGGCCGTCGAGGCGCTGCGCACCTACCAGCAGCGTTCGGTCTGGCGGCGCGACGACGACGGCGAGTTGGCGCCACTCACCCGGCTGCGACACCGTTTCGAGGCGATGCGCGACGTGCTCACCGAGCGCGGGTACACCCGGGGCTGCCTCATCGGCAACATGGGCACCGAACTCGCCGACCTGAACCCGGCGGTGCGCGTCGAGGTGCAGGTGAGCCTCGACTTCCGCAGCCGCGCCACCGCCGAACTGTTGCACGCGGCCCGGGCGCGCGGCGAACTCGCCGCCCACCTCGATCCCGAGGTGCTCGGCCCGTTCCTCACCAACGCCTGGGAGGGCGTGGTCACCCGCACCAAGGTCTGCAAATCCGCGAAGGCGATGGACGAGTTCTTCGCCGTCTTCGACCAACTCTTCATGACTGCCGAAGGAGACCGCCGATGAGGCTGTCCCGCACCGCCACGTTCTGGGTCGTTGTCGCGGCCTACCTGATCCTGATGATCTCGGCGAGCACCCCTTCGCCGCTCTACGTCGTCTACCAGGCCGAGTGGCACTTCCCCACCTCGACGCTGACCGTCGTGTTCGGCGTCTACGCCGTCGCCCTCCTGCTGTCGCTGCTGACCGTCGGCGGCCTGTCGGACTTCGTCGGCCGGCGGCCGGTGCTGGTCGGCGCGCTGGCCCTGCTGACCGCCTCGATGATCGTGTTCGCCGAGGCCGACGGGCTGCCCTGGCTCTACGCGGCGCGCATCATGCAGGGGCTGGCCGCCGGTGCGTCGATCGGCACGCTGAGCGCGGGCATCGTCTCGCTCGCCCCGTCCGGCCGCGAGCGGCTGGCCGGACTGCTGAACGCGCTGATCCCGAGCGTCGGCCTCGGTCTCGGCGCGCTCGTCGCCGGTGCGTTCGCCGAGTACGCGCCGAACCCGACGGTGCTCGTGTTCGTCGTCGTCGCCGCCGCGCTCGCGGTGCTGGTCATCGTGCTCGGGTTCGCCCACGAGGAGCAGGACCGCCGCGGCGGCGCGCTCACCTCGCTCGTCCCCCGCGTACGGGTCGCTGCGCCGGTCCGCGGCGCGTTCCTGCGCGCGACCCCGTCGTTGTTCGCGCCCTGGGCGCAGATGGGCCTGACGCTGTCGTTGCTCGTGTCACTTGCTGCGGCCCAGTTCGGTATCCGCAACCACTTCGAGTCCGGGCTGATCGTGGTGACGGTCTGCCTCGCGGGCACGGTGTCCGGCTTCGTGCTGCGCGACACCTCGCCCGCGCAGAGCAACCGGTTCGGCGCGCTCGGCCTGATCGTCGGCATCGGCGTCACGCTGGCCGGGCTGCACGCCGATTCCCTCGCGGTGTTCGTCCTCGGTTCGGCGCTCGGCGGCCTGGGCCTCGGCGCGTCGATGAGCGGGTCGATCCGCACCATGTCGGTGCTGCCCGCCCCGGCCGAGCGCGGCGAGTTCTTCGCCGCGGTCTACACCGTCGGCTATCTCGCGTTCTCGGTTCCCGCGGTGATCGCCGGCTTCGCCGCGGTGCACTTCGGGCTGCTGGACGTGGCCTACGTCTACGGCGCCGGCGTCGTCCTGCTCGCGCTCGGCGTGCTCGCGCTGTCGGCACGTGCCGCCGAACCGGCGCCGGTGCTCGCGACGGCCGAGCCGGAACTGGCCGGCTGCCGCGACTGACGATCGCGCGGCATCAGCGCGATCACGCACACGGTCGCCACGGCCACCACCAGCACCGCGATGTAGACGTTGTGGATCGAGTGGCTCAGCGAGCCGTTCTCGAGCGAGTGGTGCCAGATGGCGCCGAACACCGCGACCCCGACGGCGCTGCCCATCGAGCGGAAGAACATGTTGGTGCCTGTGACGACGCCGCGCTCGGTCCACCCCACGCTGGTCTGCGCGGCGATCAGCGACGGCGTCGCCGACAGGCCCATGCCGAGGCCGATGACGAAGCAGAACGCCGCGACCTCGACGACCGGCGAGGACGGGCCGAGCAGCAACAGCAACGCCGCGCCCACGACCACCACGCTCGACCCGATCAGGCTGCACACGCGGAAGCCGATGCGCAGGTACACCTTGCCCGCCTGCGAGGCCGCCACCGGCCAGCCCATCGTCAACGTCGCGAGTGCGAAGCCGGCGATGACCGGGCCGGTGCCGAGCACGCCCTGCACGTAGGTCGGGATGTAGGAGCTCAGCCCGAGCACGACGGCGCCGATGCCGCACGAGGCCAGGCTGCTGGTGACGAGCAGGCGACGGCGCAACACCCACAACGGCAGCACCGGATCGCTCACACGCTGCTCGATGAACCCGAACGCGATGAGCAGAACGGCGCCGACACTGAGGATCACGACGCTCTGCACGGACCCCCACGACCACGCCTGGCCACCCTCGAGCACGCCGAGAATCACCAGAGTCAGCCCGACCGTCAGCACCGACGCGCCGGCGTAATCGATGTTCGGCCGCGACCGCGCGACCTTCTCGTGGAAGCGCCGTTGGATCATCGTCGCCGCGGCCAGGCACAGCGGGATGTTGACGAAGAAGATCCAGCGCCAGCTGACGTATTCGCTGAACACGCCACCGAGGGTCGGGCCGACCACCGAACTGATCCCCCACACGCTGGCGAGGTAACCCTGCACCCGGGAGCGCTCCTCGACGGTGTAGATGTCGCCGACGATCGTGATCGACATCGGGAACACCGCACCGGCGCCGAGGCCCTGCACCGCACGGAAGACGATGAGCACGACGATGTTCCACGCGAAGCCGCACATGATCGACCCGAGCAGGAAGAACCCGATGCCGAGCAGCATGATCGGCTTGCGTCCGAACAGGTCGGCGAGCTTGCCGTAGATCGGCGTCGTGACCGCCTGGGCGAGCAGGTAGATCGAGAACAGCCAGGGGAATGCGGAGAATCCGCCGATGTCCTTGACGATCGAGGGGACGGCGGTGGCGATGATCGTCGAATCGATCGCGACCAGACCCGTCGAGAGCATCAGGGCGAGCAGCAGCGGGCCGCGTTCGGAACGCAGGCCGACATCGGTGGTGGTCAGTGGGATCCTCGC
>DATBTJ010000008.1:0-32522 GCA_036559305.1 Jatrophihabitans sp.
AAACCGCCGTTCGCCAGAGCGGCGGTCACTCGCTGGTGGGACCGCTGCACCGCTCCGTCGTAGAGCGCGTACATCTCTTCCGGACTGTCCTGGGCCGCCGAACCGAAGACCCACGCATCCGCGTCGTCGCTGGCGGGTGGACAGCCGAAACTGGTCCAAGGCTCGCCGAGTGGGGCACCGGAAAGCCATACGGTGAACTTTTCGTCCTCCACGACGGCGAGGTGCTTGAGCAGGCCGCCGATGGTGAGCGCGGACGCGCCGATCCTCGTGTTGAGGCCGGTCGAGTCGAGACCGTCGGCCTTCCACCGGAAGGTCGCTCGCTGCCGGTTGAGCGCACCGAGGAGGTGTTCGACCTCGGTCCCGGCCAGCGGCGGCTCCCACGGTGGAGGCACCCATGGCCTCTTCGGATCGTTGCCACCTTCCAAATTCTCAGTCATGAGCGGAACGATAGAACTCGCCGTACGGGCATGAACATCGGCAAAACCTATTGGCGGCCACCCGGATCCTTGGTACTTTTGGCCGGGCCGAGCAAGCGAACGAGGAGGTGGTATCCGTGAACGCAGTATCGACATGGGTGCTCCTCTTTGGGGTCACGTTCGGGCGATAGATCGTCCGGGAGCGCCGTTCACGAGCACTCCCGAAAGGCACGACTATGCGATTCACTTCTGAACAGCGCCTCGACGACGGGGTCCTGGAACGCGAATTCACCCTCGGCGAGATCCCCGGTGTGCTGTGGACGCCTGAATCCGCGCCCGCGGCGCTGATCCTGATGGGCCACAACGGCGGGTTGCACAAGCGGGAATCCCGGCTGGTGGCCCGGGCCCGGCACAACGCTGCGGAGTACGGCTTCGCCGTGGCCGCCATCGATGCACCCGGGCACGGTGGCCGACCCCGTTCCGCCGTCGACGAGCAGGCCCGCGCCGACCTCCGCCGGGCGATGCAGGCCGGCGACCCGGTCGACGAGATATTCGAGTCATTTATCGTCCCGCTCGTTGAAAAGGCCGTCCCGGAATGGCAGACCACCCTGGACGCCCTCCTGGAGCTGCCCGAGATCGGTGGTCCGGTGGGGTACTCGGGAATGACCGCAATCGGCATCCGTCTGGCGGTGGTCGAGCCGCGCATCGCGGCCGTCGGTTTCTTCGCCGGGGGTTTCGTGCCCGGGGCCGTGCGTGAGGCGGCCCCTCAGGTCAGCATTCCGCTGCTGTTCCTGCTGCAGTGGGACGACGAGGGCAACGACCGGCAGCAGGCCCTCGACCTGTTCGACGCCTTCGGCACCACGGAGAAGACGCTGCACGCCAATCTGGGCGGCCCCGCCGGCACACCGTGGTTCGAGGTGGACGACGGGCACCGCTTCTTCGCCCGGCACCTGAAGTGAGCCCGGGCGGTCCGGCCGGCGGCGCACGGTAGGCGGGCTACCCGGGCGCCTCGGTGGCCACGCCGGACGGGGCCAGCGGCGACCGGCGCGGCAGCACCCGGCGAACGGCGATCCGCCAACCGCCCGGGGTCCGCCGCAGCTCGTCGTCATAGACGACCGAGCCGGTACCGCCACCGGTCATGACAGCCAGTCCCTTGCTGCGCACCCTCGCGCGGTCGCCATCGAGTTCCACCACCACGATGTTGGTGACGTGGTGGGCCAGCGGATTGCGATCGCCGAGGGCCCGGCCGGCGTCCGCGACGGCGCGCGGCCCGGTCAGCCGGCCACCGCCGAAGGCAGAGACGTCGTAGACGACGTCGTCGACGAACAGCTCGCCGAGCCGCTCGAAATCGCCCTCGTCCATGAGGTGACCATGCAGGTTGACGAGTTCGTGAATGTGTAGTCGATCGCCGTCGCTTTCCACGGGGTCAACCATCCTGAACTTCACGCGGCACGACAACTCGGTTCGGCGGAGACCTCGACGCAAAGCCCGCCGACAGGGTGGCCCGGCGAGCTGACCTGACGCTCAGCCGTCGAGGAGGACGGATCCAGTTGACCTGGCGCGGTGGCGGCACGGCGCCCGGCCCGACTCGGCAAGGTGCTTGAAGTTCAGCAGCTGTTGCCTGGCCATCACCAGATCACCCAGCGACAACAGCGGCGCTGCGCGCCGGAAGCGATCGCTGACGAGCTTCAACAACAGCCGCGTCGCATTCGGCTGCGCGACGAGGACGTAGGACATGACGACGCCGAGCAGCCGACCGGTCAGCTGCTCACCCACGGCGACGGACAGGATCAGCCCCTGCGGGCGCCCCAACGCCCGGGTGAACGGCTCGCCCGCGACCGGGTCCGGCAGCCCACGCAGGTCGCGTGGCGAGCGTCGGCCCAGGTTGTCGATCCAGTCGTAGGAATACGGTGCGAGCCGCACCTGGGCCACCCACGGCCAGAGCTCACCAGGCGCGGCGTGCACCGTGACCCCGCGCCACAGCTGCAGTTCCGGCGCGGACACCTCGTCGTCGCACGGGTAGCGCCGCGCCGTTTCCTCTTCGGTGACGCCCCACCGGTCGCCGATCGTCATGCGCCCATGATCCCCCGGCCGGGAGATGTGGATCAGGCAGTCGCGACAGTGGGCCCCGCGCCGTCGACGGGCCGGTGCCGAACAATGACGAGGTGACCGACGAACCACGGCTGCACCCGCTGCTGGCCGCGCGCTGGAGCCCGACGACCTTCGATGCCGCGCACGCGACGAGCGATGCCGACGTCGCGAGCCTGCTCGAGGCGGCCCGGTGGGCACCGTCGGCCGGCAACTCGCAGCCCTGGTCGTTCGTCGCGGGACGCCGCGGCGACGCCGTGCACACCCGGCTGAGCCGGCACCTGGCGGGCAGTTCGGCGCGATGGGCGCCGTCGGCGAGCGTGCTGGTCGCCAACCTGTGCCACCGCTTCGTCGAGGACACCGACTGGGGCTACTCCGAATTCGCCCTCTACGACCTCGGGCAGGCAGTCGCGCACATGACGATCCAGGCGGCCGACCTGGGGCTCGCCGCCCGGCAGTTCCGCGCGTTCGACCGCGACGGGCTCGCCGTCGAGTTCGACGTCCCGGACCACTGGCAGGTCACGACGATGACGGCGTTCGGACGTCCGGCCGCGGATCCGCACCCGCGCGACCGGCGCCCCGCCGACGAGCTGCGCTGGCCCTAGCGGCGGTCGGCGAGGTCAGTGCGCGGCGAGGAAATCGAGCGTGCGCCGCAGCGCGAGGGCCGCGGCGTCCGCGTCGAAGGACGGCAGCGTGCTGTCGGCGAAGTAGTGCTGGTCGCCGGGGTAGAGGAACAGCTCCACGGTGCCGGTCGACGCGACCAGCTCGCGGGCGGCGTCGACATCGCCCTCGTCGATGAAGATCGGGTCGCGGTCGGCGCCGTGCACCTGTGCGCCGAGACCGTCCGGCCAGCCGCCGAACTCCGCCGCGGGCACGCACGAGTAGTAGAAGATCGCACCGCGGGCCCCGGCACGCGTCTGCGCCAACCGCTGGGCCGGCAGGACGCCGAGCGACATGCCGATGTAGACGAGGTCCGCCGGCAGGTCGGCGACCGCGCGAACGCCACGCTCGAACACGTCGCCGAAGCCGATCTGTTCGGCATGCGCGACGCCGGCGGCGATGCTGTCGAAGGTGCGTCCCTCGAACAGGTCCGGGGTGTGCACGGTGTGGCCGGCCGACCGCAATTGCTCGGCGAAGGCGACGACCCCAGGGGTGAGGCCCAAGGCGTGGTGGAACAGCACGATCTCGGTCATGGTCGGTCTCCCTCAGGGTTCGGTGGTGGCAGGGTCGGGTGATCGGTCGGGTAAAGGCCGGCGACGAGGCCGTAGACGGTCTGGCCTTCGCGGGGTAGTTGCGTGAACTCGTCGACGAGGTCGAGCACGCGCCGCCAGAACGTCTCGGCGGCCGAGTCGGGGATGCGCGCGTGGCGCGTGATGGCGCGCAGGTTGTCGTCCGCGTGCGCGGGCGCCGACTCGTTCGCGGCCGTGGTCAGGCAGTTGGTGAGCAGCGGTAGCTCGTCGCGCGTGATGGTGCCGACGGAGAAGATGCGCGCGGTGCGGCCGTAGAAGCGCTCGTCGATGGCCCGCACCCGGCGGGTGCGCACGATCTTGACCAGCCCGGCCTCGACCAGCACGTTCAGGTGGTAGGCGACGGTGCTCTTCGGACGGCCGAGCGCCGCGGCGAGCTCGCCGACCGTCGCCGCGCGTTCGATCAGCAGCTCCAGCACGGTACTGCGCAGGTCGTGGAACATGGCCCGCAGCTCCTGCGGGGCGGTGACGGTGCGGAGGTCTTCGAGCTCGTAGTCGGGGATCCGGCCGCCGCTCGACACCGGCCGAACGTACCACTATCTTCGATCGATCGAGAAGTATGGTTCGTTCGGGGAGACGCGATGGACGCCGAGGTCAGCCCGCGCGAGGTCGACAGCGCCGAGGGCGTCGATGACTGGCGCGTCATCGGCGACGGGCTGTGCTCGTTCTTCGCCGCGCCGGACCTCGCGAGGGCCGCCTCGTTCGCTGCTGCTGCGGCTGCTCTACCCGGAGCCGGTGCGCACCGGCCCGATCTCGACCTCCGCGCCGAGGGCGTCTACGTCCGGCTGATCACCCACACCGACGAGTTGTACGCCCTCACCACGGCCGACCTCGCGATGGCGCGACAACTGTCCGCGCTCGCGGCCGAGCACGGGCTGCCGCCCGAACCAGCCCGGGTGCAGACGGTGCAGCTCACCATCGACGCGCTCGACCTCGACGCCGTCAAACCGTTCTGGCGGACCGTGCTCGGCTACGCCGACCGGGCCGAGAGCCCCGAGGACCTCATCGATCCGCGATGGCGCGGCGCGACGATCTGGTTCCAGCAGATGGACTGTCCGCGGCCGCAGCGTAACCGCATCCACGTCGACGTGTGGGTGCCGAAGGAGGACGCCGCGGCCCGCGTCGCCGCTGCGGTCGAGGCGGGCGGCCGGATCGTGTTCGAGGGCAACGCGCCATCGGGCATCACCCTCGCCGACGCCGAGGGCAACGAGGTGTGCGTCGCGTCCATCGAGGGACGGGGTTGATCTCGGTCGGCCGAATCAGGCCGCGCCGGGCTCCGCAGCGTCCAGGGCCGCCGAGCAGCCGGCCGCCCAGGTGACGGCGGTCGCGAAGGCGGTGTGCAGCGTTTCCGCGCTCACGCCGCTGCGCCGGATCGCGCGGGCACTGCCGTGGTGGAAGGCGCGGGCGTCGTGGACGATCCGCCCGACCGGTCCCTCGGCGCGAAACGCCGCGTCGGCCAGTTCGGGGCTCAGCGACACCGTGTGGCACAGGTCGTCCGGCGCAACGCGCAGCTCGTCGGACATGGCCGACAGCATGCCCGCCGCGAACGCGAGGTGGCTCTTCGCCGGGTCGACCCGTACGGCGAGCAGCTCGCAGGCCCGCGCCAGGATGAGCGTGCCGACGAAGTCGTGACCGTCGCCGTGGTGCGCCGTCGAGCGTGACAGCAACAGCGCCGCCCAGTTGCGCACCCGGCGCGACCCCATCAGCACCAGCGCCTGGCGCAGGGTGCCGATGGCGCGCCGCGTCTCACCGGGACGCCCGACCGAGGCCACCCGGATCAGCTGGAGGGCAAGCGCCGGATCGGCGCGCACGATGTCCTCGACCTCGTCCAGATCGGGCTCGGCGGTCAGCATCGTCGCCGCCATGCGCAACCGCGCGACGAGGCCCGGCTCCAACGACCGTGCGGTGATCAGCGACGGACGTTCGAGCGCGTAGCCCTGGAACAGCTCGAAGCCGAGCTCCTCGAGTTCGCCGAGGCGGTCGGGGTCCTCGATCTTCTCGGCGAGCAGCCGCACGTCGTACTGCCGGCATCGGGCGATCAGCTGGGGCAGGTCCGCGCTCGCCGTGTCGAGCACGTCGATCTTGACGATCGAAGCCAGCGGCAACACCTCTTCCGCGCCGGGCCGCCAGACGAAATCGTCGAGCGCCAGCCGGTAACCCTCCGCGGCGAGCGCGCGGCAGCCGTCGAGCACCTCGCGGTCGAGCTGCACCGTCTCGAGGACCTCGACCACGGTGCGCTCGGGCGGCAGATTCAACGGCATCTCGCCGAGCAGCACGCCGCGGTCGGCGTTGCAGAACGCGTCGCGATCGGCCACGAGCTGGTCGAAGCCGACAGCGACGGCGCCGAACACGACCTCCGCCGTCATCTGGTCGCCGGTCACGATCGCGGCCGGGTCGGCGATGCCGCGAAACAGCAGTTCGTACCCGACCACCCGTCCGGCGGCGTCGTAGATGCCCTGGCGACCGACGACGACCTGCGTCGTCGGGCCGGGGACGGTCACGGCATCGCGCACCTCTGACCTATCGGACGATGCGCCCGTTTCTTGATCCAAATCGCGTCGGTGATCCGCTCAGATCGGTTGCGTGCCGGCCGATCAGGACCCGCATGGGTGCAGACAAACCCAGCAGCGAACGTGCCGAGCGCCAGGGCGCCGGTCTGTTCGGCGTGCTCGCGACGATCGGGCTCGTGCTGCTCGTCGTGTGCGCCGAGTTCGTGCTGCTGTTCGTCGTCTACCACCGCGGCGACGGCACCCGCCGCGAGCAGGTGGTCGCGGCCCGTCTCGAGGGCGTTGCGCACGGCGACCTGACCCCGTCCGCACTTGCGTCCGCGCGGGGCGACCTCGCCCGATTGCGCGCCGCCGGCCTGTCGGCCGACGAGCTGGCTGCGGTTGACCATGCGCTCGCCAAGCCGGCCCCACAGCCGGCCGCGCTGCGGACGGCAACCGCGCAGCTGTCGCGCCGGCTGACCGGCCGCTCCGATCGGATCGACGCGCAGGCGAGCCTGATCTACGTCGGCCTGCTCGTTGGCGCCTCGCTGGGCTGGATGTTCTGGTTCCGCAGACTCGTCGCGCGGCACAAGGACCTGCAACGCCGGATCACCGCTCAGGAGGCGCGTTCGGCAGGTGAGCGGCGGCTGGCCGCGCTCGTGCACAATTCCAGCGACGTCACCGCCGTGCTCGACCCCGACTCACGCATCTCGTTCGTCACACCGTCCGCACTGTCCGTGCTCGGCTGGACGCCGGACGAGCTGTGGGGACGGCGCTGGATCGACGAGATCGTGCAGCCGGAGGAGATGCCGACGTTCGTCGCCGCGCTCGCCGGGCAGCGCGATGCGACGCTGACGATGCAGGCACGCCACCGCGACGGCACAACCATCTTCCTCGAGGGGACGCTGACCAACCTGCTCGGCGACGACAGTGTCGGCGGTCTCGTGCTCACCGCGCGTGATGTCACCGCGCGGCGGGCGATGGAGGAACAGCTCACCCACCACGCGTTCCACGACGCGCTCACCGGGTTGGCGAACCGCCGGCTGTTCACGAACCGGCTCGAACATGCCATGCAGCGCCGGGCCCGCGACGGTGACCACGAGGTAGTGGTGCTCTTCTTCGATCTCGACGACTTCAAACAGATCAACGACAGCGTCGGTCACGGCGTGGGCGACGAGGTACTCGTCGCGGTTGCCGAACGGCTCGCGCAGGTCCTTCGGCCCGAGGACACCGCCGCGCGACTGGGCGGCGACGAGTTCGCGGTGCTGATGGAGGACAGCGACCTGCGCCACGGGCGGATCGTCGCGGAACGGCTCCAGACTGCGCTGGCCGAACCGATCGCTGTCGACGGCGGCCGGCACACCGTGGCCGCAAGCATCGGGCTGGCCCTCGCCGACGACGACACCGGTTGGGAGGACGTGCTGCGCAACGCCGACGTCGCCATGTACCTCGCGAAGGACCGCGGCAAAGCGGGCATCGCGATCTACGAACCGGCCCTGCACGCAGAGTCTTTGCGGCGAGTCCGGCTGCAGGCCGATCTGCAGCGCGCATTGCGCAACGAGGAGTTCGTCCTGCACTTCCAGCCGGCCGTCGAACTGCGCACCGGACGCATCGTCGGCTTCGAAGCGTTGGTGCGTTGGCAGCGCCCCGATCACGGTCTGGTGGCTCCGATGGAGTTCATCCCGGAGGCGGAGCGCTGCGGGCTGATCGTCCCGCTCGGTGCATGGGTGCTGCGCACCGCGTGCCAGGCCGCCGCGCAACTTCAGAGCGGTGAGAACCGGCCGTCGATGTCGGTCAACGTCGCCGCCGAGCAGCTGGGCAGCGACGACTTCGTCGAGCTGGTGTTCGACGCGCTTGCCGAGTCGGGGCTGCCGGCCGACCGGTTGTGCGTCGAGATCACCGAGACCGCGCTCATGCGCGACCTGCCCAAGATCGCCGAGCGGCTCACCGAGGTGCGGGCACGCGGGGTGCGGGTTGCCGTGGACGACTTCGGCACGGGTTACAGCTCGCTGTCCTACCTGTCGAAGCTGCCGGTCGACGTGCTCAAGGTGGACCGCTCGTTCGTGGAGCGGGTCACCCACGACGAGCAGGACGCCTCGGTCACGCAAGCGATTCTGACGATGAGCTCCGCGATGCGCCTGACCACGGTCGCGGAGGGCATCGAGGACGACGGCCAGGCCAACTGGCTGGTGTCGGCGAACTGCGCGATCGGCCAGGGCTTCCTGTGGTCGAAGCCGGTGCCGATCAGTGACGCGGCGGCCCTGCTGACGCGCAGCAGCTGGGCCATGAACGCGGGGCACACCGGGTTACGTCCGGTCGAGGCCGCGAGCTCACCTGCGGAGTTGCTCGTCCCGCACCGCGCCGAGGACGAGGACGCCCGCGCCAGTTAGTGCCGGCCGGCCGCGGGTCAGTGCGGTGCCGCGTGTTCCTGCACCGCACGGTGCAGCACGTCGGCGGTCAGCAACTCCTTCGGCACGTACGGCGCGGCCAGGTCATCAGGCAGGTCGTCGCGGGCGTGCCCCGAGCACAGCACCACCGTCACCGCCGGCCACCGCTCGGCGATCACCCGCGCCGCGGCCGGGCCGTCCATGCCGGGCATACGGACGTCGAGCACGACGACGTCCGGCTGCAGCCGCTCGACGAGCTCGATCGCCTCCGCGCCGTCGGTGCCCTCGGCGACCACGTCGACGCCCGTGGCGCGCTGCAGCACCCTGCGCAGCGCGATCCGGAACGGCAGTTGGTCGTCGACGACCACGACGCGGAGGATCTGCGTCGCGGGCGACATCTGGGTGCGGGGTCGGGTCATCAGCTGATCACGGATTCTGCAGGAACATCAGCACCGCCGCGACGCGACGATTGAGATCGGGCTCCTCGGCGAAGCCGAGCTTGCCGAAGATCGCGTTGGTGTGCTTCTCGACGGCGCGCTCGGTGAGGACCAGGGTCGCGGCGATGGCGGCATTGTTCTTGCCGAGCGCCATCTGCTCGAGGACCTCCCGCTCGCGGGGGCTGAGCCGGTCGAGCGCGGTGTCCGGCTTCGTGCTGCGCGCCTGGACGAGCCGCTCGACGACCATCGGGTCGATGACCGATCCGCCGGCAGCGACCGTGGTGATCGCGTTGACCAGGTCGCGGGCGTCGCCGACGCGTTCCTTGAGCAGGTAGGCCCGGCGCGCGGATCCGTTGGCGAGGAAGCGCAGCGCGTAGTCGGCCTCGACATGCTGGCTGAGCAGCACAACTCCGATGTCGGGTTGCTCGGCGGCGAGGGTCGCCGCGGCCGAGATCCCCTCGTCGGTGTGCGAGGGCGGCATCCGGATGTCGCTCACCACGACGTCCGGACGCGACGCCGCGGCCCCTTCGAGCAGCTCGGGCAGATTGCCCGCCACCCCTACCAGTTCGATGCCGTCCTGGTGGGCGAGCAGCCGTTCGAGGCCCTGGCGCAGCAGCGCGTTGTCCTCGGCGAGCAACACGCGCGTGGTCACCCCGAAAACGCTAGCAGCGCAGGGTGGCGTTCCGTCCGGTACGCGAGGAACCGGCCAGCTCGTACCCCCGGGGCAGGTGGTACCAGTACCCCATCGATCCGTCCGCCGGCCGGTGTATCGCACGAATCGTCGCCCGCGACGGCCGTGCGCCTCTTAGAGTGTCGCCATGCTCACGCGGCGCAGAGCGGCGGTGGACTGGCCGGGGTGTGCACCCGGCGCCCCCGTCGCGCTGCTGCGGGACGTGCGCAAGACCTACGACGTGTTGACGGCGCCGGTGCGCGCGCTGCGCGGCGTCGACCTCGAGATCGCGCCCGGCGAGTTCGTCGCGCTGGTCGGCGCGTCCGGCTCGGGCAAGTCGACGCTGCTGTCGGTGGTCGCCGGTCTGGAACGCCACGACGACGGCCTGGTGACGGTGGCCGGACTCGACCTCGGCCGTGCGAATGCCGCGCAGCGCGCCGAGCTGCGCCGCCGCCACGTGGCGATCGTCTTCCAGTTCTTCCGGCTGCTCGAACAGATGACCGCCGTGCAGAACGTCGCGTTCGCCGCGCAGATCGCTGGTGCGCGGGTCCGCGAGGCGCATGAGCGCGCCGGCGACCTGCTCGATCAGCTCGGCCTGCTCAACCGGGCCGCGGACTACCCGGTGACGATGTCCGGCGGCGAGCGGCAGCGGCTCGCGATCGCCCGCGCGCTGGCCGCCCGGCCGAGCCTGCTGCTCGCCGACGAGCCCACCGGATCGCTCGACTCCGCCGGCGCGGCGGAGATCATCGACCTGCTCGGCCAGCTGCACGACGAGGGGCAGACGATCCTGCTCGTCACGCACGACCAGGGCATCGCGGCCGCGGCCGACCGCACGGTGTCGCTGCGCGACGGGCAGATCGTGGGGACGGGCTGACATGTCGGCGCTGACCGGTCCCGGGGTGCGCCGGCTGCTGTGGCCGGTGTCGGTCGCGCTGGCCACCACCGGCGCGACGGCGATCGGGCTGGTCGTGGCCGTCCTGATCCACGGGCAGTTGCCCGACGGCGCGGCCGCCGTCCCCATCGTCGTCGGGACGGTCGTCGCGGTCGTCGCCGGCGTCCTCGCAGCGCCCGCCTTGCGTGAGCTGATCCGCTCGGCGGTGCCGGCGCTGCGCCGCGCGCCGTCCGAGATCAGCCGGCGCATCGCCGAATCGGCCGCGCAACGGCTGCCGATCGACGAGCTGCTGCTCCGCGCCGCGGAGGCGATGCGGACCGGCCTCGACAGCCCGCGCATCGAGATCTGGCTGACCACGCAGCGCGACGGGCTGACCCGGTCGGTGACCCTCGGCGTCACCGACGAGGCGCCGCAGTTCTCCGAACGCGACCGCACGGTCATCTCGCGCATCGGGGTGGCCGGCGAGGGCTGGGCGCAGCGCTGGGTGCCCCAACTCGTCGGGCCCCGCGACCCCTACGACACGCGCCGCGCACCGCTTCGTGTCGCAGCCATTACCGAGACCGGCGAGTTGCTGGGGATGGTGGTGGCGGGCCGGCGGCCGGGAGCGGCGCGCTACGACTTCGACGACGACGACAGCCTGGCCGCCGCCTGCCGGCTGCTCGCGGCGATCCTGCGCAACCGCCGGTTGACCTACGCGCTGGAGGAGAGCCTCGCCGATCTGCGGGTCACCAATGACCAGCTGCTGCGCTCGCGCACCCGCATCGTCACCGCCGCCGACGCCGAGCGGCGCCGGATCGAACGCAACCTGCATGACGGCGCGCAGCAACATCTGCTCGCGCTGGCGGTCACCGTCGGCCTGGTGCGGCAGATGGTCACCGAGCACGAGTCGCCCGAGGAGATCGAGGCGATGCTGGCCCAGCTCGGCGACGACGTCGCGGCTGCGATCGGCCAGGTTCGCGAACTGGCACAGGGCATCTATCCCGCGCTGCTGATGGACGGCGGGTTGCAGCCCGCGCTGCGGGCGGTCGCCGGACGCGCGCCGCTGGCCGTGCAGGTCCGTGCCGACGGCATCGGCCGCTACCCGCCCAACCTCGAGGCGGCGGTGTACTTCTGCGTGCTGGAGGCCCTGCAGAACGCGGCCAAGCACGCGCCCGGGTCGACGGTCGACGTCGAGCTGCACGAGAGCGACGCCTCGCTGCAGGTCGCCGTCCGCGACGACGGCCCCGGCTTCGACCTGGCCGTCCCGAGCCAGGGCATGGGACGCACGACGATGGCCGACCGGGTCGGCGCCCTCGGCGGGACGGTGCGCTGGGAGTCCGCGCCGGGCGCCGGCACCGCGGTCGTGGTCGACGTCCCGATTCCCGCGCAGGAGGCGGCGCCCGAACCCGAGCGAGAGACCGCGTGAGCACGCTGACCGCGTGGCCCGCGGTGCGCACGCTCGCCCGCCACGAGCTGCGCAGCAGGTGGCGCAGCGTGATCGCCCTCGGCATCGCGAGCGGGCTGTTCTTCGGTGGCGCGCTCGCGACCGTCGCGGTGCTGCTGCGCGCCGACACCGCCTACCAACGCATGGTGGCAGCGACCGGCCTCGCCGACGCACGCGTGGGCACCTACAACATCTTCAACGACGTGCACCGCGAGCAGCAGGTGCTCGGCCGGCTGGCCCTGGTCCGCGGCAGCATCCTGAAGCGCACCGACGTCGTCGACTCCCAGCAGCTCACCGCGACCTACGCCCGGCTGGACTCGCGCACCGTCGACCACCTCGGCATCTGGGCGCCGCGGCACCAGTGGGACGGACTGGACACCCCCGTCGTCATCTCCGGGCGGCTGCCCGGGGGCAGTGATGCGGACGAGGTGATGGTCAACGAGCAGTTCGCGAAATCGCGCGGCTGGACGGTGGGCGCGCACATCGGAGTCGGCATCTACCAGTCCGGGCAGGTGCGCGATCCCGGCGCCGGGCTCGGCCGTCCGCTCGCGGGGCACGTCGAGCTCGACGTGGTCGGCATCTACCGCGTCGCCGACCCGGGCGCCGGCTTCGGCGGGGTGCTGGGCGGCCCGGCGTTCGCCGCGCGCTTCGACGCGACGGCCGCGATCGGCGAGCTGCTGCTGCTGCGCCTGGACCACGCGCTCGAATCGCCGGTGTTCGGGTCGGTCCAGCAGCAGGCGATCCGCCTCGACCGCGAGCTGACCCGCGACTTCGGCCCGGGCTTCTACAACTACGTCGACTACGTCGAGCCGCGGCAGGAACCGGACCCCGCGATCGGCCCCACCGAGGCGGTGCTGCGATCGGGCCTCGGACTGCTCGCGATCGTGATCGCGCTGGCCGGTCTCGTCCTTACGCTGCAACTGACCGGCCGGTGGTCGGCCCTCGGGCGGGCCGACCACAGCGTCGAGCGGGCGCTGGGCATGCGGTTGTCCGAGCAGGTCATCGCCCGGCTGCTCGCCGCCATGCCCGCGATCGCGATCGCCGTCGTGCTGAGTGCCGCCGGGGCGCTGGTCGGCGGCCTGCTCGAGCCACCCGGCACGCTGAACCGCTTCGAGCCGCACCCGGGCTGGCTCGCCCAGCCGTGGACCGCGCTGTACGGCTCGTTGCTCGTGCTCGCCGTGCTCGTCGCGACGGTGGTGCTGACCCGGGCCGCGGCGCTGCGCATCGCGGAGCTGCCGCTCGACATCACCCGCGGCCGGATCCGCGCGCCGGGCCGGTTCGGGTTGTCGCCGGTGCTGCGGTTCGCCCGCGCGTTGTCGAGCGCGCGCGGTGCCCGCGGCCGGGCGGTGCGCTCGCGCGCGACCGTCGCCGGGGTGACGGCGAGTCTGGCGATGCTCGTGCTCGTCGTGTGCCTCAGCGGAGCGCTGACCGGGCTGGAGCAGTCACCGGCGCAGTGGGGCTGGGCCGCCGACTTCGGCGTCGCGTCGGATTCGGCCTCGCTCGACCACCGGATGGCGCAGGACACGCGGGTTCGCGATGTCGACCACCTCATCGACGCGCCGGTGCATCTGCTGCGCCACAACGAGATCGTGCGGGTGACCGGCTACGGCCGGGCCGCGCTGCGCGGCGACCTGCCCTACCACGCGACGGCCGGCCGGGTGCCGCGCAGCGATACCGAGGTCGCGCTCGGTCCGCGGCTGGCCGACGAGTTCGGCGCCCACGTCGGCGACCGGGTCGAGCTGACCGACCTCACCGGGCAGCGCTTCAGCATGACGGTGTGCGGCATCGTCGTCGTCCCCACCCTCGAGGACGAACCGCTGGGACGCAACGTGCTGATGACGTTGCCCGCCCTACACCGCACCGCGATCTCGACCGGCTACTCGAACCTGCTGGTGCGCGCGGTGGACGACCGGGCGGCCACCGCGCTGCGGGCCGATCTCGCCCGGACCGTGCAGGTCGAGCTGCCGACCGCGCCGAGCACGATCGTCGCGCTCGGCAAGCTCGCCGCCCCCGCCGCGCTGCTGATCGCGGTGCTGCTGATCGGCGGCGTGCTGCTGATCGCCGAGCACGTCGCGCTGCTGCTGCGCCGCCGCGGCACCCAGCTCGCGATCGCGGCGGCGATGGGGATGACCCGCCGGCAGCTGATCACGGTGCTGTCCGCCTCGTCGTTGCTGACGGTCGCGCTCGGGGTGGTGGTCGGCGTGCCGTTCGGGTGGGCGCTGAGCCGCGTGGTGCTGGTCGAGATCGGCCCGCGCCTGGGGGTCGGGCTGGCCGGCCCGGGGGTCGTGACCGCGGTGCTGATCGCGCTCGCCGGCGTGGTCGTGGCCCTGCTGCTGTCGGTCGGGCTGGCGGTCGCTGCAGTCGGGCGGCGCACCATCGCCGAGCTGGTCGGCTTCGACGCGCGCTAGCCCCGGCCGACTTTGCCCCGTGAATGTGGGTGCTTTCGTGCGGTGAGCCGACATCGGCGGGGGGAGGTGGCCGCCGGCCTCAGAGTCCGGCGAGCGTCGCAGCCACGGTCGCAGCGAGCTCCCAGACCGCCTCGGTGGCGTCCCTGGTCACCGCGCCGGTGATCGTCACCGGCTCGTGCGCGCGCAGCCAGCCGAGCCCGCCGGCGATCGACTCGACGGCCCGGATCGCGCCAGTGGCGTCGTTGTTGCCGTGGACGTAGAGGCCGTACGGCGCGCCGGTCCGCGCGGTCAGCGTCGGGTAGTAGACGGTGTCGAAGAAGTGCTTCAACGCCCCGCTCATGTAACCGATGTTGGCCGGCGTGCCGAGCAGGAAGCCGTCGGCGGCGAGCACGTCCGACGCGGTCGCGCCGAGCGCCGGTTGCACGACGACCTCGACGCCTTCGATGCCGTGGGCGCGGGTGCCGGCGAGCGCCGCTTCGAGCAGCTCCTGCATGGCGGGCGACGCGGTGTGGTGCACGACGAGCAGCGTGGACGTCACGGCGCCGATCATGTCAGTGCTTGCGCACCACGCGTTCCGCGCCGCCCGTCCACACCGTGATGTCGAGGTGGCCGTCGACGATCTCTACCGTCGAGGCTTCGGTGATGTCCGCCGCGAAGAAGTGCGGGAAGGTCTCGCCGCGCAGATCCATCCCGGACTCCTCGTACAGGTTGGCGACGAAACGCTGGTGCAGCTGTTCACCGCGTGCGTCGCGCACGGTGCCCGAGAGCTTGGCATCGCCGTCGCCGACCTGCGTGTCGACGGTGGCGGTGTGCAGGCTGAAGCGCGGATCGTGCAGCAGATCGCGGAACTTGGTGGTGTCCGGCATGCCGACGAGCAGCAGTTGTCCCTCGAAGATGCTCGGCTCCATCGGGCTGATGCGTGGTGCGCCGTCGCGGCGCAGGGTCGCCAGCAGGCACAGGTTTCCGGTCGCGCGGTGCCGGCGCAGGAAGACCTCGGCGATGTGTGGCGCGGCGGCGGCGAACTCGTCCCAGGTGGCCATGGCCTCACAAGCTACGTCCGGGCACCGACATAGGGAGTTTTCCCGATTCGGGCGGACCCCTTAGCGACCTAACTTGACCGCTATAGGAGCAGGCCGGACGGACGGTATCACCGGCCCGCGCCAGCCGTACCTCACCCGAACAAGCACTTTCAGGGGGTTCTGTCATGTTGCCGCTTGCTGTCGCCGACGCCGTCATCGCGGCGCGCCAGTCCGACGCCAGAAGGCGTGCCGAGCAGGCACGCTTGATCAAGATCGCCCGCGCGCAGGCGGCGCGGCGCGCGACGCCGACGGTGCCGACGCAACGGCGCCGCCGGTTCCGCTGGTTCCGGCGGCCGATCATCCGGCCCGTCTAGCTCAGTCGTAGACGGCGTCGACGGTCCAATCGCCTTCAGGCATCGTGCCGCTGACCAGGTAGGCGCGCCCGCGCACGTCCACCACCTGGCAACGCACCACCTGCCGGGCCGCGGACGGGGTCCACCAGCGCTCGTCCAGCGGCCACGGGCCGGCCCACGACGTCACCGCCACCGGCTGCTCGGACCCGATCGCGAACTGCGCGGGGGGTGCCGGCATCGCGCCGCGCTCGGTGACCACGACGGTCCGGCCGCCGGCGTCGAGCAACCGCGCCGTGCGCGGCGGGTCGAGCAGCACCGACGGCGCCGGCGCGGGCAGCGCGCCGGGCCACGGCTGTTCGGGCGACCGCACCGCGACCGGCTCGTCACCCCACGGCACCAGCCGGGTGCGCTGCGCCGGCTCGCGACCGCCGTCGAGCACCGGGGCGAGCACCGACCCGTGCCCGAGCAGGGTCTGCACGCGTGCCAGCGCCCGGTGCGCCCGCTCGTCCTCGGCCCCCGAACCGCCCCACAACGACTGCTGGTGCGCGCCGGTCGGCACCGTCTCGATCGGGACGAGCCGCAGCCGGGTGATGCCGCCGGTCGGCCGGTCGGGACGGGCCAGCCAGCCCTCGAGCTGCCAGCGCACCCGGTCGAGAACATCGGCCGGGCCGAGCACCCCGGCGTGCCGCCAGCGGCGCACCGTCTCCTCGCCGTTCTCGGACAGCGCCTGCAGCTCCAGGCAGGTGCAGGCCAGCCCGTGCGCGCCGAGGTCGGCGACGAACTGCTCGGCCACCCCGCGCGCGCTGAAGGCGACGGTGTCGACCCGGTCGACGGGTGGCTCGAGGTCGAGGTCGACGCTGAACTCGACGGGGGGCCGGCGGCCCGCCACCGGCCGGTCGTCGATCCCGCCGGCCTGCCGGTGCGCCCACGCGCCGGTCGGGCCGAACCGGGTGAGCACGTCACGGGCGGGCAGCGCCGCGAACGCGCCGAGCGTCAGGATGCCCAGCCTGCGCAGCAGATCGACCAGCGGCGACGTGCCAGACGGGTCGAGCGTCTCGATCGGCAGGTTCGCGAGGAAGGCCGGCGACTCGTGCGGATCGACGACCACCCCGCGCCGGGCGGACTGCTCGGCGGCGAACGCGCCGTCGGCGATGCCGATCAGCACGTCGGCGCCGCCCAGCTGCGGCAGGCCCATGACCGCGCGGGAGAGGGCGTGGACGACGCCGGTCTCGCCGCCGAAATAGCGGGTCGGGCCCTTGACGTTGATCGCCGCGAGGCCGGGACGGGTGATCTCGACGCCCGGGGCGATCGTCTCGAGCCCGGCGACCACCGGCTCGAAGGTGCGCGCCTCGGCCGACTCGTCGCGGGGGAGCACCGCGAGCTCAGGGCAGCGCGCCTGCGCCTCGCGTCGCCGCAACCCACGCCGCACCCCGGCGAGGCGGGCCGTGTGCGAGCTGGCCAGCACGGTGTTGCCCGCGAGCACCGCGATCGGCGCGTCGGTGGCGAGCCCGGCCCCGAGCCGCGCGGTCGTGACCGGCCAGTCCGGGCACCACACCGCGATCATCCGCGGTGGCGCCGTGCTCATCGATCCAGTATCGAATGCGGGTTCGATATATGCAAACATGGTCGACGCCCCGGGTCCAACGCCCCTGCCCTGTCGGACGCGCCGTCACTACCGTCTCGTTCCGACGCTCGTCGCCCGAGAACGGAAGGATTTGCGCATGTCGGACTACAAGGCTCTGACGCGGGAGATGCTGGACGCAATAGGCACCGGCCACAGCGTCGACGCGGCCGTCGACAAGTACATCGCCGAGGACTTCGTCGAGCACGAAGAACTGCCGGGAATGGACCACACCCGCGAGACACCGCGACAGCTGTTCACGATGCTGCAGTCGGCCCTCAGCGACTTCCACGTGGACGTGCACGACGTGCTCCAGGACGGCGACAAGGTGACAGTCCGAAGCTCGTTCGTCGGAACGCACACCGGGGAGTTCATGGGCGTGCCCGCGAGCGGCAACGCCGTCGATCTCAAAGCGGTCGACATCCTGCAGTTCCGCGGCGACCAGTGTGTGGCGCACTGGGGCGTCATGGACATGGCCGGCGCGATGGCGCAGATGGGTGCCGTCCCGCACGCCTGAGCACCACCGTCGCAATCTCCTTGCCTTCCGCGCGATGATCACTGCATGCGTCCGGCCGACGAACTGATTGCCGAGGCGGAGGCGGCGGACGTCTCCGGCTGGGACTTCGGCTGGCTCGCCGGCCGGGCCACCGAAGAGCGTCCCCCGTGGGGGTACGCGAAGCTGCTCGCCGAACGGGTGCCGCGCGCCGCGTCGGCGCTCGACCTCGACACCGGCGGCGGCGAGATCGTCAACGAGCTGCCCAGCCTTGCCCCGCGGATGTGCGTGACCGAGGCGTGGCCGCCGAACGTGGCGCGGGCACGGGCGTTGCTGGAACCGCGCGGCGTCGAGGTCGTCGCCACCGAACCGGACGCCGCTCTGCCGTTCCCCGACACCACCTTCGAACTGGTGATCAGTCGGCACCCGGTCAGCCCCGACTGGCCGGAGATCGCGCGCGTGCTCGTCCCGGGCGGCACCTACTTCGCCCAGCACGTCGGCCCGGGCTCGGTGCGCGAGCTGTACGAGTACTTCCTCGGCCCGCAGCCGGACGGCGACGGCCGCGACCCCGGCCTCGAGGTACGCGAGGCGAGGGCCGCGGGCCTGCACGTTGTCGACCTGCGCACCGCACGCTGCCGCATCGAGATCTTCGACATCGGCGCAGTCGTCTACCTGCTGCGCAAGTGCGTCTGGTGGGTGCCCGACTTCACGCCTCAGCGCTACCGCGACACCTTGCTGCGACTCGACGCGCAGCTGCGCACGGACGGCCCGTTCGTCGCGCACTCGACCCGGCACCTCATCGAAGCGGTGGCTGTCTAGTCACGGTCGCCGCGTGGCGGGCCCAACGTGCCCCACGGCGCGGCAATGGGGGCGGCCGCGTACCGAGATGTTGGCTTTCCCACGTCGTACTACACGTGTAGTACGACTGGGGAACGGCAACATCCCGCAGGGTGCGGCGGCCGAGCCGAACGGGTGCGGCGGGCACGTTGCTGCGCACTCGACCCGGCACGTCATCGAGGCAGTGGCTGGATCGCCTCGGCCGGCAGGTGGCGGCTGAGCCAGGGCAGCGCCGCGATGCCGGCCGCGGTCGCCGTGGCCACCACCGCCCACGGCAGCCAGGACGCCACCGCGAAGACTGCACACGCCAGGCTGGGTTCCGGGGGTGGGGCTCGCGTTGCTGACGATCGCGAGCAGCACACTGAGCGGCGTCGCGGTCCGTCGCACGGCCCTTCTCGCCCGCACGAGCCTGCTCGCGCTCGCGGGCTGGTGTCTGCTGGCCTGGTGCGTGACGTCGAGCGCGTAGACCGGCATCCCGACCAGGTAGACGTCGCTGACGAGGACGAGCAGGGTCACGGTCGCGATCAGTACGAGGAAGGGCCGGTTCCGCAACACTGCGCCCGCGGGAGCTGTGACGAGATGGTCGGGCACAGCCGGCGGCCGCGGCGGACGGACCGTCAACGCCAGCACCGTCGCGGCGAGCAGAAAGCTCAGCGCGTCGACGACGAGGCCGACACGCAGGCCCGCGGTGCCGAAGGCGGTAAGCGCGAGCGCCGCCGGCAGACTGCCCGCGCCGAACCCCGCGGAGCGAGCCATCGCGACCACGGCGAAGTCGTGGTCCTTGGGGCCGTCGCCGGCGACCTCGGAGATCAGTGCGAACAGCGCGCTGTAGAACGTCTGGGTACCGGCCGACCACGCGCACCACGAACACGATGGACAGCGGCATGAACAGCCCGGACCCGATGTCGTCGACCACCAGTGCGGTGATCAGGCCGCGACGCCCCGTCCCGAGCGTCGTCCGGCTGGTCAGTGCTCCAGCCAGAGGCAGAACGGGTGGCCGGCCGGGTCGAGGCACACCCGCACGTCGTCCTGCGGCTGGGACTCGGCCAGCCGCGCGCCGCACTCGAGCGCGTGCGTCACTGCCGTGTCGAGGTCGCGCACCGCGATCTCGAGATGCAGCTGCATCTGCTGGTCGCCCGGGCCGGCCGGCCAGGCCGGCGGCACGTAACCGTCCTCGAGCTGGCAGGACAGCGAGACGCCCCCGCCCGGATCACGGACGATCACGAACCCTGGTTCCTCGTGTTCGATCCGCCAGCCGAGCAGGCGTTCGTAGAAGCGGGCGAGCGCCGCCGGGTCGGGCGCGCCGATGTTGACCGTGCTGAACCGCAATCCGCCCATGATCGGCAGTCTTCCCCAGCCGGCCGACAGCGTCCCGGCTATCGGCTGGCGGTCGCCCCATAGGCTGGGACGAGTGTCCGCACCGCTGTCCGCCGCCGACCTGCGGGCGCTGCTCCCCGAGGCGACGTTGCGCGACGAGGTGCAACTCGGCAAACGGTTACGCACGGCGCGTTCGCCGAAGGACCGCGCGAGCATCGAACGTCAGCTCGAGCGCAGCCGGCTGATCGTCGCCCAACGAGCCGCGAACCTGCCGACGATCAGCTATCCGGACCTGCCGGTCTCGGCGAAACGTGATGAGCTCGCGGCCGCGATCCGTGACAACCAGGTCGTGGTCGTCGCCGGCGAGACCGGGTCGGGCAAGACGACGCAGCTGCCCAAGATCTGCCTCGAGCTCGGCCGGGGCGTACGCGCGACGATCGGTCACACCCAGCCGCGCCGGCTCGCGGCCCGCACGGTCGCGCAACGCATCGCCGACGAGCTGCACACCGAACTCGGCGACGTCGTCGGTTACACCGTCCGGTTCACCGACCAGGTCAGCGACCGCACGCTGGTCAAGCTGATGACCGACGGCATCCTGCTCGCCGAGGTGCAGCGCGACCGGATGCTGCGCGGCTACGACACGCTGATCCTGGACGAGGCGCACGAGCGCAGCCTCAACATCGACTTCCTGATCGGCTATCTCACCAGGCTGCTGCCGCGGCGTCCCGACCTGAAACTGATAGTCACCTCGGCGACGATCGACCCGCAGCGCTTCAGCGCGCGCTTCGGTGATGCGCCGATCGTCGAGGTGAGCGGACGGACCTACCCGGTCGAGATCCGCTACCGCCCGCTCGAACCCGAGGTGGACGACGGCGACACCGACGACCCCGACGACCCGGACCACGACGTGGTGCACAAGGTGCGGGTGCGCGACCAGACCGAGGCGGTCATCGACGCCGTGCGCGAACTCGACAGCGAGCAACCGGGTGACGTGCTGGTGTTCCTGTCCGGCGAGCGCGAGATCCGGGACACCGCCGATGCATTACGCGGCGCGAAGCTGCGCAACACCGAGGTGCTGCCGCTGTTCGCGCGACTGCCCACCGCCGAGCAGCAGAAGGTGTTCGAGCCGCACACCGGGCGGCGCATCGTGCTCGCCACCAACGTCGCCGAGACCTCGCTGACGGTGCCCGGAATCCGTTACGTGGTCGACCCGGGGACGGCACGCATCTCGCGCTACAGCAGGCGCACGAAGGTGCAGCGGCTGCCGATCGAGCCGATCTCGCAGGCGTCCGCGGGCCAGCGTGCCGGACGCTGCGGGCGGCTGTCGGACGGCATCTGCATCCGGCTCTACGCCGAGACCGACTTCGTCGCGCGTCCACGTTTCACCGAGCCCGAGATCCTGCGGACGAACCTGTCGGCCGTCCTGCTGCAGATGGCAGCGCTGCGCATCGGCGACGTCGCGGACTTCCCCTTCCTCGACCCGCCCGATCGCCGCGCGGTGCGCGACGGCATCGCGCTGCTGCAGGAGCTCGGCGCGTTCGACGCCGACGCGAAGATCACCGAGCTGGGCCGGCGACTCGCGCAGCTCCCCGTCGACCCGCGCATCGGCCGGATGATCCTGCAGGCGGAGCACGAGGGGTGCGTGCGCGAGGTCCTCGTCATCGCCGCCGCCTTGTCGATCCCCGATCCGCGCGAACGCCCGTCCGAGCACGAGGAGGCGGCGCGGCAGAAGCACGCCCGCTTCGCCGACGAGCACTCCGACTTCGTCAGCTACCTCAATCTGTGGAACTACGTGCGCGCGCAGCGCAAGGAGCTGTCCGGCAACCAGTTCCGGCGGATGTGTCGCGAGGAGTTCCTGCACTACCTGCGCATCCGCGAGTGGCAGGACCTCGCCGGCCAGCTGCGCACGATCGCGGCGTCGCTCGGCATCACGCCCACCAGCGACCCGGACGAGCCTGCTGGCGCCGACCGCGTGCATGCCGCCGTCCTGTCCGGGCTGCTCGGTCATCTCGGCCTGCGTGAGGGCGACTCGCGCGAGTTCCTCGGCGCGCGCAACTCGCGCTTCGTGCTCGCCCCCGGGTCGGTGCTCAGCAAGCGTCCGCCACGCTGGGTCGTGGTCGCCGAACTGGTCGAGACGGCGCGGCTGTACGGACGCATCGCCGCCCGCATCGAACCGGAATCGGTCGAGGCGCTCGCCGGATCGCTGGTGAACCGCACCTACAGCGAGCCGCACTGGGACCCCCGGCGCGGCGCGGCGATGGCCTACGAGCGGGTCACCCTGTACGGGTTGCCGATCATCGCGCGACGCCGCATCGGGTACGCCTCGGTCGAGCCGGCCGAGGCGCGGGAGCTGTTCGTCCGGCACGCGCTGGTCGAGGGCGACTGGACGACCCGGCACCACTTCTTCCGCGACAATCAGGCCCTGATCGCGGAGCTGACCGAGATCGAGGAACGTGCCCGCCGGCGCGACCTGCTCGTCGGCGATGACGAACTGTTCGCCTTCTACGACACGCGCATCCCCGAGACCGTCGTGAGCGCGCGGCACTTCGACGCGTGGTGGAAGACGCAGCGGCACCAGACGCCCGACCTGCTCACGCTCACCCGCGACGACCTGCTGCGCCGCGACGACGCGCCCGACGACAGTCCGGAAACCTGGCGATCAGGAGACCTGTCGTTGCCGATCAGCTACCGGTTCGAGCCGGGTGCGGTCGACGACGGCGTGACCGTGCACATCCCGGCCGACGTGCTGGCCCGCCTCGGCGGGCAGGAGTTCGGCTGGCAGGTCCCGGCGCTGCGCGAGGAACTGGTCACCGCGCTGATCCGTTCGCTGCCCAAGGGCCTGCGCCGCAACTTCGTCCCGGTGCCCGACACCGCGCGCGCCGTCCTCGCCGAGCTGGCGCCCGGACAGGAACCGTTGCTGGACGGGCTGCAGCGTGAGCTGCACCGGCGCAGCGGCGTGCTCGTGCCGCTGGACGCGTTCGACGTCGACAAGCTGCCGGCACACCTGCAGGTGAACTTCGCGGTGGAGGACGAGTCGGGGGCGGTCGTCGCGCGCGGGCGAGACCTCGCCGCGTTGCAGGAGGAATTGGCCGCGCCCGTTCGCGAGGCGGTGGCCAGGGCGGTCGCCGGGTCGATCGAGCGGGGCGCCCTGACCGCGTGGCCCGATGACCTCGACGAGCTGCCGCGGCTGCTCGAACGCACCAGCGGCGATCACACGGTGCGCGGCTATCCCGCCCTGGTCGACGCAGGATCCACCGTCGCCATCAGGGTTTTCGCCTCCGCGGTCGAACAGGGCGCAGCGATGGCCGCCGGCGTGCGGCGGTTGCTGCGGCTGTCGGCGTCGTCGCCGGTACGCGCTGCGGAGCGATCGCTGTCGATGCGCGCGCGGTTGGTGCTCGGCGCGAACCCGGACGGATCGATCACCGCACTGCTCGACGACTGCGCGGACGCCGCCGTCGACTCGCTCGTCGGTGAGCTGCCGTGGACCCGCGCCGCCTTCGCCGACGTACGCGCGGCCGTGGCCGCCGAGTTGGTGCCGCGCACCATCGACATCACCCACCGCGTCGAGCAGGTACTTGCCGAGGCCCACGAGGTGCGCCGGGCCCTGCCCACCGATGTCCGTCCCGCGCACGCGGCTGCGATCGAGGACGTCCGCGAGCAGTTCCGCCGGCTGCTGCCCGTCGGGTTCGTCGCGCGCGCCGGGCACGCCCGGCTGCCCGACCTCGCGCGGTATCTCACCGCCATCGCGCGCCGGCTGGAGCTGCTGCCGCGCGACCCCGACGTCGACGCCGCCCGGATGGCCCGCGTGCACGCGGTGCAGACGGCCTACGACGAGCTCGTCCGCGCCCTGCCCGCGACGCGTGCCGCGGCGCCGGACGTGACCGCGATCGGCTGGCAGCTGGAGGAACTGCGCGTCAGCCTCTGGGCCCAACAGCTCGGCACGCCTCGCCCGGTCAGCGAGAAGCGCATCTACCGCGCGCTCGACGCCGTCACCCCCTGACCCGCCCTCCCCGCGAGTGGTCATTAATCACGCGAGTGGTCAGAAATACGTGACCACTCGCGGCATAAGTGACCACTCGCGGTGAGACGGGAGCTGAGGCATGCTCGCAGGCATGGCGGGGTACGCGGGGACACCGCAGGCCCGCAAGCTCGGGCTCAAGGCCGGGCTGCGCGTCGCGCTCGACCGTGCGCCGGACGGCTGGACGCTCGACGATCCGCCCGACGTCGACTTCGTGGCCGGCGGCCCGGCGGACGTCGTCGTCGCCTTCGTCCGCGCCGCCGCCGAGCTCGACCCGCACGGCTGGGGCGAGCGGATCTTCCCGGACGGCGCGGTCTGGGTCGCCTGGCCGCGCAAGGCCGCGGGCCACGTCAGTGACGTCACCGAGAACGGCATCCGCGACGCGGTCCTGCCGCTCGGGCTCGTCGATGTGAAGGTGGCCGCCATCGACGCCGACTGGTCCGGGCTGAAGGTGGTCTGGCGGCGCACCGAAAGATCTTCGAGGTAACTGTCGATTCACACCGGGCCGGTTCGACGCAAGGATGAGAGCCAGGCAATCGGCCCGGCCGAGCGGAGGAGTTCGAGATGCGAGTCATGGTTCTGGTCAAGGCCAGCGAGGAGACCGAGCGCGGTGTGTTGCCGACCACCGAGGAGTTCGCGCGGATGGGCGACTTCAACGAGAAGCTCGTCGACGCGGGAATCATGCTCGCCGGCGACGGCCTGCGGCCCACCTCGCACGGCAAGCGGGTGCGCTTCGACGGCGACACACGCACCGTCCTCGACGGGCCGTTCACCGAGACCAAGGAGCTCGTGGCCGGCTACTGGATCTGGGAAGTCGCCTCGTTGGAGGAGGCCGTCGAATGGCTCAAGCGCGCGCCGTTCGACGGCGGGGCCGAGGTCGAGCTGCGCCCGTTCTACACGGCCGAGGACTTCGGTGAGGCGTTCACGCCGGAGCAGCAGGAGCGCGGGGAGCAGTTGCGCGCCCGGGCCGCCCAGGCCTGAGCGGGATCGATCCGGCGGCAGATAGGTGCACCCGCCGACAGTCCGTACCGTCGAGGCCGTCTGGCGTATCGAGTCGGCGCGCCTGATCGGTGCGCTGGCGCGCTCGGTCCACGATCTCGCCTTGGCCGAGGACCTCGCGCAGGACGCGCTGGTCGCGGCGCTCGAGCAGTGGCCCGAGTCGGGCGTCCCGAACAATCCGGGAGCCTGGCTCATGGCCGTCGCGAAGCGGCGATCGGTCGACGGCGTGCGGCGTGCGGTGACGCTGGAACGCAAGCTCGAGCAGATGGGAAGAGCGCTGCCCACGGGCTACGACCCCGTGGCCGACGCCGAGTTCGACACGCACGTCAGCGACGACGTGCTGCGCCTGATGTTCACCGCCTGCCACCCCGTGCTGTCGACCGAGGCGCGGGTCGCGCTCACGCTGCGCATGGTCGCGGGCCTGACGACCGACGAGATCGCCCGCGCGTTCGTCGTCCAGCCGGCGACGATGGCCGCGCGGATCACCCGTGCCAAGAAGGCGCTGGCCTCGGCCGGCGTGCCCTTCGAGGTGCCCGTCGGTACCGAGTTGGCGGCGCGCCTGCCCGCGGTGCTCGAGACCGTGTACCTGCTGTTCAACGAGGGCTACACCGCGACGTCCGGGGCGGCGTGGACGCGTCCGGCGCTGTGCGACGAGGCGATGCGCCTGGGGCGCATGCTCGCCGCGCTCGCCCCGCAACCGGAGGTGCTCGGCCTGGTCGCGCTGATGGAGATCCAGGCCTCGCGCCTGGCCGCTCGCGTCGGCGCGGACGGCGCACCGATCACCTTGCTCGACCAGGATCGTGCGCGCTGGGACCGGTTGCTCATCACCCACGCACTGGCCTGCCTCGAGCGCGCCGGGGCCGACGCGGGGCCGTACCTGCTGCAAGCCCGCATCGCGGCCTGCCATGCCCGCGCGCCGCGGGCCGCGGACACCGACTGGACAGAGATCGCGCGGCTCTACGGTGAGCTCGTCGACCTCACCGGCTCGCCGATCGTCGAGCTCAACCGCGCGGTCGCGGTCGCGATGGCTGACGGCCCGCAGGCCGGTCTCGGCATCGTCGACGAGCTCGTCGACGGGCCGGCGCTGGCGAGCTACCACCTGCTGCCGAGCGTGCGCGGCGACCTGCTCGCCAAGCTCGGACGCACCGACGAGGCCCGCGCCGAGTTCGAACGCGCGGCGCGGTTGACCGCCAACGAGGCCGAACGGGCGCTGTTACTGGCCCGGGCAACGGCTTTGCCGCCTCGGGGAGCCGGGCGACGCCACCCCTGTTGACACGCGGCGACGGTTCAGCTCGGTGGTCGTCACCGTGTACGCGGCCCGGTGCGGTTCGCGAGGCGCTCGGCGTCGATCACTCGGCCTCGGGCGGCTTGCGCAGCCGGTCCTGCTCCTCCTGCAGTTCGCGCTTGCGCCGCTCCTGGTACTCGCGGCGCTGGGTCTCGGCGCGGTCGCGCACCCGCTTCAGGAACGCCTCGTCGTCGTCCGGATTCGCGGGCACAGCGCGTCCGGGCCGGTCGTATTCGGGGTAGGCGGCCGCGGCGGTGGCGCTGCCGTAACTCCCCGTCCGGCCCTGCCAGTTACGGCCGGCGACCAGCCAGACGATCGAGCCGACGTCGGGCAGGATCAGCACGATGAACAGCCAGGCCATCTTCGGCAGGTTGCGCACGTCCGACTCGGGCGTGGTGATCACGTCGATGATGCAGAACACCCACAGCGCGAGCATGACCAGCGCGAGGGTGCCGTCGGCGAAGATCACGCGTGCATGGTGGCAGACGCGCGGGCGCCGTGCACCCGTTGCGGACACCGTCGATCATGGTGTCGATCCGGGCCGGTCCCGTTCGTCGGATATGTGTCCACCACGACAGGTAAGGAGTCTGCGATGCGGTATCTGATGTTGGTCTGCCTCGAATCTCCGGACGCGCCGAAGGCGGCGCCGAACACGTCCACCGGCATGGACGTCGACGACTGGGTCGAGACGATGGACGCGCGTGGCGCGCGGCTGCTCGGCTGGGAGATCGAGGCCGCGAAGCAGGCAACCACGGTGCGGGTGCGGGGGGACGAGGTGCTGGTCACCGACGGACCGTTCGTGGAGACCAAGGAGGTCATCGCCGGCTTCGACATCCTCGACGCGCCGGATCTGGCCGCGGCCGTCGAGATCGCCGCGGCCCACCCGATGGCCTACGCCGGCGTGCTCGAGCTGCGCCCGTTCGCGAACTACCCCTAACCCGCCAGCTCGATCACCGGCGCCACCGGTTCCTCGACCCGGACGCCGCCACCGGGCGCGGGCAGCCACAGCGTTGCCGAGCGCGGACGGGCGGCCTGCCCGCGGCCCTCGGCCTGCACGTCGAGGCGCCGCGCGCGCAGCCGGCCGGACCCGTCGCCGATGCCGTCCCACCGGCCGGGTTCGGCGCGCAGCCGGACGTCGGCACCGGGCCACTGATCGGTGTAGGGCATCAGCACGGCCTCCCGGGTGCGGGCGCGTGCGGCCAGGCGACGGATGTCGCCGGGCACCAACCGCGGTGGTCGCGCGGCCACGACGTCGAGCGCGTCGAGCAGGGCGCCGACCGCAGTGGTCCACCCCGACCCGGGGGACGGGATGATCGCCAGGCGGGACAGGTCGATGCCGTACTCGACGGCGGCCTCGGCGCTGATCGGCGGGAAGCCCACCAGCGCGCACCAGGCGCCGTCGGCCGAGGCGGCGCCGAGGGTGGCGAGCAGCAGCGAGATCGACCCGCTGACCGCGACCGTGCTGCCGCGGCGCAGCCCGTGCGGCAACACGCCGCCGAGTGCCCGGTGCACCGGCAACGGGGGAGCCGCGCGGCGACCCAGGTCGACGGAGGTCGTACCGTCGGCCTTGCGGATCGCCACGTCCAGCATCGCTCCATTGTCGAACGCGCGTTCGAACAAGTCAACCGGTGTCCGACCCACCGCCTAGGTTCGTCCCATGCCCGTCCCGACCACCACCGAGCGGCTCGTGCTGCGCCCCATCACGGCCGACGACATGGAGCTCCTCTACGAGCTGGGCTCCGATCCGCGGGTGCTTTCGCACCTGCCGTCCGGCGGGTACCTCTCGCGCGAGCAGACCGAAGCCCAGGTGACCGGCTTCGTCGCGTCGTGGGCCGACTGCAGCCTCGGCTACTGGCTCGCCCACGACGGTGAGGGCGCGTTCGTCGGCGTCGGCGGCTGCACCGCCGCGACCACCGGCGTGTGGAACGTCTACTACCGGGTCCGGTACGAACAGCAGCGCCGCGGGTACGCGGTCGAGCTCGCGCGTGCCGGCATCGCCGCGGCCCGCGTTGTCGACCCGGATCGGCCGGTGACTGCTCAGGTGTTCGAGCACAACGTCGCCTCGCTGGCGACCGTCGAACGGGTCGGGCTGCAGCTCGTGTGGCGCGGCCCGGAACCCGGCCGGCCCGACGCGTCGCGGCTGATCTACGCCGACCGTGAGCTCGCCCCGGCGACCTTGGCCGGCCTGATCGCGCGCACCTGACACCGGCTCGCCCGTCCGGCTACCGTCCACCTGTGGCCGATGCGATCTTCGAAGAGCCCCGCCTCGCGCAGATCTATGACGCACTCGACCCCGACCGCAGCGATCTCGAGGTCTACCTCGCGATCGCCCGCGAGCTCGGCGCGCAGCGGGTGCTCGACATCGGCAGCGGCACGGGCACCTTCGCGCTGCTGCTTGCCGACCACGGTGTCGACGTCGTCGGGCTGGAGCCGGCGGCCGCGTCCCTCGACGTTGCGCGGGGCAAGCCGGGCGCCGAGCGGGTGCGCTGGATCCACGGCGACGCGCGGGCGCTCCCGCCGCTGGCCGTCGACCTCGTGACGATGACCGCCAACGTCGCGCAGGCGATCGCTGATCCGGCCGACTGGGCGGCCACGCTCGCGGCGAGTTTCGCCGTGCTGCGTCCCGGTGGTCACCTGGTCTTCGAGACCCGCGACCCGGCTCGGCGCGCCTGGGCGGGGTGGACGCGCGAGCAGACCTACACCGTCACCGACGTCCCCGGTGTCGGGCGCGTCGAGGACTGGAACCAGGTCACCGACGTCGCCCTGCCACTGGTCACGTTCGAGGGCGTGTTCGTGTTCGCATCCGACGGCGCGCGGCTGACCTCGACCTCCACGCTGGCCTTCCGGGAACGTGTCGACATCGAGCAGGACCTCGCGGTGTTCGGTTTCCAGGTGATCGAGGTGCGCGATGCACCGGACCGGCCAAGTTGTGAGTTCGTGTTCATCGCGCGGCGTCCTCTGGCACAGTGACCCGATGCGCCAATGGATCCATCTCGTCCTCGCCGCCCTCGCGATCACGGTCCAGGGCGGCGCGGACGCGCACGCCGCGACGCCGACCGCGACGAGCTTCGCCGGCAACCGGACGGTCGGGCCGGTGTTCCGGTCCGGGACGGGCACGGCGCACGGGTGCACCGCGAGCGTCATCGCCAGCCGGCATCACGACCTGATGCTGACGGCCGCGCACTGCGTGTTCGGTCGCGGCACCGGATGGCAGATCGCGCCCGGCTACCACGACGGGAAGCGCCCCTACGGTTTGTGGACGGTCGCCGCGGCGTACGTGCCACCGCAGTGGATGCGCAGCCAGGACGCCCAGCACGACTACGCCGTCCTGCGCATGCAACCGCAGCGCCACGGCGGGCACCGCGAGGCCATCCAGGACGTGACGGGCGCGAACCGGGTCGCCCTGGCACCGCGCCTCGGCGAGCAGATCACCGACGTCGCCTACAACAGCGGGATCAACGACAAGCCGATCCGGTGCACCGTGCCCGCCTACTACACGAGGCACTACCCGTCCTTCGACTGCCACGGCTTCGTCGGCGGCAGCAGCGGCAGTCCCTGGTTGCACGACGGCACGGTCGTCGGCGTGATCGGCGGCCTGCACCAGGGCGGGTGCACCGAGCGCACGTCGTACTCCTCGAACTTCCGCTCGGACGTCTATGACCTCGTGCACCGCGCCGAACGGGGCGGGGCCGGCGACCGCGCGCCGCGGCCAGGGAGCGACGGCTGCTGACGCAGTTGTCCGTGTGTCGCGGCGAAATCTGACCGCGACACACGGACAACTCGGCGAGATATGGCCGGCCGGATCAGGACGCGTAGCGGTCGGCGACCTCGAGCGCCTCGTCCAGAACGGCCAACCCCTCACGGACCTCCTGCTCGGTCGCGGTGCACGGCGGCACCACGTGCGTGCGGTTGAAGTGCGTCATCGGCCACATGCCGCGCTGCTTGCAGGCCGCCGCGAACTCGTTCATCGGCGCGGCGTCCTTCCCGGCGGCGTTGTAGGGGACGAGCGGCTCGCGGGTGTCCTTCGAGCGCACCAGTTCGACCGCCCAGAACACGCCGAGCCCGCGCACCTCGCCCACCGACGGGTGCCGGTCGGCGATCTTGGCGAGCTCCGGGCCGATGACGTCGGCGCCGAGACGCCGGGCGTTGTCGATGATGCCCTCGTCCTTGAAGATGTTGATCGACGCGACGGCCGACGCGCACGCCAGCGGATGCCCCGAGTAGGTCAGCCCGCCGGGGTACACCCGCTGGTCGAACGTCTCGGCGATCGCGTCGTTGATCAGCACCCCGCCGAGCGGGATGTAACCCGAGTTGACGCCCTTGGCGAAGGTGATCAGGTCCGGCACGACGTCCCAGTGCTGGATCGCGAACCACTCGCCGCAGCGGCCGAAACCCGCCATGACCTCGTCGGCGATCAGCACGATGCCGAACTCGTCGCAGATCTCGCGGACGCCGGCCAGGTACCCGGGTGGCGGGACGAGGATCCCGTTCGTCCCCACGACGGTCTCGAGGATGATCGCGGCGACGGTGTGCGCGCCCTCGACCATCAGGGTGTCCCGGATGTGCTGCAGCGCGCGCTCGGTCTCTTGCTCCGGGGACGTGCTGTGGAACGCCGAGCGGTACGGGTAGGGCCCCCAGTAGTGGATGACGCCGGGCATCGCGGGCTCGGCCCCCCAGCGGCGCGGGTCGCCGGTCATCGTGATCGCCCCGGCGGTCGCGCCGTGGTAGCTGCGGTAGGCGGCGAGCACCTTGTGCCGGCCGGTGTGCAGCTTGGCCATCCGCATGGCGTTCTCGGTCGCCTCGGCGCCGCCGTTGGTGAAGAAGACCCGGTTGAGGTCGCCGGGCGCCACCTCGGCGATCAGCCGGGCGGCCTCGGAACGGGCGTCGTTGGCGAACGCCGGCTGGATGGTCGTCATCCGTCCGGCGTAGTCCTGGATCGCCGCGATCAGCTTCGGGTGCTGGTAGCCGATGTTGACGTTGACCAGCTGCGAGCTGAAGTCGAGGTAGCGCTTGCCCTCGTAGTCGGTGAAGTACGAGCCCTGCGCCGACGCGATCGGCATCGGGTCGATCAGCCCCTGCGCCGACCACGAGTGGAAGACGTGCGCCTTGTCGAGCTTCTTGACCGAGGCGACGTCGGCGGGAATGCCTTCGAGTGGATTACTCATCGAGCCCTCCAAAAGTTGTCCGTGTGTCGCGACGAGATCTCCTCGCGACACACGGACAAGTTGTCAGCGAGTGCGGGGGAAGCCGAGATCGATGGTGGACGTGGCCGGGTCGGGCCAGCGTGATGTCACGACCTTGCCACGGGTGTAGAAGTTGACGCCCTCCGGGCCGTACATGTGGGTGTCGCCGAACAGCGAGTTCTTCCAGCCGCCGAAGGAGTAGTAGGACACCGGGACGGGGATCGGGACGTTGATGCCGACCATGCCGACCTCGATGTCGAACTGGAAGCGCCGCGCCGCCCCGCCGTCGCGGGTGAAGATCGCGACGCCGTTGGCGAAGTCGTTGGCGTTGATCAGCGCGACGGCCTCGTCATAGGTGTCGGCGCGCACCACGCACAGCACCGGGCCGAAGATCTCGTCGCGGTAGACGTCCATGTCCGGCGTGACCTTGTCCAGCAGCGTGGTGCCGAGGAAGAACCCGTCGGACGGCACGTCGCCCTCTCGGCCGTCGACCACCACCGATGCCCCGGCCGTCGCGCCGGAGCCGATGTAGCCGGCGACCTTGTCGCGGTGCTCGCGGGTGATCAGCGGGCCCATCTCGGAGTCGGGGTCCATGCCGTCGCCGACTCGCAGCTTCGGCAGCCGCGCGGCGATCGCGTCGACCAGTGCATCCCCGACCTCGCCGACCGCGACCGCGACCGACACCGCCATGCACCGCTCGCCGGCCGCGCCGTAGGCGGCTGACACCGCGGCGTCCGCGGCCATCTCGACGTCGGCGTCGGGCAGCACCACCATGTGGTTCTTCGCGCCGCCCAGCGCCTGCACCCGCTTGCCCGCGGCCGTCCCCGTCTCGTAGATGTGGCGCGCGATCGGCGTCGACCCGACGAAGCTCACGGCGGCGATGTCGGGGTGGGCGAGGATCGCGTCGACCGCCTCCTTGTCGCCCTGGACGACGCTGAACACG
>DATBTJ010000009.1:0-30488 GCA_036559305.1 Jatrophihabitans sp.
CGCGTGCGTCAGCGACAGCAGGCCGCACTCGCCGCGGAACGAGCCCAGATGAGCGACGTCGTCGACGATCTGATCGCAGGGGACGACTCGGAGATGCTGGTCATGACCATGCTGGGCGGCGACGATCTGCGCACCGCCCTCGTGCCCGATGCTCCGGCCCCGACGGCGAACCCGGACGCCCTGGCCGGCCCGTTCGCCCACGTCGTCGTCGACGAGGCGCAGGAGCTGACCGACGCCGAATGGCAGATGGTGCTCTCGCGCTGCCCGTCGCGCAGCCTGACGATCGTCGGCGACCGCGCCCAGGCCCGGCACGGCTTCACCGAGTCGTGGCAGGAGCGGCTGCAGCGGATCGGTCTCGACCACGTCGCGCAGGCCTCGCTGACCGTCAACTACCGCACGCCCGTCGAGGTGATGGCCGAAGCCGAGCCGGTCATCCGCGCCGCGCTGCCGGATGCGAACGTGCCGACCTCCATCCGCAGCACTGGCGTCCCCGTCCGGCATGCGTCGGTCGGCGAGCTGACGGAGATCGTGAGCACCTGGCTCGATACGCACAGCGACGGAATCGCCTGCGTTATAGGCGATTCCGCCTTCGACCCGCGACCGCGCGTCCAGTCACTGACCCCAGACCTGGCGAAGGGGCTCGAGTTCGACCTCGTCGTCCTCGTCGATCCCGAACGGCCCGGAACCGGCATCGAGGCGGCCGTGGACCGCTACGTCGCGATGACGCGCGCCACGCAGCAGCTCGTCGTGCTCGCCCCGTGACGGGCCTGACCGACCAGGTCCCGCGCTACGTGGACGCGCTGTCGCAGCAGTGCAATATGAGAAACCTCTGATGGGCTCTTGGTAGTGTCACAGCTACCGACCGGAGGAGCCGAGCGTGTGGAGTTCGAGGCGCCGCTTCAGTGGCAACCGCGTCGTCCACCTGCACATCGGCGCACCCAAGACCGGGACCACGTACGTCCAGAACGCCTTGTGGCACAACCGCGACGGGCTCGGTGAGCGCGGCCTGCTGTACCCGCTCGAGCGTCCGGACGAGCACTTCGCGATGACGATGGACCTGCGCCGGATGCCGTGGGCGGACGGCTTCGACCCGGCGTGGGACGGCGCCTGGGACCGTGTCGTCGAGCGCGTCGCCAACTCCCCCGCGCCGCGGGCCGTGGTGTCGGACGAGCTGCTCGGCGGGGCGACGCCGGACCAGATCCGGCGCGCCGTCGCGTCGTTCGGCGATGCCGAGGTGCACGTGGTGTTCACGGTTCGCGACCTCGCCCGCGCATTGCCGTCCGACTGGCAGGAACAGGTGCGCCACGGGCACACCGTGCCCTACGACCGGTTCGTCGACGACCTGATCACCCTGGGCCGCGATGCACCCGCACCGTTCGGGCAGATGTTCTGGGACCTGCACGACCCGATGAGGGTGCTGCCCGGGTGGGCCGAGGTGGTCGGCCCGGACCGGGTGCACGTCGTCACCGTGCCACCGGCCGGCGCGCCCCGGGACGAACTGCGGGGGCGCATCGCGAAGGTGCTGGGCATCGCGCCGGGCGAGCTGAAGCTCGCCGCCGACGCGAGCACCGCGAACACCTCGCTCGGCGCCGGCGAGGCCGAACTGATCCGCCGGCTCAACGACCAGGGCAGGCTGCCCGAGCGATTGACCTGGATGTACGCCGGCCTGGTCCGCCTCGAACTCGGCGAGTGGATTCTCGCCCCACGCCCCGGGCAGCGCCGCATCGTGTTGCCCGCGCGGCACCGCGACCGGATCACCGAACACGCCCACCGCACGATGGCGTGGCTGCGCGAGGCGCAATTCCCGGTCACCGGCGACCTCGCCGACCTCGTCCCGGAGTTCACCGATGATGACGCCGACGGCGCCGCGGTGTCCGACGCGGAGCTGCTCGACACCGCCCTCGAGGCGCTCGCCGACCTGCTGTTGCGCCTCGGCGTGGTGCAGAACTCGCCCGGCTGATCGGCTCAGGCCGGCTCGACGGCCTGGGTTGCCAACGCCGGTTCCGACGCGGCGAGCTCGACCTCGGTGTCGTCGGCGCGGACCAGCGCGATACCACCCAGCACCACCACCCCGCCGACCAGCTGCCACGCGCCGGGCGCCTGGCCGAGGAAGGCCCAGGCGAACAGGACGGCGAACAGCACCTCGGTGAGCCCGACGAACGAGGCCAGCTTGGCCCCCAGCCTGCGGGTGGCGGCGATGCCGGATGCGTAGGCGATCGCGGCGGCTACGAGCGACAGACCGATGATCGGCACGATCCAGCTCATGTGGTGGTGCAACAGTTCGACCTCGCCGGTTTCGGTGCGGAACGGCACGACGTGGACGAGGTCGCAGACGATCAGCGTCAACGCGCCGACGCACATCGCCGCCCACGCCAGCACGATCGGCGCCAGCACGTCGTCGGTCTTCGACGACAGCACGAAGTAGGTGGCGAGGCCCGTGCCTGCGAGCAGCCCCCAGAACACCCCGACGGCGTCGATGCCGCCGCCGGCAGGATGGAGCACGAGGACGAGGCCACCGAGCGCGGCCACTCCCCCGATGACGGTCAGCCGGCGCGGTCGGTGACCGTGCCGCGCCCACAGCCACAGCACGACGAGCAGGATTCCGGAGTACTCGAGAAGCAACGCGACCCCGACGTCGAGGCGTTGCACCGCGTTGAAGAAGAACAGCTGGCAGCCGGCGACCGCCACGAAGCCGAACGCGAGCACGGACGGCACGGCTGCACGCAGCAGCTGCCATTGCCCGCGTAATGCGCGCAGCGCCGGTAGCGTGAGCAGCAGCGCGGCGATCGTGATGCGGAAGCTGACGACCGCTGCCGGGCTCCAGCCGGTGGCCATCAGCGAGTCGGCGAACGAGCCCGCGGTCGCGAACGTCGCCGCCGAGAACAGCGCGAGCCCCAGGCCTAGCACGCTACGCGAGCTGTCAGGAGTGAATCGCGTTATGCTCATGACGGGCAATCTACGGGATCGCCACGTAAGGAGTCAACGTGATCTTCGCTCATGACACCGAGGTGGCGCTGAACGCCGCCGCCGCGTTGGTCAACAGCGCGCACGACGGCGAGTCCCTGCCCGACGTCACTGCGTTGGACGCCTTCGTGGCGCAATGGCGTTGGACGGGCGAGCGCGCCCACGACACCGCGGAACTCGCCGCCGTCCGCGCCCTGCGGTCACGGCTGAAACAGTTGTGGACCGCCGAGGAGGACGACGCGGTCGAGCTGGTCAACGACATGCTGCGCGAGGCGAACGCGCTGCCGCAGCTCATCAAGCACGACGAGTGGGATTACCACCTGCACGCGACCCCGTCCGATGCCGGGTTGGACGTCCGGATGATGGTCGAGGCGGCGATGGCCTTCGTCGACGTGATCCGGATGAAGGAACTGGCCCGGCTGCGAGTCTGCGCCGCCGAAGACTGTGCGGACGTGCTGGTCGACCTGTCCAAGAACCGCTCGCGGCGCTTCTGCGACTCCGGCTGCGGGAACCGGATGAACGTGGCCGCCTATCGGGCCCGGCAGGCCGGGCACGTGCCCTGAGACATCGTTTCGCGAAGGGTCCGGTGCCGGTCGCGGCGAGCGCTACGTCATGATCGGGGCGTGACCGCGCGGCTGATCCTGCTCAACGGGCCGCCCGGAATAGGCAAGTCGACGCTCGCGCAGCGTTTTGCCGACGAGCACCCGCTCGCCCTGGCGCTCGACCTGGACGTCGTGCGCGGCATGCTCGGCCGCTGGCAGGACCAGCCGATCGAGGCGGGGCTGCTCGCGCGGGCGTTGACGCTGGCGATGGCGCGCGAGCACCTGCGCGCCGGACGCGACGTGATGATCCCGCAGTATCTCGGCCGTCCGCAGTTCATCGCGCAGGCCGAGCAGCTGGCCGCCGAGGCCGGCGTCCCCTTCCTCGAGTTCGTCCTGATGGACGGACGGGACAGCGCGGTGCGCCGGTTCGAGCAGCGCACCGCCGCGGCGGCCACGCGCGCCCATGTCCAGGCGGGCGAGTTGATGGAGTCTTTCGGTGGCCGGCCCGCACTCGAGGCGATGTACGACCGGCTGCTGCTCGTGCTCTCACACCGGCCGCGTGCGCAGGTGATCCACACCCGCGACGGCGATCCCGACGCCGCGTATTCCGAGCTGCGGCGTCGTCTCGACACGTAGCGTGGGCACCATGGTTGACCTGCCCGGACGTCCCGCCAAGGTGCTGCTCGAGCTCGATCTGACGGCGCTGCCGGTCGATCCCGACCCGGACGACCCGCTGGCCAAGCTGCGGGCCCGCAACGGTCAGCAGCTGCGGCCGATCCTGCGGGCGCTGCACGAAGCCGCCGCCGACCCGCACGTGGTGGGCCTGATCGCCCGGGTCGGCGGCGCGCTGCCGTGGGCCGCGATGCAGGAGTTGCGGCTCGGGGTGGTCTCGTTCGGCAAGCCGACCGTCGCGTTCGCGGAGAGCTTCGGCGACCAGTCCGGCGACATGTCCGGCTACGTGCTGGCGAGCGCCTTCGACGAGATCTGGCTGCAGCCCGGCGGTGAGCTCGGGCTGCTCGGCGTCGCGACCGAGACGACGTTCCTGCGCGGCGTGCTCGACAAGCTCGGGCTCGAGCCGCAGCTGGAGCAGCGCTACGAGTACAAGAACGCCGCAGACCGGGTGATGCGTACCGAGTTCACCGACGCGCATCGCGAAGCAGCCGACCGGCTCGCCGCGTCCATCTACGACGACGCGGTGGAGACCATCGCCGCCGCCCGTGGGCTCGACACCGCACGCGTGCGCGAGCTGGTCGACACCGGGCCGCGGTCCGCGGTCGAGGCACGCGAGGTCGGGCTGGTCGACCAACTCGGCTACCGCGACCAGGTCTACGCGGCGGCCCGTGCACGCGGCGGCGACGACGTCGAGTTGCTGTTCGCCGACCGCTGGCGCCCGCGCCGCAAGCGATCGCTACCCGTGCGACGCAAGGGGCATGTCGCGCTCGTGCGGGTGCACGGCGCGATCGTCACCGGCCGCTCGCGGCGCGGGCCGATGGGCCGGCAGGTCGGCAGTGATTCGGTCACTGCGGCGCTCCGCGCCGCGCTCGAGCAGGACCGCGCCCGCAGCGTCGTGCTGCACGTCGACTCCCCCGGCGGCTCGGCCGTCGCGTCCGAGACGATCTGGCGCGAGGTGCAGCGGCTGCGTGAGGCCGGCAAGCCGGTGGTCGTGTCGATGGGCACGGCCGCGGCGTCCGGCGGCTACTACATCTCCTGCCCGGCCGACGTCATCGTCGCGCTGCCGGCGACCCTGACCGGCTCGATCGGCGTGTTCGGCGGCAAGGTCGTCGTCAGCGAACTGCTCGAACGCATCGGCGCGAGCACCGGCTCGGTCTCGCACGGGGCGCACGCCCGGATGTTCTCCGCCCGTCGGGGCTTCGACGACGACGAGCGCGACAAGCTGTCGGCTTCGGTCGATGCGATCTATCACGACTTCGTCGCCAAGGTCGCCGAAGGCCGCGGACGGACGCCGGAGGAGATCCACGAGATCGCCCGCGGCCGCGTGTGGACCGGCCGCGACGCCCTCGTACGCGGGCTCGTGGACGAGCTCGGCGGCCTGCGCGACGCGGTGCGGATCGCGCGCAAGCGGGCCTGGCTGCCCGACACCGCGCCGGCGCGTCAGGCCCTGCACGTCTCGCCGCTCTCCCGGCTGGGACGCGCGCGCAACAGCGAAGACCCCCGCGCCCTGACCCGGATGGCGCTCCTGCCGGACCTGCCCGGCGCGCTGGCGACGCCGGCCGCGGCCAACCTGCAGCTGCCGAACATCCGCGTGCGGTGACCGCTCAGGCGGGCCGGCTGTAGCGGGCCCGCCAGCGCCGGACTCCCGCGTCGTCGACGAGGTCCTCCAGGTGCTCCAGCCGTACGCCGTCCACGGCGAACGCTGCGATCTCACGGCGCGTCAGCGGGAACGGCGGGCCGCTCGGGTCCTCGTCGTCGCCCGCCGCCGCGATGACCAGCAGCGTTCCGCCTGGAGCCAGCGTCGTCGGCACCGCCGCGATCGCCGCCGCCCGGGGTGGATCGGGCAGCGCCTGCACCGTGTAGCTCTCGACGACCAGGTCGAAGGCGCGGCGATACCGCTCGGGGAGCGCGAGCAGGTTCGCCGTCTCGTACTGCACGCTCGTGGCCGGGTGCCGCTGCACCGCTGTCGCGATCGCGGTCTCGGACAGGTCGAACCCGGTCGTGCGGTAGCCGAGCGAGGCGAGGTACTCGCTGTCGCGGCCGAGCCCGCAGCCGATGACGAGGGCGGTGCGCCCGGTGCCGTCGCGCCCGACCGCCCACTCGGCCAGCTGCGGGTTGGGCGTGTCACGGTCCCAGGGCACGATCGCGCGGCCCTCGGCCGCCTCGGCGTAGAGCGCCTCGAACCAGCCGGTCGGTTCGCCGCGGGCGTACGACTGCGCGGACAGCCGGTTGGCATCGGCGTCACGGGGCCGGTCGGAGCTGTCGTCCATACCGGCCATCATGTCGCGCGGGTCAGCGCAGCGTCAGCCGCGCGGCGCGGGCGCCGTCCGTCCAGGCGGCCCGCAGATCTCCCGGATCGGGGCGGCCCGCATCGTCGAGCGCGATCTTGTTGAACTTGGCGAAGTTGCGGTTGTCGCCGGCCATCATCGCGTACGCGGCGGTCACGCCCGGCTCGTCGGCGAACACGACGACGTCCGCATCGCGTCGGCTGCCCTTGTACCGGACGGTGACGGGTTCGCCGCTGCGCAGGTTGCGACCCCAGCCGAACGGGGTGCCGATCAGCAGGCCGTCGCCGTCGCGGGTGTAGGCGACCGGAACCGAGTACCGCCGGCCGGTCTTGCGGCCGACGACGTACACCGTCACCAGCCGCCGTCCTACCATCCGGCACAGCAGCGGCGTGCGCAGCAGCCCGCGCACGATGCGGTTCACGACTCGTTGTCCGGGCATAGTCTGCACGCGTTCCATCACGGTCTCCTGTCACCTTGGCGGCTTTGCTGTCGTCTGTGCTTATGACGACGCGCAGAACAGGAAGGTCACAGTGGACGACTTCGAACAGCACCGGGCGCATCTGCGCGGTGTCGCCTACCGCATGCTCGGCTCGTTCGCCGAGGCCGACGACGCCGTGCAAGAGGCGTGGCTGCGCTACGACCGCGCGGGCACCGAGGACGTCCGCAATCTCCGGGGCTGGCTGACGACCGTCGTGTCGCGGATCTGCCTGGACATGCTGCGGGCCCGCAGCACGCGGCGCGAGGACCCCCTCGAGGTGCACCTGCCCGACCCGATCGTGACCATTCCCGGTGCCGACCCCGAGCAGGAGGCGGTGCTGGCCGACTCGGTCGGGCTGGCGATGCTCGTCGTGCTCGACACGCTCAGCCCTGCCGAGCGGCTGGCATTCGTACTGCACGACGTGTTCGGGGTGCCGTTCGAGCAGATCGCGCAGGTGCTCGACCGGTCGCCGGGCGCTGCCAAGCAGCTCGCCAGCCGCGCGCGCTCGCGGGTGCGGGCCACCCCGGTCAGCTCCGACACCACGCCGGTGCGCCAGCGCGAGATTCTGAACGCGTTTCGCGCGGCCTCGCGAGAGGGGGACTTCGACGGCCTGCTGGCCGTGTTGCACCCGGACGTCCTGCTCCGCGCCGACGCCGGCTCCTCGCCGATCGGGCCGTCGCAGCTGCTGCGCGGCGCCGCGCAGATCGCCGGCCAGGCGATGCGGTTCGCCCCGCTGGCCCGTGACGCCCGCGACGTGCTCGTGAACGGCTGGCCCGGCGTCGCCGCCTACGTGGACGGTCGAATGGTCTCGCTGCTCAGCGTGATCGTGGTCGACGACCGCATCGTCGAGCTGAACATCCTGGCCGATCCGGAACGCCTGGCGCGCCTCGAGCTCGATCTCTGATCTCGTCGCCATCGCCGGGTGATCAGCGTCGGCGGTTGGGTGCGCGCCGCTCGCGGGCCGTCCAGCAGGCGGTGTGCCAGTGCCGGCGCTCGTCGGCACTGGGGTCGTCGTTGGGCCACGCCACGACGTGCGGGACGCCGGCCGGGATGAGCTGGTCGCACCCGGGGCAGCGGTAGGCCTTCACCGCGCTCGTGCCGGTGACCGTGCGGACCGCGTAGTCGCTGCCGTGCCACTGGTCGACGCGGTGCGCCGCGGCGGAGCCCGACGAGCGTGGAACGTCGTCGCGACGGCGGTTCTGTCTGGGCACGAGTCAATTGTCACCAGTCGATGGGCATGATCGACGGATGGCCGACGGCGAGTTCACCCGCGACACCAACTACCTCACCACGCGCATCACCGCGGACGGCCGCGACGGGTTCCCCGTCGAGCCCGACCGGTATCGCCTGATCGTCGCGCGCGCGTGCCCGTGGGCGAACCGCGCCATCATCGTGCGTCGCCTGCTCGGCCTCGAGGACGTCTTGGGCATGGGCGTCTGCGGGCCGACGCACGATGTGCGCAGCTGGACCTTCGATCTCGACCCGAACGGCCGCGACCCGGTGCTGGGTATCGAGCGGCTGCAAGAGGCGTTCTTCAAGCGCGATCCGGACTACTCGCGCGGGATCACCGTCCCGGCAATGGTGGAGATCGCGACGGGTGCGGTGGTCACAAACGACTACGCGCAGATCACGCTCGACTTCAGCACCGAGTGGGCGGCCTACCACCGCCCCGGCGCCCCCGACCTCTACCCCGAACCGCGGCGTGACGAGATCGACGAGGTCGCCCAGCTCGTCTACCGCGACGTGAACAACGGCGTGTACCGCTGCGGATTCGCCTCCGACCAGCGGGCCTACGATTGGGCCTACGAACGGTTGTTCGCGCGCCTCGACTGGCTCGAGGATCGGCTGCGCACGCAGCGCTATCTCGTCGGCGACACCATCACCGAGGCAGACGTGCGGCTGTTCACCACGCTCGCGCGCTTCGACGCCGTCTACCACGGGCACTTCAAGTGCAACCGGCAGAAGTTGACCGAGCTGCCCGTGCTGTGGGCCTATGCGCGCGATCTGTTCCAGACCCCCGGCTTCGGCGACACGACCGACTTCAGCCACATCAAGCACCACTACTACGAGGTGCACAAGACCATCAATCCGTCGGGCATCGTTCCGCTCGGCCCAGATCTGTCCGGCTGGCTGTCACCGCACGGCCGCGAGGAACTGGGCGGACGTCCGTTCGGCGACGGCACCGCCCCGCCGCCGCCGTCGGTTGCCGAGACCGTGCCGCCCGAGCACGGCCCGTTGCCGCAGGTCGCGTAACCGTCGCCACGCGCGGTGGACAACGGGTCGACGGGTGTCGACGAGGTGCGGGACCGGTTCAGGTCGAGCGTCGCGAGCAATCGCATCGTGCTCGCGCACCAGTGGCACCGGCCGTGCCATGGCCTCAACGTCCACATCACGCCGTCCGCCGCCGCGCGCAAGGCACTGGCTCGGGTCCAGGACGCGTTGTCGCCGCTCGAACCGAACCTGTTGCGTTGTCCCGAACCGACTGCACATCAGCGTCGCGTGGCTGCTCGGGGTGCAGGTCGACTATCCGGAACCGAAGGCGGCGATCTGGGCCACGCACGGTGCGCGATGGACCACGGAGCTCGCCACGATCGCGCAGCAGCACCAGACGTTCGAGTTGCGCTACCGAAAATTGGCGGTGACCGACAGCGCGGTCATCGCGCTTGCTGCCCCGATCGAGCCGGTCCGACACCTCCGCGCTGCGATTGGGCGCGGCCTGACGTTGCCCCCGCTCGTCACGCGAGCCTGCCGCTTGCCGGCTGATCGACTGTGACTTGGTGGCCTGGGTGCCGTGCCCTGGCATGGTGTTATCGGATCTGAAGCGGTAGCCGACCTTGGTCTTCTCGAGTCGGGTGGGCCACGTCTGAGGTGTTCTCGCGGCTGGGCGACTGTCGCCGGCTCGTTCGCCGGAGATCGGGTCGATAACTGCCAGCCAGATTCGCCACGCCGTGTCGGGCCAGGATGCGCCCGACCGTCGAGGAGCTCGAGCCGACATCGGCGGCGAGCACGACCACGCCGCGCTTGCGTTGCGCGCTGGCAGCAGCGTGCGTCATGCACCCGGCAAGCCGTTCTGAGGCGCGTTGAGATGGTCGTATCACTCTCGGTCGTGCATCCGGCTTCGTTGCGGTTCGCGATCCGGGTCGAGCCAGTCGGGTGGTACCCAATGGGGTCTGCCGTTGAGCATGCGGGAGGTCCAGCCCATCCGGGCGAAGGTGTCGTGGTGGGTGCCGCAGACCAGTGTTCCGTCGTCGACGCTGGTGCGGCCGGTGTGCTGGTGGTCGGTGACGTGGTGGGTCTCGAGCCAGCCCAACGCGGCATCACAACCGGGGTAGGAGCAGCCGCCGTCTCGGGCCAGCATCGCGAGGCGTTGTTGTTCGCTGAACAGCCGCTGCTTGTCGGAGTAGGCGAGGACATTCAACAGCTGCCGCAGAAACCGCACCGCACTCTTACAACCATGCACCTGCGCCAACCCACGCCGGGCCACCTGATCGACCAACCCGATCAGCCGCACCTCAGCCTCATGCTGCACCCGCAGCTCCGCCCGCATCCCCTCCACAACCTGGGCATCGGTCAGCAACTCGAGAGAGTCAGCCGACACCGTGTCCATGCGTTCGCTTGTTTCGCTTCCGGGGAAGCGAAACAAGCGTCGGAAGCGTGAATCCGCAGATATCTGACGATTCGAGCGCAACAAGCGCCGGCAGCGCAACCCGGCCCAGACCGGAACGCCCTCCGTCGCCGCGCCTTTCCAAGCCCAACCCGAACCCGAGGTCACCGCACCGTCGAGCGCCGCAAAAACCACCGCGCCGCGAAACGCCTACTCGCCGAACGCGAACCGCACAGCCGCCATGTCCTGGTCGCCATGCCCCGCATCGGAGGCCCGCTGGAACACCGCACGCACCGCCTCGAGCAGGTCCGCCGGGAAGTCTGCAGACCCCGCCGCGTCGACCATCAGCCCGAGGTCCTTGACCACGCCGTCGAGCGCGAACGACGGGTCGTACTCCCCCGCCAGGATCGCCTTGCCCTTCAACTGCGCGTACGGGCTGTCGGTGGCCTGGCCGCTGATCGCTTCGAGGAACAGCTTCGGCTCGACGCCGAGCGACGCGGCAAACGCGAGTGACTGCGCGGTCCCGGCCGTCAGAACGCCGATCCACGCGTTGCAGGCCAGCTTGAGCGCGCTGGCCTGCCCGATCTCGTCGCCGGCGACGATCGTACGCGCGCCGATCGCGTCGAACACCGGCCCGGCAGCGTCGATCAGCGCCTGCGGGCCCGACACCAGGACGACGAGCTTGCCGTTCTCCGCAGGCTGCTTCGTGCCGAGCACGGGCGCGTCGAGCATGCTGCCGGTACCTGCCTCGGCGATGCGCCGCGCGCCGTCGGGACCGACCGTGCCCGACTGGATCCACACCGAGTCGGCGCCGAGCGCTGCCACGATGTCGTCAGCGACGGCAACGGTGGCCTCGGCGTCGAACAGCATGGTGATCACCGCATCCGCGCCGGTGACGGCCGCCGTCACCGAGTCGGCCACCGCGATGCCGTCACCGGCAACGGCCTGCGCCTTCTCCGCGGTGCGATTCCACACCGTGACGTCGTGGCCCGCACGTGCCAACGACCGCGCCATGCCGGCGCCCATGATTCCGGTTCCCAGGAGTGCAACTCGCATACCGTCACTATGCCCATCACGAGCGCCGGGCTACGGTGACGCGAACCACCGGAGGTCCGATGCCCGCACGAGTACGCAGCGCCGACGGCACCACTCTCGCCGTCCACGACACGGGCGGCGCCGGGCCGGTGATCGTGGCGGTGCACGGCTACCCGGACGATCACACCGTCTGGGACGGCCTGACTGCCCTGCTCGCCGACGATTGCCGCGTCGTGCGTTACGACGTGCGCGGGGCCGGTGCCTCGGACGTGCCGGCGACCCGCGCCGGGTACCGCATGCCCCAGCTCGTCGACGACCTGTTCGCAGTCCTCGACCACGTCGGTGAGCCGGTGCACCTGCTCGGTCACGATTGGGGTTCGATCCAGTGCTGGCCGGCGCTCACCGACCCCCGGGCGCGCGGTCGGATCACCGGGTTCACGTCGATCTCCGGTCCCTCGCTCGAGCACGCAGCGGTCTGGCTGCGGGGGGTGCGCCGGAACCCGAGGCCCCGGCTGCGCCAGCTGGCTCACTCCTACTACACACTGCTGTTCCAGCTGCCCGCACTGCCCGAGCTCGCGGTCCGGCGCGGCCTGATCGACCGCGCGGTCGGCCCGCGCAGCCACGCCGACCAGGCGAACGGCGTCAACCTCTACCGGGCCAACATGTTCGCCGCGATGCGCTCCGGGCGTCCTGGGCGCATCGAGGTCCCCGTGCACGTCATCGCGCCGACCGGTGATCCGTTCGTCACCCCGCCGCTGGCCACCGAGGCTCCCCGGCCGTTCGTCGCCGACCTGCGCACCGACCTGCTCCCGGGCGGCCACTGGGTGGTCAAGGACGACCCGCGACCGGTCGCTGCCCTCGTCCGGCAGGGCCTGCCGACCGGTGGAAAGGACGCATCCGCGACGGATCGGTAATGTAGGCAGACGCCGGAGTGGACGACGAACGGAGCGCGTGTGCCTGACGCCGAGAACTGGATCGGCGGGCGATACCGCCTGGTCCGGCAGCTCGCAGCCGGCGGAATGGGCACGGTGTGGGAGGCGTACGACGAGCGCCTGCACCGTCCGGTTGCCATCAAGCAGCTGCAGTTGCAGCCCGGGCTGTCCCCTGCCGACGCCGAGACCGCGGCCCTGCGGGTCATGCGCGAGGCGCATCTGACCGCCCGGCTGCACCACCCCAACGCGGTGCAGGTGTACGACGTCGTCGACGACGACAACCACCCGTGCCTGGTCATGCAGTACGTGCCCTCGCGCAGCCTGCAGGAGATCGTGCGCAGCGAGGGCCCGCTCGAACCGATCGTCGCTGCCCGGATCGGCACGCAGGTCGCTGCCGCGCTTGCCGCGGCGCACCGCGCCGGCATCGTGCACCGCGACGTCAAGCCCGGCAACGTGCTGATCGGCGACGACGGCACCGCGAAGATCGCCGATTTCGGCATCTCGCACGCGGTCGACGACGTCACGCTCACCTCGACCGGATTGGTCACCGGGACGCCTGCCTACCTCGCCCCGGAGGTCGCCCGCGGCGCCGAATCCGACTTCGCCACCGACGTCTACTCCCTCGGCGCGACGCTCTACATGGCCGTCGAGGGCCACCCCCCGGTGGGCACCGACAGCAACCCGATGGCCGTGCTGCACCGGGTCGCGTCGGGCGAGGTCACGCCCCCGCAGCGCAGCGGGCCGCTGACCGGCATGCTCGCCACGATGATGTCGCTCGACCCGGAGCAGCGCCCGACCATGGTCGAGGTCGCCAACCAGCTCGCCGACGTGAGCATCGCGCCGAACCACGCCGACAACGCGACGCGTGCGATCCCCCGCGCCGCCTTTGCCGCACCGGCCGATGCCCCGGCTGCCACGGCGGCCTACAGCGCATCGCCGCCCGCCGACGCGGGGCAGACCCTGCCGCCGGAGCTGTCGCCGCGCGCGGCAACTCTGGGTTCCAACGAGCCACCGCTGCTCCCCCTCGCCGACGACTCGCCGCCACCGGCTCGCTCGCGCGCGTTGTGGCCGGTTCTCGTCGCGGCTGTCCTCGTGATCGCGCTCGGCGTGGTGCTCGGCATCGTCCTGCTCGGCAACAGCGGCGGCGGCAGCGCGAACACGGCGGGGACCGGCCTGTCCAACGCGCCGGCCTCACCCCCCGCGACGCACCACTCGCAGCCGCCGAAGAGCTCACCGTCCACCCATTCGTCCGCGCCGAAGCCGACGCCGCGAACGTCCAAGCCCACGCCGACGCCGAAGACGAAGTCGAAGTCCCCGTCGACGCACGCCCGCCCGACACCGGCCGACCTCGTCAACGCGGTCGACAACTACTACGCGGTGGTCCCGGGCAATCTCAACGAGGGCTGGAACCTGCTCACCCCGTACTTCCAGCGCAGCAAGGCGCAGAGCCGCGGCACCTACGACTCGTACTGGAGCGGGATCCGGCGTGTCGACGTGTCCGCAGCGCAAGCGCGTCCGCCGTACTCCGCCGTGGCCACGCTCGTCTACCACAAGAAGGACGGCTCGACCTCGACCGAGCGCACGCTGTTCCGCTTCGTCCGCCAGAACGGCACACTGAAGATCAACTCCACCCAGGTGGTGGGCTGACCAGGCGTTACGCGACCGCGGCTTCGAGAGCACCCAGCTCGTCGTCGAGGTAGGTCAGCAGCCGCTGCAGATGCGGCACCGAGCGCCGACACCCGATCAGGCCGAAGGCGATCTCGTCCGAGTAGCTGGTCACGGTGATGTTGAGCGCCTGCCCGTCGAGCACGATCGACAGCGGATACAGCCCGTCCAGTCGTGAGCCGTTCCAGTACATCGGCGAGCGCGGGCCGGGCACGTTGGAGATGACGAGGTTGAACGGCGGGCGCACCTTGCCGTCCAGCCGCAGCAGCGGATACACCGCGAGCGGGCTGATGCCCACTGCGCTCATCGCCAGCATCTGCAGCTGCGACATGCCATGCATCGCCTGCTTGCCGTCGATCATCGACTGGTGGACGGTCTCCAACCGCTCGACCGGGTCGCCCAGGTGCGTGCCGAGGTTGCACATCACCGCCCCGACCGAGTTCCCGCCGCCGTCGGCGCTGCCGGTCTCGTCGCCGTGCAGCGACACCGGCACCATCGCGATCAGCGGCGCGTCGGGCAGTGCGTTCTCGGCGAGCAGGTACGAACGCAGCGCCCCGGAGCACATGGTGAGCACGACGTCGTTGACGGTCGCGTCGCAGGCCTTGCCGACCTGCTTGATGCGCTCGATCGGCCACGACTGCGCGGCGAAGCGGCGTGCGCCGGTCACCGGGACGTTGAACATCGTCCTCGGTGCCGAGAACGAGATCGTGCCGCCCTGGTCGTTGATCCCGCGGCCCACCGAGCGCACGAGTGCCGGCCCGAGCCCGGCGACGTCGCCGGCGATCGAGAGTGCCTGCCGCAGCGCCACGGCCGGCGCCGAGCCGTCCCGCTCGCGCGGGGTACGCGTGCGGCGCGGCCGCGGGGCCCACGGCGGTGGCATGGCGAGGTCGTTCGGGTCGGGCGAGAGCATCCGGCCGAGCACGCGCAGTGCCGACACCCCGTCGACCAGGGCGTGATGCGCCTTGAAGTAGATCGCGAACCGGCCGTCGGCCAGCCCCTCGATCAGATGCATCTCCCACAGCGGACGGTGCCGGTCCAGCAACGACGAGTGCAGCCGGGAGCCGAGGGCGAGCAGTTCCCGCACCCGCGCCGGGTGGGGTAACGCGTTCTTGCGGACGTGGTGTTCGAGGTCGAAGCGCTCGTCGACCTCCCAGCCCCACTGCCCGAGTGAGGTGAGCGACCGGCGCGCACGCTTGCGGAACAGCGGCGCGACCTCGGTGCTCGCGAGGGCCCGGTCGAACAGCTCAGCGACGTCGCGGGACGTCGCGCCGTCCGGGGGTCGGAACAGCTGCAGGCTGCCGACGTGCATCGGGTGCTCGCGCGTCTCGGCGAGCAGGAACAGCGCGCTCTGCGGCGGCATCGGCACCAGCATGGGTGGAGTCTGGCAGACGGAGCTGGGCCGTGACCTGTTCGAGGCGCGGCGTCGATCACTCGGGAAGGTCAGTTGTTGGCGAAGGTGCCGCCCGCTGGGCGCTGAGCGCCATGAGCCTCGGCCTGGCCGCGGCGCCGACGGCGGGCCGGTCGGGCTGGAGGTTCGCCCCTCACTCTCGCGCTGCTGGCCGCCGGGTCGGCGACGATCAACGCGTTCGTCGGGGTCGAGCGCTCCCACGCGCACGCCGCCGCACTACTGGCGACCGGCAGCAACGTCCTCGGAGCGATGTTCACCGCAGCAGTGCTGTGGAAACGTCGCCGGGTCGCCGCCGGGCTGTGCCGGAATCGCTGACCGATCTGCTCGGGTCACCGGGTCGGCGTGTGCACGGTCCCGTGGGCGTCGATGCAATTCTCGGCGAGGTGCTGATCGGCAGCGCCGACATGATCGGTCTGCAACGTCACGTGACCGATGCCGTGCCGCTCCCGCAGGGCGGTGCGCAACTCGCTCGCAACCTCGTGGCAGTCGTGCGACGGCCGCACCAGCACGTGCGCCGACAGCGCGACCGCGCCCGGGCCGATCTCCCAGACGTGCAGGTCGTGCACCGAGGCGACACCGTCGGTATGCGCGAGTTCCGCGCCGAGGACGGCCGGATCGACGCCGGTCGGCGCCGCCTCGAGGAACACCCGTCCGGCGGCCCGGACCAGGTGCCAGCCGGTCCACGCCATGAGCGCCGCGACGGTGAGCGAGGCGAGCGCATCGGCCCGCGTCCAGCCGAGGGTGACCACCACGATGCCGGCGACGAAGGTCGCGCCGAACGCCCAGAGATCGGTGACCAGATGGGCGAGCACGCCCCGGATGTTCAGACTCGACCGGTCCGCCCGCGCCGCCAGCCCCGTCGCGACGAGGTTGACCACCACGCCGATCAGCGCGACGACGGTGACGATGCCGCCGTGCACCACGCTCGGCGTGACCAGGCGCCGGACGGCCTCGATCGCGAACCACAGCGCCAGCAGGATGAGCGTGATGCCACTGGCCTGCCCGGACAGTGCATCCACCCGGGCGTAGCCGTAGGTGAACGCGCCGCGCGCGGGCCGCTGCGCGATCCGCGAGGCGATGATGGCGACCGCGAGCGCACCCGCGTCGGTGAGCATGTGCGCGGCGTCGGTGATCAGCGCGAGCGAGTGCGCGAGCAGGCCCGCGACGATCTCGCCGATCATGAACGCGACGATCACCGACAGCGCGGCGGCCAGCCAGCGGCGGTCGCCGGTCGGCGAGTGCGTGTGGTCGTGGGCCGACATGCGTCCACTGTCACACAACCGAATGGCCTGTACCTAAAGGGCGATGACATCCATTCCCATCACGTGCCGGACCTCGGCGAGCGTCGCCTCGGCGATCTCGGTCGCGGTCGTGATGCCGCGCTTGAGGATGCGATCGACATCCGCATCGCTCACCTGCTCACGCCGCGCGCGCATCGGCGCGAGCAGCGCGTCCACCGCCTCGGTCGTCATCGCCTTCAGCTGCGCACCACCGCCGTCGCCGATCTCGGCCGCGAGCTCGTCCTGGCTCTGTCCGGTGCACAGTGCGGCGATCGTGAGCAGGTTCGCGACGTCCGGCCGGGCGTCCGGGTCGAAGCTGATGTGCCGGTCGCTGTCGGTGCGCGCGGTCCGGAGCTTCGCAGCGATCGTGTCCCGGTCGTCGGACAGCGCGATGGCGTTGCCGAGGCTCTTGCTCATCTTGCGTCCGTCCAGCCCGCGAAGCACGGGCGCCTCCCCCAGCAACGCGTCCGGCAGCGGGAACAGCGGCGCGTACCGCTCGTTGAAGCGGCGCGCGATGCTGCGTGTCAGCTCGAGGTGCGGCAGTTGGTCCTTGCCGACCGGGACCAACTCGCCGTGGCAGAACAGGATGTCGGCCGCCTGGTGCACCGGGTAGGTGAACATCAATCCGCTGACCGTGTCACGCCCGGCGTAGCGGATCTCGTCCTTGACCGTGGGGTTGCGGGTCAACTCGCCCATGCCGACGAGTGACAGGAACGGCAGCAGCAGCTGGTTCAGCGCCGGAATCGCGCTGTGCGGGAACACCACGGTGGGCTCCGGGTCGAGACCCACGGCCAGGTAGTCGCGGACGAGTTCACGCACCGTCTCGCGCAGCGGGCCGGGGTCGTCGCGATCGGTGATCACCTGGTAGTCGGCGATCACCACGAACAGGTCGTGGCCCTCGCGTTGCAGGCGGACGCGGTTGGCGAGGGTGCCGAAGTAGTGGCCGAGGTGGAGGGCGCCGGTTGGTCGGTCGCCGGTGAGGACGCGGGACATGGTCGTGCCTTTCGGGTCACGGGTCGCCGGGCCCGGGCATGCAGAAGGGCCGCCCGGAATCGGACGGCCCTTGCACTGGAGGAGGTGCGTGCAGGTGAGGTCAGCCGTCCGAGGACGGCCACCACAGCTGCACGCGGGAACTCACGGCGCACACGCTACTACCAACCGGCGTACAGCGGACGGCCCTCGGCGTAGCCCGACGCCGACTGCACACCCACGACGGCGCGCTCGTGCAACTGCTCGAGGGTCGCCGCCCCCGCGTAGGTGCACGCCGAGCGGACGCCTGCGGTGATCGTGTCGATGAGGTCCTCGACGCCGGGGCGGGCCGGGTCGAGGTACTGCCGGCCGCTCGAGATGCCCTCCTCGAACAGGCCCTTGCGGGCGCGCTCGAACGCGCTCTCCCCCGTGGTGCGATTGGCGACCGCGCGGGCCGAGGCCATGCCGAAGCTGTCCTTGTAGGCGCGCCCGTCACTGCCGACGTGCAGGTCCCCCGGCGACTCGTGGGTGCCGGCGAACCACGACCCGATCATTACCGTGGCCGCGCCCGCGGCCAGCGCCAACGCGACGTCGCGAGGGTGGCGCACGCCGCCGTCGGCCCACACCTGCCGGCCCAGCGCGCGGGCCTGGGCGGCGCACTCGAGCACTGCGGAGAACTGCGGCCGCCCGACCCCGGTCATCATCCGGGTCGTGCACATGGCCCCCGGACCGACGCCCACCTTGACGATGTCGGCGCCGGCCTCGATCAGCTCGCGGGTGCCCTCGGCGGACACCACGTTGCCCGCCACCACCGGCACCTTCGGGTCAAGCGCCCGCACCGCCCGCAGCGCGTCGACCGTGCGCTGCTGGTGACCGTGCGCGGTGTCCATGACGAGTACGTCCACTCCCGCGTCGAGCAGTTCCGCGGCCTTCGCGGCGACGTCGCCGTTGACCCCGATCGCGGCACCGACGCGCAGCCGTCCGGCGGCGTCCACCGCCGGGCGGTAGATGGTCGAGCGCAGCGCGCCGGTGCGGGTCAGGATGCCGATCAACTGCCCGTCGGCGTCGACGACCGGCGCGAGCTTGCGGCGCGCCTTGTCGAGGACCTCGAAGGCGTGCTCGGCGTCGATCGGCTCGACGAGCGTCAGCGGATCGGCGCTCATCACCTGGTGCAACTGGGCGAAGCGGTCGGCGCCGGCGCAATCGGCCTCGGTGACCACACCCACCGGGCGGCCGCCGTCGACGACCACGAGCGCGCCGTGGGCGCGCTTGGGCAGCAGCGCCAGCGCGTCGCTGACCGGCGCATGCGGGCTGAGGGTGACGGCGGTGTCCACGACGAGGTGCCGCGCCTTGACCCACTGGACGACCTCGCGCACGACGCCGGCCGGGATGTCCTGCGGCAGCACCGTCACGCCGCCGCGGCGGGCCACCGTCTCGGCCATCCGCCGTCCGGCGACAGCGGTCATGTTCGCGACGACGATCGGGATCGTCGCGCCACTGCCGTCGAAGGTGGTGAGATCGACGTCGAACCGGGACGCCACCGCCGACCGGGCCGGGACCATGAAGACGTCGTCATAGGTCAGCTCGTACGGCGGGACGGGATCGAGGAAGCGCACGAATAGAAAAGTCTAGCCGCCGAACTAGGGTGCAGGCTGTGCTCGCTGTGTTCGACGTCGACGGCGTGGTGGCCGACGTCCGCCACCGCTTGCACCACCTGCACCGCCACAACTGGCCGCGCTTCTTCGCCGCGGCCGATGCCGACCCTCTGCTGCCCGAAGGCAGCCGGCTGGTCGCCGACCTCGGCCGCGAGCACGAGGTCGTCTGGCTCACCGGGCGCCCCGAGTGGCTACGCGGAGTCACGGTCGACTGGTTCAGTCGGCACGCGCTGCCGTCCAGCGAGTTGTACATGCGCCCGGACGGCGACTACCGCCCGGCCCGGCTCTACAAGTTGGACGTGCTGCGCCGGCTGCAATCGCGCGGGGTTGCGGCCCTGGTCGACGACGATCCGGACGTGGTGGACACCGCGATGCGGGCCGGCTTCCCCGCCGTCCTCGCCGACTGGGTGCCGCGGGACCCGGACCTGGGAGCGGCCCAAGAGCGGTGGGGCCGCACCTGAAGCCGGAGCCCAGCTTCACGGCGTACGGTCGGGCATTGTTCGGGCTCCGACCAAACTAATCTCCGATTTGGTTACAGCGCGATAACAATTTGACAGAAGCCATACATGAGTTGCCCGGATATGTCCGATACGGGCTGCGATCTGCGGGCCGGTTGCATGGACAACCCCCGTTTCGTGGGCAGACTTGTGATGCAGCTCTCTCCGGAAGCGATTTCGGAGCCGATCCGGTACTCGACAGCCAGCCGAGGACCACCGGGCCGGCGCAGCCACAACGAAGAACCCAACTACACATCGATCCGACCCCCCGCCGGATCACGCTCCCCCCAGTAGGAACCACCGCTATGACCATGTTTCACGAAAGCCAGGCTCGCACTTCGGCGCGCTGTCACCACGTCCCGAACTGCCCGTCGGTGGACGCGAGCGACCGCGATGCCGCGCACGTGCTCGTATCGCACCCCGAGCAGGGCTGGAGTCTGCTCTGCAACGGCATCGTGCTCTTCGAGGACTTCGGCGAGCTGCTGCCCAACGGCACCAGCCACGGCGCGCGCCGCGCCGAGCTGCTGATGGCCTCGCCGCACCGCCGGGCCAGCTGACCGCACCCCCCTCCTGTCCGGGCAGCAAACCCCGACCCCGGTCGCCACGCCTACGCTGGTAACCTTCTTATTGAATATCGTTGTCGATATCAGTAAGGGGTGGGCCAGGTGGCGGTCCACGGCGCGCGTGCCCTCGGCACCGGCGTCCTCGCCGCGCTCACCGCGGTGGGTGCACTCACCGCCTGCTCGTCAGCCGCGAACGCGGACGGCCGGTTACAGGTGGTCACCTCGACCGATGCGTACGCCTCGATCGTGCGCGCCGTTGCCGGACACCGCGTCGACGTCACCGCACTGATCACCAGTACCGCCCAGGACCCGCATTCGTTCGAGGCGAGCGGACGTGACGAGCTGGCCGTCTCGCGCGCCGGCGTCCTGATCGAGAACGGCGGCGGGTACGACGACTTCATGGCCCGGTTGCGCCAGGCGTCCGGATCCTCGGCGGTGACGCTGAACGTCGTCGCGCTCTCCGGCCATCACGCACCCGCGGGCGGCGAGCTGAACGAGCACGTCTGGTACGACTTCGCCGCGGTGACCGCGCTGGTCCATCGCCTGGTGGCGGTCCTCGGGGCCAAGCGGCCCCGCGACGTTGGCGCGTTCCGGTCCGGTGCCCGCCGCTTCCTCGCGCGCCTGCGCGGCCTCGAGCAGACCGAGGCCTCCCTGCGTCGCCGCTTCGCCGGTACCCCGGTGGCGATCACCGAGCCCGTCCCGCTGTACCTGCTGGACGCCTGCGGACTGGTCAACCGCACGCCCGAACAGTTCAGTGTCGGGGTCGAGAGCGGCAACGGCGTCTCGGCGTCGGTCCTGCAGCGCACGCTGGCGCTGTTCGATCGGCACGCGGTACGCATGCTCGTCTACAACGCGCAGACCACCGGCGCCGAGACGACCCGCGCGCGTGCCGCCGCGGCCGCGAACGCGATCCCGGCCGTACCCGTGACGGAGACCCTGCCGCCGGGCACCGGCTACCTGTCCTGGATGCAGGCCAACCTGACCGCCGTCGGCAAGGCCCTGGCGCGATGAGCGCCGCACTGGAGCTGCGTCACGCCGCCCTGGGCTACGGCAGCCGCCGGCTGTGGCACGACCTCGACCTGAGCGTTGCACCGGGCGAGTTCCTGGCGGTGCTGGGCGCGAACGGCTCGGGCAAGACGAGCCTGCTGCGCGCCGTGCTCGGCCTGCAACCGCTCACCTCCGGTGCAGTGCTGGTCGGGGGCCGCCCGGCGCATCGCGGCAGCCCGCTGATCGGCTACGTGCCGCAGCAACGCCCGCTCGACCCGTTCACCCCGCTTCGCGCCCGGGACGTCGTCGGCCAGGGCATCGACGGGCATCGCTGGGGCGTCGGATCGCTGCGCGGCGCCCGGCGCGCCGACCGGCGCCGCCGGGTGGACGAGGTGCTCGCCGAGGTCGGCGCAAGCGAGTACGCGCACCTGCCGGTCGGGCTGCTCTCCGGCGGCGAGCAGCAGCGCGTGCGAATCGGGCAGGCGTTGGCCACCGACCCGGCGCTGCTGCTGTGCGACGAGCCGCTGCTCTCGCTCGACCTCAATCACCAGGCAGCCGTGACCGAGCTGATCGACCGGCGCCGCCGCGAGCGCGACACCGCCGTGGTGTTCGTGACCCACGAGATCAATCCGGTGCTCCCCTTCGCCGACCGGGTGCTCTACCTCGCCGAGGGCCGGTTCCGGATCGGCACGGTCGATGAGGTGATGACCTCCTCGACGCTGTCCGCGCTCTACGGCCGTCCGGTCGACGTCGTGCGCATCGGCGACCGGGTCGTCGTCGCGGGTGTGCCCGACCTGCATGCCCATCACGACGCGGCGGTGGCGCCATGACGTGGTGGCACCGCATCTTCGACTTCAGCGACTACGGCGCGCTGTTCGCGCTGCTGCACAACTCGGTGATCGCGGCAGCGATCCTCGGCGTGGTGTGCGGGCTGATCAGCACGTTCGTGATGATGCGCGACCTGCCCTTTGCGGTGCACGGAATCTCCGAGCTGTCCTTCGCCGGCGCGGCCGCGGCCCTGCTCGCCGGCATCGACGTCGCGCTCGGCTCGATCCTCGGCTCGATCGTCGCCGCGCTGATCATCGGCCTTCTCGGCGTCCGCGCGCGTGAGCGTAACTCCATCATCGGCGTCGTGATGCCGTTCGGGCTCGGGCTCGGCGTGCTGTTCCTCGCGCTGTACCAGGGCCGGACGGCGAACAAGTTCGGCGCGTTGATCGGTCAGATCGTGGCGGTCGACTCGGTGCAGCTGGGCTATCTGATCTGGACGTCGGTGGTGGTCGTGATCGCGCTCGTGATCATGTGGCGCCCGCTGGTGTTCGCCTCGACCGATCCCGAGGCCGCCGCCGCACGCGGGGTGCCGGTCCGGCTGCTGTCGCCGCTGTTCATGCTCGTGCTCGGCCTGGCCGTCGCGATGTCGGTACAGGCGGTCGGCGCCCTGCTCGTGCTGTCGGTCATCTGCACCCCGGCCGCGGCCGCGATGCGGGTCACCGCCTCGCCCGTGCTCGTCCCGGTGCTGTCGGTCGCCTTCGCGACGGTGTCCACCGTAGGCGGGGTGCTCGTCGCGCTCGGCGCCGACGGGATCCCGATCAGCCCGTACATCACGACGATCTCGTTCGCCATCTACGCCGTCTGCCGGACGATCGGCCGCGTGCGCGCGCAGCGTGGCTGGTCGCGGCGCGCCGCCGTCACCCGCTGACTACTTGGATCGGGCGGCCAGCCCGGGCTGGGTCTCTGGTGCGTTGTCGACCCAGTGGGATTCCTCGTCGGGCGGTTCGACCGACACGCGCGGCACAATCCGCTCGATCCACTTGGGGAGGTACCAGTTCGAGTTGCCGAACAGGTGCATGAGCGACGGAACCAGCATTGTGCGCAGGACGAACGCGTCGAGGAAGACCGCCGACGACAGACCCAGCCCGAAGATCTTGATCGGCCGACCCGGCGAGAGCATGAAGCCGAGGAAGACCGCGATCATGATGATGGCGGCGGCGGTGATGATGCCGCCGGTCTCGGCCTGACCGACGATCACGGCCCGCTTGTTGGACCTGGTGTGCACCCATTCCTCGTGCATGCGGCTGACAAGGAACACCTGGTAGTCCATCGACAGGCCGAACAGGATCGCGAACAGCATCACCGGAATCCACGCATCGATCGGAGCGCCCGGTCCGGCGCCGAGCTGGTCGGACCCCCAGCCGTACTGGAAGATCGCGACCACGAGACCGAACGCGCCACCAACGGCCAGCAAGTTCATCACGGCGGCGGTCAGTGGGATGACCAGGCTGCGGAAGGCGACCAGCAGCAGCAGGAACGACAGGCCGACGACAACCGCGATGAACAGCGGCATCTTGCGGCCGAGCACCTTGGCGAAGTCGACGTTGATCGCGGTGTCGCCGTAGGTGTAGATGCGATTCGGCGTGCCGGTGTACAGCGGCGGCAGCACGTCCGAGCGCAGGTGACCGACCAGTTGATAGGTCTTCTCCGACTGCGGCGATGTCGTCGTCTTGAACGACACGAAGGCGATCCGGTTGGTCAGCGGCACGACGCCGAGGCTGGTCGAGTCGACACCCGGCACGCCGGCCAGCGTGTGCGACACGCGGGCGAGGTAGGCCTTGTCAGAGGCTCCCGGACCACTCACGACAGCTTCGAGCTGCGAGTTGTAGCCGACGCCGAACTCGCTGCTGATCAGGTCGTAGCCGACCCTGGTCGTCGAGCTCGTCGGGTCGCTGCCCTGGTCGCTGTTGCCCAGGTGCAGCGAGAAGAACGGGATCGCCAGGGCGATCATCACCGCGCCCGAACCCACGGCGACGAGGATGCGGCGACGCGCGACCAATCCCGACCAGCGAGCCCAGAACCCGCGCGGACGGCCGTCGATGAAGCTGCCGGCGCGCACGGCGGCACGCTGTTTGCGCGGCAGCACCTTGAGGCCGAACAGGCTCAGCAGCGCGGGCAGCAGCGTCAGGGAGGCGGCCATGGTGAAGCCCACCGCCAGCGCGGTGGCCACCGCCATGCCGTTGAAGAAGCTCACACCGAGTGCGATCAGGCCGAGGATGGCTATGCACACGGTGGTTCCGGCGAACAACACCGCCCGTCCCGAGGTGTTGATCGAGGTGACGATCGACTCGTCCAGCGACATCCCGCGCCGCAGGTTGCGGCGATGGCGCGTGACGATGAACAGCGCGTAGTCGACGCCGACTCCGATCACCATCAGTTCCGCCAGGTACGGCGTGATGTTCGAGACGTTGATGGCGTGACTGAGGATGTAGATCACCCCGAGCCCGCCGACCAGGGCAACGAACGCGCTGGCCAGGGGCAGGACGGTCGCGGCGACCGTACGGAAGACGAGCGCCAGGATGATCAACGCTGCCAGGAACCCGATGAACACCGATCCACCGGAACCGTTGCTCTGCCCGATGCCGGCGAACGCGTTGCCGGTGAACTCGACCTGCAGCTCGGAACTGCGCAGCGACTGCAGCGCCTTGTAGACGTTCATGAACAGGGTCTGGTCGAAGTGGTTGCTCTGCCAGGAAATGGTGACCAGCGCCGTGTTCGAACCACGCGCGGTGTTGAGCAGTTTCGGGTTCCCGGCGCCCACCGCATCCGGGTGTGAGCAGTCGATCGACTGCCACGGCGTGGAGATCAACGCGACGTGATTGCCGGACGTACACACCTTCACCAGCGCAGGTTTCAGCGGCGCCGGCGCGCCGACGAACTGGCTACCGTCCCTGTTCCGGACGACCATCGTGCCGGTGACGCCGTTGCGGTTGTCCAGGCCGGCACTCTTCAGCAGCTTCGCCACACTCGCCGTCTCGGTGTTGGGCAGGCTGAACGTGTCCTTGTATGCGGCTCCGCCCATCGCACCGGCGATGACCTGCGCTGCGAGAATCAGCACGAGCCAACCGGCGATGACGAACCAGCGGCGACGGATCGCAAATTCGGCAATGGTCTTCATGTGCACACCTGTCTCGACGAGCACCGGCGGGCCAATTGGTCAGATTCCCTTGACCTCGGCCGCCGCAAACAGGGTCCAAAGACCCGTCGACAGCAGGTGGCGACGGCGCCGATCCGGGTTGTGCCCGGAAGATCTTGCGGACATCGTGTCGGATGTGGAACAGACGAATGGGACTTTGCACGTCGGCACGTCCGACCCGGACCTCGATCAGCGGCTGTCAGCGGAGTTGACCGCGTTCAACGTGGCAGCGACCGGTCAGAACAACAACAGAGCCTGAGCGTGCGCGCTGTGGACGAGCACGGCGAACTTGCCGGTGGACTGATGGGTTGGACGTGGGCGACCTGCGCAGGAATCGAGCAGCTGTGGGTTCGTGCCGACCAGCGAGGCAGCGGACTCGGCCGCCGGCTCATGTCGGCCGCCGAGGACGAGGCGCAGCGGCGCGGCTGCACCCAGGTGCTCGTCCGGTCGTTCTCGTTCCAGGCTCCGGACTTCTACCGAAAGATCGGCTACGCCGAGTTCGGCCGAAGCGAAGGCCTACCGACAGCCGGCCACGCCGACATCCACTTCCGAAAAGATCTCTAGTCGACCGTGACCGCCGCCCGCTGCAGGATCGTGTCGGTGTCCAGCCCGGTCGGCAGCGTGCCGTAGGCAACCCCCCAGTCGCGCCCGAGCCGGGACGCGGCGAAGGCGTCGGCCACCGCGGCGTTGCCGTGCCGCAGCAACAGCGAGCCCTGTAGCAGGACGGCCATCTGCTCGACGATGTGCCGCGCGCGGTACTCCAACTCGTCGGTGTCACTGAACTGTTTGCGCAGCAGCGCCAGCGCGTCGTCGTAACGGGCATCGACGCCCTCGGCGCGTTCGAGTTCGCCGAAGAACGCTTCGATCGCCTCGGGCTCGCGCGCCATCGCACGCAGCGTGTCGAGGGCGGCGACGTTGCCCGAGCCCTCCCAGATCGAGACCAGCGGCGCCTCGCGGTAGAGCCGCGGCAGCCCGGAGTCCTCGACGTAGCCGTTGCCGCCGAGGCACTCGAGCGCCTCGGCCGCGTGCGTCGACCAACGCTTGCACAACCAGTACTTGGTGACGGCGAGGCCGACCCGGCGGAAGGCGGCCTCGGCCGAGTCGCCACGCACGGCACGGTCGACCGCGCCGGCCAGCCGCAGCACCACGGTCGTCGCGGCCTCGGAGTCGACGGCGAGGTCGGCGAGCACGTTGACCATCGCAGGCTGGTCCACCAGGCGCTTGCCGAACACCCGCCGGTGCGTCGCATGGTGGATCGCGTGTGCGATGCCGATCCGCATGCCGCCCGCGGCCATCAGCGCGCAGTCCAGGCGGGTCATGTTGACCATCTCGATGATGGTGCGCACGCCGCGGCCCTCGTCGCCGACCAGCCACCCGACGGCGTCCTCGTACTCGACCTCGGACGACGCGTTGGACTTGTTGCCGAGCTTGTCCTTCAGCCGCTGCAGCCGGACGGCGTTACGGCTGCCGTCGGGCAGCACGCGGGGCACGAGGAAGCACGACAGCCCGCCCGGTGCCTGCGCCAGGGTCAGGAACAGGTCCGACATCGGCGCGGAGGTGAACCACTTGTGGCCGGTGAGGCGGTAGCTGCCGTCACCGCTCGGGACCGCCGTCGTCGTGTTGGCGCGCACGTCCGAACCGCCCTGCTTCTCGGTCATCGACATGCCGGCGATCAGGCCCTGCTTGGTCAGTGGCGGCCGCAGCCCGTAGTCGTAGGTCGTCGACGTCAGCAGCGGCTCGTACTGCGCGGCGAGCTGCGGGGTGCTGCGCAACGCCGGCACGACCGCGTAGGTCATCGACACCGGGCACAGGTGACCGGCGTCGGCGACGCCCCACGCCATCACCTTCGCCGCGCGCGCCACGTGCACGCCGGCCTGCTCACTCGCCCACGGCGCACCGTGCAGACCGTGCCCGACCGCCACCCGCATCAGCTCGTGGTACTGCGGCAGGTAGTCGACCTCGTCGATGCGGCGCCCGTATCGGTCGTGCGTGCGCAGCACCGGCGGGTGCTCGTTCGCCAGCCGACCCCACTCCTGCGCGTCCGGGCCGTTGGCGGCGGCGCCGAGGTCGCGCACCTCGGCCTCGGCCCACCCGGCCCCCTCCCGGTGCAGGCCTTCGAGCAGCGCCGGGAAGGTGCTGATGTCGGCGGTCAGCGGCGGGACCTGGTTGGTCACCTCATGGGTGGACGGCATCACGAACTCCGATCGATCGCAGGGCAAAGGTGACGAGCGTGGGGACGACGGCCGGGTCCGGCCGGCCGCTGAGCGGACCGGCGAGCGCCTCGCCGATCGCTCCGACGAGGGCTGCCGCGACGACCGCGGCGTCCTGCGCGGGCAGTTCGCCCGCGGCAACACCGGCATCGATCGCGCCGGCCGCGATGTCGCGGAAGGCAACGCGGAACTGCAGGCGGAGCTCGTCCACGATCGGATCGACCGGTTCGACGAGCAAGGCGTAGGCCAACCGCGGCGACTTCAGGGCCCGGCCGGCGAAGGTCTCGACCAGCGCGGTGACGCGGGCCGCGCTGTCGGTCGCGGGCTCGACCACGGCACGCACGGCGTCCACCTCACCCCCGCACACGGCCCGGAACACCTCCGCGACGAGCTCGGCCTTGCCGGCGACGTGGTTGTAGACGGTGCCGGACGCGACGCCGGCGGTGCGGGCGACCGCGGCCACCGAACAGCCCGCGTAACCGTGCTCGGCGAGCCGGTGCGTCGCCGCGGCAACGATCCGCGCGCGCTGCGCGTCGAGCCGGGCCTGCACCTGCTCGGTCCGCCGGTAGGCCATATCAAGAACTGAACCATCGATTCAGTCCTTGGACAAGCAGGCTAGGGTCTGCAGTCGTGACGGTCGACGAGACCAGACCCCTGGCCGACGTGCCGGGTGATCGCGGCTGGCCGATCGTCGGGCACACCTTCGACGTCCTGTCCGGCAAGCTCTACAACTCCCGCGAGCGCTACGACAGGTACGGCCCGGTTTCGTGGCTGCGCGCCTTCGGTCGCAAGCAGGTGACCGTCACCGGCCCGGAAGGCGCCGCCGTCGTGCTGCAGAACCGCGACCACGCGTTCGCCAACGGCCCGGGCTGGGGCTTCCTGATCGGCAGGTTCTTCCCGCGCGGGCTGATGCTGCTCGACTTCGACGAGCACCACCGGCACCGCCGGATCATGCAGCAGGCCTTCACCGCCGACCGGCTCGCGGGCTACCTCGACCCGATGAACGCCACCCTGTCCGACGGTCTCGCCGGCTGGCGGCCCGACCGCGACTTCCGCTTCTACCCGGCGATCAAGAAGCTCACCTTCGACGTCGCCGCCCGCACCTTCATGGGCGCCGAGCTCGGCGCGGAAGCCGACCGGCTCAACGGCGCCTTCGTCGCCTGCGTGCGCGGTGGCACGGCCGTCCTGCGCTTCCCCGTCCCCGGGTTGCGCTGGTCGCGCGGGCTGCACGGGCGGCGGGTGCTCGAGCAGTTCCTGCGACCCCGGGTCGCAGCCAAGCGGGCGAGCAAGGACAACGACCTGTTCGGCGCGCTCGCCCGGGCCCGCGCCGAGGACGACGGCGCCTCGTTCACCGACGACGACGTCGTCAACCACATGATCTTCCTGCTGATGGCTGCGCACGACACCACAACCATCACGATGACCACGATGGCCTACTACCTCGGCAGGCATCCCGAGTGGCAGCAACGGTGTCGCGCCGAGTCGATCGCGGTCGGAACGCCCACCCTCGCCTACAAGGACATCGACCGGCTCGAGACGCTCGACCGCGTCATGCGCGAGTGCATGCGGCTGGTCACCGCAGTGCCGGGCCTGGCCCGCAAGACGGTGAAGGACACCGAGATCCTCGGTTACCGCATACCGGCCGACACCTTCGTCTCGGTGAACATGCAGGGGCTGCACCATCTCGAGGAGTACTGGCCCGATCCCGACCGGTTCGACCCCGACCGGTTCGCTCCGCCCGGCACCGTCGCGCGCAACGCGTGGATCCCGTTCGGCAACGGCGTCCACAAGTGCATCGGGATGCACTTCGGCACGATGCAGGTGAAGGCGGCCATGCACCAGCTCCTGCTCAACTTCCGCTGGAGCGTGCCCGGTGACTACGAGATGCCGGTCGACTGGAGCTCGCTGCCGCGGCCGAAGGACGGGCTGCCCGTTCGTCTCGACAGGACCTGACGAGCCAGTTCTGGCAAGGTGCTTTGAGACGGCGGGTCCCGGGTAACACAGGACCGAACTCCTGACGAGACGAGGGCGAATGGTCAAGCTCGACCTGGACATGGCCTGGCAACAGTTCCGCCGGTTGCCGACGACCGCGATGGAAGCGGCGGTGCTGTTGCGTTCCGGCATCGCCCCGGTCACCAAGCCGCAAGACATCGCCTACGCGATGCTGACGATGCGGCAGTGGGGCATGGTCGCCGGCGCGATCAAGATCGCGGCGCGCCGCGACCCCGACTTCCCCGGCCTGATCGACGAGCTCGGCGAGCTGACCTTCCGCGAGCTCGACGAACGCTCGAACGCCCTGGCCAACGCGTGGCGGGAACAGGGCCTCACCGACCGGTCGGTCATCGCCGTGCTGTGCCGCGACCACCGCGGCCTGGTCGAGACGATGTTCGCCGCCGGCAAGCTCGGCGCCAAGCTGTTGTTGATGAACACCGGCTTCGCCAAGCCGCAGTTCGCGGAGGTGATCGAGCGCGAAGGCGCCGACACCCTCGTCTACGACGTCGAGTTCAGCGACATCCTCGGCAACGTCCCCGACGACGTCCCGCGCTTCCTGGCCTGGGTCGACGACGACGAGAACGACCACACCACGCTCGAGGAACTCATCGAGGGCGCGTCGTCCGACGGTCTGTCGCGGCCGAAGTCCGTGGGCAGCCTGGTGCTGCTCACCAGCGGCACCACCGGAACGCCCAAGGGCGCCGCACGCCAGGTCAGTTCGCCGTTCGCCGCCGCGCAGTTCCTCGACCGCGTTCCGCTCGGGATGAACGAACGCACCTTCTT
>DATBTJ010000010.1:0-24265 GCA_036559305.1 Jatrophihabitans sp.
CTGGTCGGCCGACGCCGCGGTCTCGGCGTTCCACCTGCCGAGCGGCCACTACACCCGGCTGGCGGGCGGGATCGGCGGCTTCCTCACCACCGGCGCCGCCGCAACCGCCGCCGGCGTCACCGAGGAGATCACCCTGGTGGCACTCGCCGCGCCTGTCATGGCGCAGCTGTGCCGCGGGCGCTGCGCACGGTGGACGGTGCCGGCCACCGTCGCCCTGCTGATCGCGCTGCGCCTGCTGGTGCACCTCTATTACCTGTGGGGCAGCCTGTTCGTCCTGGTCTGGATCCCGGGCGCGTACCTGGTCTACCGGTGGGCGGGTTCGGTCTGGCCGCTCGTCCTCGGCCACTGGGTCTACGACTGGCTCGCGCTCACGGCGACAGCGTTCCCGCGAACGGCCCGCGCCGTGGACGCCGTGCTCTGGCTGGTCGCGGGCTGCGGCGTGGCGGTGTTCGCTACAGCTTGGCGACGAGCCGTTCGACCATGGTCGTGTTCCGCGCGGTGGTCGGCATCGCGTCCAGCGCGTCGCGCCACTGTTTCGGGCCGAGGGAGGTCTCGATCGAGCGCGCCCGGATGAGCCAGTGGACGTCGCGGCCCGATACGACGACCTCGTCCTGTTCGTTCGACAGCGACTCGACAGCACGCTGCTGCGCGGCGGTCAGCTTCTGCAACGGCAGCAGGACGAAATGCGTGTGTCCCTGGGCGATCGACCCGAACGGCTTGTCCGCCGCCAGCGCCCGCACCTGCGCGGCGGTGCGCACGAAGGTGGTGAGCTCGATGCCGAACTCGTCCTCGAGCGCGCTGCGGATGGCCTTCTCGAACGCACCCGCTCCCCCGGCCGCGCTGAAGACCAGGTTGCCGCTGTTGAGGAAGCTCTCGACCTCGTCGCAGCCGAGGCGCTCGAGCACGGCCCGCGCCCGCGCCATCTCAACGCGCCGCCCGCCGACGTTCACCGCTCTCAGGAACGCGACGAAGCGTGGCACCGGTGGGGCTCAGCCGAGGTGCGGCACGACGTCGGCCGCAGCGGCGTCGCCGTAGGACTCGGCCAGCCGGTCGGCGAAGTCGGCGGTCTTGACCTCGTACTCCTGCGTGCCCACGGTCTCGAGGACGAGGGCAGCGAGCAGGCTGCCGACCTGGGCCGCGCGCTCCCACCCCAGGCCCCATTCACGGGCCATCAACAGCCCGGCGCGGAACCCGTCGCCCACGCCGGTCGGATCGGCCTTGCTGCGCTCCTTGGCGACCGGCACGTGCACCGGGTCGACATCTCGGCCGACGATCTCGACGCCCTTGGAGCCGAGCGTGGTGACGCGCACGTTCACCATGGCCAGGATGTCGGCCTCGGAGCGCCCGGTCTTGGACTCGAGCAGGCTCTTCTCGTACTCGTTGGTGAACAGGATGTCGGCGCCCTCGATGATGTCGAGCATCTGCTCGGCGCTCATCCGCGCGATCTGCTGGGACGGGTCGGCGGCGAAGCGGAATCCGTGCTCGCGGCACTCGGCGCTGTGCTGGGCCATCGCGGCGGGGTCGTAGGCGCTGATCACCGCGAGGTGCGCGCCGGCGGCATGCCAGGCGTCGGCCATCGCGATCTTGGCGGTCTCAGCCATCGCGCCCGTGTAGAACGAGCCGATCTGATTCATCGCCTCGTCGGTGGTGCACACGAAGCGGGCGGTGTGCTGGTCGGCCGAGACGTGCACGAAGTCGCAGTTCACGCCGTTGTCGGTGAGCCAGGTGCGGTAGTCGTCGAAGTCCTTGCCGACCGCGCCGATGAGCACCGGCTCGCCGCCGAGCTGGGCCATGCCGTAGCAGATGTTGGGCGCCACCCCGCCGCGCCGGATCACCAGGTCGTCGACGAGGAACGACAGCGACACGTTGTGCAGCTGCTCGGCCACCAGCTGCTCGGTGAACTTCCCCGGGAAGTGCATCAGGTGGTCGGTGGCGATGGATCCAGCGACGAGAACGGGCACGGCGGCTACCTAACGTGAGGTGAACACGACGACGGCCGGGCCCGCAGGACGGACCCGGCCGGTCGGAGATCGACTACCCGCAGAACGAGTTGCCACAGGCGCAGCCGCCCGAGGCGTTCGGGTTGTCGATCGTGAATCCCTGCTGCTCGATCGTGTCGGTGAAGTCGATCGTGGCACCGCCGAGGTACGGGGCGCTCATCCGGTCGACGACCACGGGGACGTCGCTCAGACGGAGCTCGAGGTCGCCGTCCAGGCTGCGCTCGTCGAAGAACAGCTGGTACTGCAGGCCGGAGCAGCCGCCCGGCTGCACGGCGACGCGCAGACGCAGGTCGTCGCGGCCCTCCTGGTCGAGCAGCGCGCGCACCTTGACGGCGGCCTGCTCGGAGAGGGCCAGCGTCGGGGCAACGTCCTGCTCGGGCGCGCTCGTCAGCGAGACGGTCGTGGGCTCTGTGGTGGTCATCGGACTCCCAGCTCAACTCGGGTACATCGTTCCCATGGCGACAACGTGCGCCGCGGGACAGCTGTTCCATCCTAACGCCGCGGGTGTCCGCCCCGCCTCGATCGGCGCGTTCCACGCAGGTACCCGTATCCTCGACAGCGTGAACTTGGGCAAACGTCGGGCCGAGGTCGAGGCCGAGCCGGAGGTCGTCGAGCAGGAGCCCGGAGGCGGCAAGGGACGGCCCACGCCCAAGCGGCGTGACACCGTCGGCGTCCGCGGGCCGGTGTCGGCACCGAAGACCCGTAAAGAGGCTTACGCCCGCCAGCGCGAGCTCGCCAAGACCCAGCGCACCGCACAGCGCACGCCTGCGGCCAACCTGACGGTGGCCCAGCGCCGCGAGCTGCTGCGCCAGGGCGACCCGTCGGTGCTGCCGCGCCGCGACCGCGGCCAGACCCGGGCGCTGGCCCGCGATTGGGTCGACTCCCGGCGGATGGCGAGCAATTACCTGCTCATCCTGTTCCCGCTGATCATCATCGGGTACGCGATCCCGATCATGCAGATCGTCGTGCTGGCGCTGTTCCTCGGATTGCTGGTCGAGTGGTACCTGGCCGGCCGCCGCATCTGCGCTCTGGCCCGCGACCGCTTCGGCAAGGCCGAGGGCAGCCCGCTGAGCGTCGGCTTCTACGCCGGAGCCCGCGCCTACCTGCCCCGGAAGTGGCGCCTGCCCGCCCCGCGGGTCGAGCGCGGCGACGAGATCTAGCTGCCCGGCTCCGTCTGCCCGGCCGGCCGCTAGGCGGCTCGCGCGACCGAGCAGACCGGGCCGCGGGCGCCACGGGTCGTGCCGGCGCTGCGGATCAGCTGCGCGCTCGCGCGCCTGGTCAGGTGCAGAACCGACAGCTCGAGCGCCCCGGCCACAGCGGACAGCATTTCCGAGGACAGGTCCTTGCGCCCGCGCTCGAGCTCGGACAGGTACTGCGGCGAGATCCCTGCCCGTTCGGCGATGTCGGAGATCCGTTTCCCGCGCGCCGCGCGTTCCGCGCGCAATTGCGCGCCGAGCGCTTCGCGCCACAACGGCTCGGGCTCGGGAGCGCTTCGCGGCCGCAGCCACACCACATCGGCCATGAGAGGAACCCTAGGGCGCTCGCATGCAGTCGTCGATGCTCGTTCGCCCAGGGCGGAGCGAGAGCCGGGCGGACGGGGCGAGCGTCCCCGAGCGCGAAAGACCTAGGCGATCCGCGTCGAGCGCCGCGACAGCACATAGTCGACGACGCCGTAGTCGCGTGCCGCGCCCGGCGTGAGGATGAGGTCGCGCTCGGTGTCCTCGCGCACCTGGGACGGAGTCCGTCCGGTGTGCTCGGCGAGGATCGCCTCCAGCATCGTGCGCACCCGTTCGACCTCCTCCGCCTCCAGGATCAGGTCCGGGATGGCGCCCCGCCCTTCGGCGGCGGGAGCGTGGATCACCACTCGCCCGTGCGGCAGAATCTGCCGCTTTCCCGGCGCGCCACCGGCGAGCAACATCGCGGCGGTCGCCGCAGCCTCCCCGACACACGTCGTCTCGACGTCGCACTGGATGTACTGCATCGCGTCGTAGATCGCGAGCGTCGCCGGGATCGACCCGCCCGGGGAGTTGATGTAGAGGTTGATCGGCTGGTCCGGGTTGTCGGACTCCAGGTGGATCAACTGGGCGATGATCGCGTTGGCCACGCCGTCGTCGATACCGGTGCCGAGGTAGATCACGCGCTCGGCGAGCAGCCGGCTGTAGATGTCGACGGTGCGCTCGCCCTGATTGGTGCGGGTGGTGACGTACGGGATCGGGTAGCTGCTCACCGGCGCACCCCCAGTCCGATCGGGCGGGGTGCGCCGGGCAGGACGTCGGCGGCCGAGTCGACGATGTGATCCACGAACCCGTAGGCACGCGCTTCCTCGGCGCTGAACCACCGATCCCGGCGCGAGTCGCGCTCGATCGTGTCCACGTCTTGACCGGTGTCCTCGGCGATGAGCTCCAGCACGGTGTCGCGGGTACGCCGCAGGTCGTCGGCCTGGATCGCGATGTCCTGTGCGGTGCCGCCGATCCCGGACGAACCCTGGTGCAGCAGGACCTTCGAGCGCGCGAGGCTGTAGCGCTTGCCGCGCGTCCCGGAGCTGAGCAGGAACTGCCCGGCGCTGTAGGCCATGCCGAGGTTCACGGTGATGACGTCGTTCGGAATCGCGCGCATGCAGTCGCGGATCGCCAACATCCCCGGCACCGAGCCGCCCGGAGAGTTGATCAGCAGCCGGATGTCGGCATCGGCGTTCTCGGCCGCGAGCAGCAGCAGACCTGCGCACAGCCGATTGCTGTTCCAGTGCTCGAGGGGCTCGCCGAGCAGCAGCGTGCGACGGTCGAACAGGCGCCGGTAGATCGCCTCGTCCAGGTCGTGACCGGGAACCCAGGAATTCTCTGTCATGGTGTCGACTCTGGCCGAGGGGGGAGGTGGCTGTCCTGCGCCGCTGCTCAGAGCAGCGCCGGCGCGTGGGGGTGGAGAAAACCCTACTTCGAGTGGGGGCCCAACCCCAGTGCTTCCGGTGCCGGACACCGGGATCGTCCTTGGTCATGACCACACAGACCGTCCCGCGGCGTGCTGCCGACCGTCGCACCGTCCGTGCCGCGCGCTGGAGCGCAACCCATCCGTGGCGAGCTGTCGCCCTGTGGCTCGTGTTCGTCGCCGCGTGCATCGCCGTCGGCAACGCCGTCGGCCTGCAGCAACAGAGCACCGATCACGCCACCGGCCAGTCCGGACGGGCCGCCCAGTGGATCGACGACGCCAAGCTGTCCGCCCACGACTCCGAGAACGTGCTGGTCACGTCCCGGTCCGGCCGGCTCGACGCCGCACGGGCGTCAGCAGCGCTGCACGCCGTCATCGGGCGGGTGAGCCGACTGCACCACGACGTGCTGCGGGTCGGCCCACCGATCACGTCACCGGACGGGCAGGCGCGCACGGTCGCGATCGTGCTGACCGACCACGGCAACGTCGATCCGGTCCTCGCTGCCACGGCCGCGGTGCAACGGCAGTTCCCGAACCTGCGCGTCGAGCAGGTCGGTTCGGTGTCGATGAACGACGCGGTGAACAACCAGGTCGCCGGCGACCTGTCCGCAGCCGCGACCTTCAGCCTGCCGGTGACCTTGGTGATCATGCTCATCGCATTCGGCGCGATCATTGCCGCCGGCGTGCCGCTGCTGCTCGCGCTGAGCAGCGTCGGCGCCGCGACCGGGTTGTCGTCGCTGGTGTCACATGTCATCCCGGACTCGGGGTCGACCTCGGCGATGATCTTGCTGATGGGCATGGCGGTGGGCGTCGACTACTCGCTGTTCTACGTCAAACGGGCGCGGGCCGAGCGTCACGCCGGACGCAGCACGCTCGACTCGATCGAGCTCGCCGCGGAGACGTCGGGCCATTCGGTGCTGGTGTCCGGCGCAGCGGTCATCGTGTCGATGCTGGGGCTGTTCCTCGCCGCCGACGTCACCTTCGCCTCGCTCGCGATGGGTTCGATCGTCGTCGTCGCGGTCGCCGTGCTCGGCTCGCTGACCGTGCTGCCCGCACTGCTCATGCTGCTCGGCAAGCGGATCGACCGACCGCGGGTGCCGGTGCTGTGGCGGTGGACGATGCACGATCGTGAGCCGCGCCTGTGGCCGGCGATGCTGCGTCCGTCGCTGCGACACCCGGCCCGCACGCTGGTGATCGCGGTACTGGCGCTCGGCGCCGTAGCGCTGCCCGCGCTCAGCCTGACCCTCGCGTCGGACAGCGCGCAGTCGTTGCCGACCTCGATCGCCGAGAAGCAGACCTTCGACCGGCTCAATGCGGCGTTCCCGAACCACCAGGCGTCCACCGAGATCGTGGTGCAGGCGCCCGCCGTTCGGGCGGCCGCGGTCAGCCGGTCGCTCGTCGGACTGCGTGCGCGGTTGGCGCACGACCCGCATTACGTCGGCAGCGGGCAGCTGCGCGGCTCGCGGGACGGCACGGTGCACGTGTTGACGGTCGACGCCCCCTACGACCCGGAGTCGGCGCAGGCGCGCGCCGCGGTGGGGCGGCTTCGTGCCGACGCCGTGCCGCACGCCGTCGGCGGGATCCCGGACGCACACTGGGCGGTCGGCGGTGAGACGGCGCGCAACATCGACACCGACCAGCACATGGCCGACCACCTGCCGTGGGTCATCGGGTTCGTGGTGCTGCTGACCATGGCGATCATGGCGTGGGTGTTCCGCTCGTTCGCGATCGCGGTCGGCACAGCGGCGATGAACCTGCTGTCGGCCGGCGCCGCGTTCGGCGTGCTCGTGCTCGTGTTCCAGCACCACTGGGCCGAGCCGCTGCTCGGGTTCCACTCGACCGGCAAGGTGATCAACTGGATTCCGCTGTTCACCTTCGCCGTGCTGTTCGGACTGTCGATGGACTACCACGTCTTCGTGCTGAGCCACATCCGCGAAGCACGCAGCAACGGGTTGTCGACGGCCGACGCGGTGCGTACCGGGATCACCCGATCGGCCGGCACGGTCACCAGCGCCGCCGTCGTGATGGTGTCGGTGTTCGCGATCTTCGCCTCGCTGCACATGATCGAGATGAAGGAGCTCGGCCTGGGATTGGCCGTCGCCGTGCTGGTGGACGCCCTGGTCGTGCGGATCGTGATCCTGCCGGCGTTCCTGATGCTGCTCGGCAGGCGCGGTGACCGGCACCGTGCGGCCGCCGTCCCAGCGACCGGAGAAGGGTTACTCGTCAGCCAGTGACATCGGGCCGTAGACGACGGAGTCGGCGTCGAGCAGGGTGACCTGCGCGATGCCGGCTTCGCGCAGCTCGCGCCAGTTCTCGCCGAGCCACGACTCCGCGTCGGCCTGGCTGGCGTGCCGCATCGGCGCCGGCGCTTCAGCCGGCTCGGCCGGCGTGCCGTCGGCCAGTTCGAGGCGCCAGCTCCACGTCATGGACGTCACCCTAGATTGACCGCGTCCCGGCGAGTGTGATGGGGTGCAGGCGTTCCACCACCCACCGCAGGGGAAGCCGGTCGAAGTCCGGCACTGACCCGCAGCCGTAGGTCCCTAACGGGACGAGTCGGAATGCCTGTCGCGGGTGCATCGTCCATCACCGTCGAGGTCTGCGGTGCAGGGTACGAGTGGCCGCCCGTACCGGCAGCCACCCTGACTCGTGCCACAGCCGCCCGAAAGCAAGGGCTGCTCAATGTCAACACGATCGGCACGCATCTTCGCCGCGCTCACCGCCGCCGGCATCGCCGTCACGGCCGCACTCAGCACGGCAACGGCCAACGCGGCCGCGCCGCCCGCCACCACCACGAAGCCGGCGCCGGCCGCGGCCGGCTGGCTCGCCCAGCAGTTCACCGACCACTACGTCTACCCCGGTGGCAGCTCCTTCGACGGCGGGTCGACCGCCGACTCGGTCTTCGCGCTCGCCGCGGCGAAGGCCGGGGCGAGCAAGATCGACGCCGCGATGCGCTACTTCGCGGCACACGTCGACGACTACGCCTCAGTGCATGACACCTCGGGCAAGCCCGGTCCGTACGACGGCTCGGTGGCCAAGGCCGCCGTCGCCGCGCTCGTCACCGGTGCCGACCCGACGCACATCGGCGGCTACGACCTGCTGCAGATCCTGAAGCGCGACCAGTGCACGTCCGAGTCACACCCGAAGAACAGCAAGGACTACACGACGCCGGTGTGTCCCGCGCCGGGGGCGGCCCGCAACATCTTCTCCAGCGTGTCCGAGTCGCTCGCGATCCTCGCCGAGGCCCGCGGCGCGAGGGCATCCGGCGCGAGCTACGCCCCCGACGCCGCTGCGGTGACGTACCTGCTGTCGCTGCAGTGCGCGAACGGCGGGTTCACCTCACTGACGACCGGCGGCGCACACTGCGCGGCCGACCCCGACGCGACCGGGTTCGCCGTCATGGCGTTGCAGGCCGAGGGGCACCAGCAGGCCGCGCTCGCCCGGGCGGTGCGCTGGCTGCGCGGTGTTCGTAACACCGACGGCTCGTGGACGGCGCAGGGCGTGCACAACGTCGACTCGACCGGCCTCGCCGCGGCGGCGCTGGCCGGCCAGCGCATCGACACCCGGCGCTCGAGGTCCTGGCTGCACTCGCAGCAGGTGACCAACGGCCCGACCGTCGGCACGGGCGCCTCGCGCGGTGCGCTGAAGTACCACGGCGCCTTCGACGCGAGCTCGTCGATCAAGGCCACCGCCGACGGGGTGCTCGGCCTGGTCGCGCACGGCGATCTGGCGACGCTCACCGATCGCAGGGCGAGCGCGGGCACGGCCGTGCTCGCGCTGCCGCCCGCGCACGTCGGCCGTAAGGAGGTGCCGGCCGGCACCGAGCAGACCGTCACCGGCGCGGGATTCGCCGCCGGTGAACTGGTCGTCGCGACACTCGCCTCGCACCGCGTGGGATCGGCGACGACGAACCACAACGGCACTGCCACCGTGACCTTCACCGCCCCGTCGTCGCTGCCCGGCAAGCACACGATCACCCTCACCGGACGCACGAGCGCCCTGACCACGTCCGCCGTCATGCGCGTGGTGCCCGCGAGCAATTCGGTGACGACCGCACCGGCTGCGCTCGGATCTCGCGCGGCGGCACCGAATCTCGCCTCCACCGGGCAGGACAGTCGGCTGACCGAGCTGGAGATCGTGCTCGGCGTCGCGCTGATCGGCGCCGGCGGCGTGATCGCGCTGGCCGGGTGCCGGCGCGCGGGACACCGGTGAGACGGCTGCCGGCGCTGTTCGGAGCGCTCGCGCTCTGCGCGACGGCCGCGCTCGCGATCGCCCCGCCGGCGGCCGCCTCGGCGCGGCACGTCGGCGTCGTGGTGCGGTACGCGAACGGACGGGTCTCGGCCGGCTGCGCACGCGTGGGCGGCACCGGCCTGGAACTGCTCGGGCAGCACCACGCGGTGCGCATGGGCACCCAGCAGTACAGCGGGTTCGTGATCGAGATCGACGGCGTCGGCACACCCCGTCCGGACGACACGCACTACTGGTCCTACTGGCACTCCGGCGGCAACGGGGGCTGGCGATACAGCAGTTCCGGCGCCGCCTCCTACCGGCCGAAGGCGGGCACGGTCGAGGGCTGGTCCTACGTGAACGGGCAGGGCAGTGCGCCGCGGCCACCGTCGCGCACCTACGCCGCGCTGTGCGGACGTCTCGACCCGCACGCCGTGCCGCGCTCGACCGCCCCGTCCAGCTCGACCGCCTCGGCCGGCTCGGCCGCCCCGTCGACGGTCGCGCCGGCGGCCTCGAACACCCGGCCCGCACCGCACGCCGGCGCGCCGGTGTCCGTCGCGCGGTCGCGCGCGGTGGCGACCGCAGCCGCGCCGGCGCCGCACACCCGCGCCGCGAAGCGGACCGCGTCGCGGCCGCCGGTCGCGCGCTCCTCGGCCCGATCGACGACCTCGACGCGCAGCCACCACGCGACGGCGCCACCGACCCGTCACTCGCCGCGCCCGGCTCCGGCCACGTCGCCCGCACCGAGCATCGCCGCTCAGCCGGCAGCCGACACGTCGGGCACGAATGCCTGGCCGACCCTCGGCGCTCTCGCCGTCGTCGCCGCGCTCGGCGTCACCGCGTGGGTGGTCATGCGGCGACGTGCGGGCTGACCTCGACATGCGCGCGACGCCCCGTCTGTTGCACCCGGCAGCCTGGTGGCTGTGGGCGCTCGCCCTCGCCTATTCGTCGATGCGGACCAACGATCCGCTGCTGTTGCTGACGATCGCCGCTGTCGCGGCAGTGGTGGTCGGCGCGCGCCGCGGGCGGGCGCCGTGGGCGCGCGCCTACGGCCTGCTGCTGCGGCTGGCGTTGCTCACGGTCGTCGTCACCGTGCTGCTGCAGGTGGTGCTCGGCGCGCGCTACCCGGGGCACACCCTGTTCACCCTGCCCGCCGTGCCGTTGCCGAGCTGGCTGGGCGGGCTGTCGCTGGGCGGACCGATCACCGGCGAGGCCGTACTGAACGCGTTCGTGTCCGGGCTGCGGCTGGCGGTGCTGATCACCTGCTTCGGCGCCGCGAACGCGCTGGCGCACCCGGCCCGGCTGACGCGCATCCTGCCTGCTGCGCTCTACGAGGTCGGCGTCGCCGTGGTCGTCGCGATGACGTTCGTGCCGCAACTCGCCGAGTCGTTGGTGCGTGTGCGGTCGGCCCAGCGCCTGCGCGGCCGCGCGATCAGCGGCCTGCGAGGCATCCGCGGCGTCGCGGTGCCCGTGCTCGAGGAAGCGCTCGAGCGGGCGATCGCCCTTGCCGCATCGATGGATTCTCGTGGGTACGGCCGGCGCGCACATCTTCCGTCGACCACGCGCAGGTTGTCCGGCGCCGGCGTGCTGATCGGGCTGGGCGCCGCGGTGGTCGGCACCTACCAGGTCATCTCGGCAAGCGGCGGGAACAGGATCGCTGTGATGCTGCTGTGCGGCGGCACCGGTCTTGCGGCGGTCGCGGGTTTCGTCGCCGGCCGACGCGTGCGGCGCACCCGCTATCGGCCCGACCCGTGGCGCGGTCCGGAATGGCTCGTGGTGTGCTGCGGCGGCGTGGTGGCCCTGACCTACGTGCTCACCGTGCACGACGAACTCACGCTGGGCGTGCCGTACGCATGGCCGACCCTGCGGCTCGTGCCGTTCCTGGCCACGCTGATCGGCGCCCTTCCGGCGGTCGCGACGCCGGACGTCCCGTCTGCCACGCCCCGCGTCGCGAAGCCGGCGCTCGCATGATCGACTTCGAGAATGTCTCGATAACGTACGGAGATTCTCCTCGGCCGGTGCTCGACGACGTGAGCGTGCACGTCCCCGAGGGCGAGCTGTGTCTGGTGGTCGGCAGCACGGGCAGCGGCAAGTCCACGCTGCTCGGCGCGGTCAACGGGCTGGTCCCGCACTTCACCGGCGGGACGGTCTCGGGACACGTCCGCATCGCCGGGCGCGACACCCGCGACCACCCGCCCCGCGAACTCGCCGACATCGTCGGCGTGGTCGGGCAGAATCCCGCCGCGACGTTTGTCGCCGACACCGTCGAGGACGAGCTGGCCTGGACGATGGAGTCGCTCGCCGTCGCCCCCGACGTGATGCGCCGCCGCGTCGAGGACGTGCTCGACCTGCTCGGCCTGGCCGACCTGCGCGCCCGCTCGGTGACGAGCCTGTCCGGCGGCCAGGCACAGCGCGTCGCGATCGGCGCGGTGCTCACCGCCAACCCGCGCGTGCTCGTGCTCGACGAACCGACCTCGGCCCTCGACCCCGCGGCAGCCGAGGACGTGCTCGCCGCCGTGCACCGGCTCGTGCACGACCTCGGCCTCACCGTGCTGATGGCCGAGCACCGCCTCGAGCGCGTCGTGCAGCACGCCGACACGCTGTTGTGGCTGCCCGGCGACGGCACGCTCGAACGCGACACCCCCCGCCGGATCATGCAGCGGACCACCAGCACCCCGCCGATCGTCACGCTGGCCCGCGCGGCCGGGTGGGATCCCCTGCCGCTGACCGTGCGCGACGCGCGGGCGCCGGCCCGGGAGCTGCGCGACCGGCTGCCGGCCGAACCGGTCGCGGCGGACGCCGCGCCGCTCGGTTCCGCCGTGGCCACCGCGCAGGCGCTCACCGTGCGCTACGGCCCGCTCACCGCGCTGCGCGAGATCACGCTCTCGGTCCGGGCCGGCGAGATCGTCGCGCTGATGGGACGCAACGGCGCCGGAAAGTCGACCCTGCTCGGCGCGCTGTGCGGCCTGGTCAGGCCGTCCGCAGGCACCGTGCGGCTCGGCGGCACCGACCCGCGTCAGCTGCGCGGTCGCGATCTCACCCGGCACGTCGGGGTCGTTCCGCAGCAGCCCGGCGACCTGCTCTACGGCGACACCGTGGCCGAGGAGTGCCGCACCGCCGACCGCGAGACCGGGGCGGTACCGGGCACGGCGGCGGCGGTGCTGCGGCGCCTGGCCGGCCCGGTCGAGCCGGACCTGCACCCGCGTGACCTCTCCGAGGGTCAGCGGCTGTGCCTCGCACTCGCCGTCGTGCTCACCGCGCGGCCACCCCTTTTGCTGCTGGACGAGCCGACCCGCGGTCTCGACTACCCGGCCAAGGTCCGGCTGGTCACCACGTTGCGCGAGCTCGCCGCCGAGGGCCACGCCGTCGTGCTCGCGACCCATGACGTCGAGCTCGCCGCCGAGGCCAGCGTCCGGACCGTGGTGCTCGCCGACGGCGACGTCGTCGCCGACGGCGCGAGCCGTGCGGTGGTCACCCAGTCGCCGGTGTTCGCGCCGCAGATCGCCAAGGTGCTCGCCCCGCTGCCGTACCTGACCGTCGCCGACGTGCTGCGTTCCGCGCCGGAGCTGATCCCGTGAGCGGCCGCGCGCTCGTGCTGCGCCCCCGCGCGCTCGCCGCGATCGTCGCCGTGACGCTGGTGGGGGTGGGCGCTTTCGCGTGGCCGCTCCTGCTGGGTTTCTCGGCCCGCCACGGGGCGCATCACGGCGACGCCCCCTGGGTGTTCCTGGTCATGCTGCCGCTGCTGCTGCTCGTGGTCGCCGCCGAGATCGCCGACGGCGGGATGGACGCCAAGGCGGTCGCCCTGCTGGGCGTGCTGTCCGGAACCTGCGCGGTGCTGCGTCCGCTCACCGGCGGTGTCACCGGCGTGCAGCTGATGTTCTTCCTGCTGGTGCCGGCCGGGCGGGTGTTCGGCCCGGGCTTCGGCTTCGTGCTCGGCAACGTCGCGATGTTCGCCTCCGCCGCGTTGACCGGCGGCGGCGGGCCCTGGCTGCCGTTCCAGATGCTCGCGGCGGGGTGGGTGGGCATGTTCGCCGGGTGCCTGCCGACGCTGCGTGGCCGCGCGGAGCTGGTGCTGCTCGCCGGCTACGGCTTCCTCGCCGCCATCGCCTACGGGTTCGTGCTCAACCTGTGGTTCTGGCCGTTCGGCACCACCGGGACGGGCGCCGGCGCCGCGGTCACGTTCGTCCCGGGCGGCGCGGTGCTCGACAACCTGCGCCGGTGGATCACGTTCAGCACCACGACCAGCCTCGGCTTCGACATCCCGCGCGGCATCGCGACCGCGACCGCGCTGCTGCTGGTGGGCCGGCCGGTGCTGCTGGCGCTGCGGCGCGCCGCGCGCCGCGCCGCCTTCGACGCGCCTGCCAGGTTCGCGCCCATAAGGTGACGGGGTGGACGACGGAGTTGAGCTGACGAGCGTCGGTGCGGACATCGACTGGCCCGACAGTGCGGCCGGGACGGCCGTCCGGGACCGGCTCGCCGGCAACCCGTACCTCGGCCATCTCGCGGCCCTTGCCGAGTGGTGGCGGGCGGTCCGGCCCGGCGACCAGCTGACCCGTCCCTGCGTGGTGACGATCGGTGCGGAGGCGTCCGACCTCGTGGTGAGCACGGCGGACGCTCTCGGCGCGAGCTGCCGGCACGACGACGGAACGGGCACGGTCGCCACCGGCGCCGCGCTCGCCGACGCCGCGGTCGACAGCGGCACCGACCTGCTCGTCGTCGCGGCGGGCGCCGAGGGGGTCGACGCCGCCGTCGCGGTCTCGGTGCTGACCAACTCCGAACCGGTGAAGGTGCTCGCCCGTGGTGTCGCCGCGACCGACCCGGATGCTTGGATGGACCGCGCCGCCGCGGTCCGCGACGCCCGGCGCGCCTGCATGCGCGTGCGCGCCGACCCCGACCAGCTGCTCGAGCGGTTGAACAGCCCACGCCTCGCCGTCACCGCCGGTCTGCTGCTGCGCGCTGCGGCGCGGCGCACCCCCGTCCTCATCGACGGTCCGGTCGCCGCGGCCGCCGCGCTCGTCGGCTACGAGGCGCAACCGCGCGCGGTGCGCTGGTGGGCGGCTGCCGACCTCGGCGGCGATCCGGCGCACGCGCTCGCGCTGACCCGCATGGGACAGCAGGCGATCCTCGGCCTCGGGACCGGTCTCGGCGACGGGCTCGCCGGTCTGCTGGCAGTGCCGGCCATCCGGGCCGCAGAGGCGATCGGCCGTTAGGCTCACATGGTGAGTGGTGAGCAGCAGGCGATCGAGCCCACCACCGCGAGTGCCCCCGCACCCGAGCCGACCACCCCCGTGCTCTCCGACTCCCGGCGCGACGCCACCGAGGCAGTCACCTGGGGGGTACGCGTCGGCGCGGCGTGGACCTGGCGGCTGCTGGTCATCGGTGTCGGGCTGTACGTGCTCGGACAGATCTTCTCGCGCGTCGAACTGGTCGCGTTCAGCTTCGTGCTCGCCCTGTTCCTCACCGCGGTGCTGCATCCCCTCGAGCACCGCCTGCGGCACATCCCGGGGCCGCGATCGCTGTCCGCCGGGCTCGCGCTGCTGATCGGCGTGCTGCTGCTCGCGGCAATCGGCACGTTCGTCACGTGGCAGATCTCGTCGCACTCCGCCGAACTCGGCAACCAGATCAACACCTTCGTCGACAGGACCCGCACCTGGTTGCAGAACGGGCCGCTGCACCTGAAGTCGTCCGACCTGAACAAGCTCGCGAAGAACATCAGCGACACCGTCAAGCGCAACCAGGGTGCATTGGTGTCCGGTGCGATCGAGACGGTGCGCACCGTCGTCGAGGCCCTCGGCGCGCTGCTGCTGATCCTGCTGTCGACGTTCTTCCTGCTGCGCGACGGTGAGCAGATCTGGCGGTGGACCCTGCGGTTGTTCCCGCACCAGGCGCAGGAACGGATGGACCGTGCCGGCCGCGTCGGCTGGCGCACCCTCGGCGGGTACATGCGCGGGCAGGTGCTGATCGCGCTGTTCCACGGCACCTCGGTCATGATCGTGCTGCTCGTGCTGCAGGTTCCGCTCGCCGCCGCGCTCGGCGTGCTGATCTTCCTCGGCTCGTTCGTCCCGCTGATCGGGCTCACGGTCACCGGCGCGCTGTGCACGGCCGTCGCCCTGCTCGAGCACGGCGTGCCCGCCGCGGTCGTGGTGGCGATCGCGATCATCCTGCTCGTCCAGCTCGAGGCGCACCTGCTGCAGCCGTGGATCATGAGCCGCAGCGTCGAGGTGCACCCGCTGGCGATCGCCCTCGCGGTGCTGAGCGGGACGGTGCTCGCCGGCATCGTCGGGGCGCTGCTCGCCGTCCCGTTCGTCGCGTTCCTCAACGCGACGATCCATGCGCTGCGCGAGAGCCCGATGCCGGCGCACGCCGGCTCCCCGATAGCCCACCGCGACCACAACAAGGGCGCCGCCGTCGCTCCGGTCGCCGAGAAGCGTGACGGCAGGCCGGGGGGCCCACCGAAGAACTGACCGTTGACAGCGGGACGAATCGGGACGAAGTTGGAAGATCACCCCCTCCCCCCGCGCTGGAGATGGCATGTCGCGACGCGTCACCGCAGTTCTGTCCGCCTCGGCCGCTGCGGTGGCCATGTTGGTCGCCGTCTCGAACGACGCCGGATCGGCGCCGCCGCGCCGGGCTGCCGCACTCGCGTCCTCACCACAGGCGTCGGTGAGCACGCGGCTCGCCGATCGCCGCGAGGTCTCCGCCGGCACGAGGGCGTACTCGATCGGATTCGAGGACGGCCGCTTCTACGCCAACGGCTGGCACATCACCGGCGAGATGGGCGGCGTGTGGACCCCGCCGATGAAGATGCTGGACGGCGTCTGGTTCGGCGTCGGTGGCCAGTGGGTGGGTCCCGCGACGAAGTTCTCCAGCGGCTGGGGTTACACCCGCTACGCGCTGCCGAGCACCGACGGGCTGACGTTGCAGCGCACCGACTTCGTGCCGGACGGGCAGCGGGCCGCACTGTTCGGGCTGACCCTCACCAACCCGGGCGCAGCGCGCACGACCACGCTGACGATCGACGCGCACAGCGAGCTGATGGGTCAGTGGCCCTGGGGCTTCGACGGGGTGACCCCGAACGCGAAGGACAACCTGCCCGACAAGGGACGCTACGACGGTAAGCACCTGGTCTTCACCGACAACGGCACGCTGCCCGGATCGTCGCAGCCGCACCACTACTCCGCCGTGGTGGGCACCTCGCTAACGCCGACGTCGGGCAGCATCGGCCACCAGTACTACGGCCCCCAGCTGGGCCACCGGTGCACCGGCAAGGAGCCGGGCGCGCCGGCAGACCCGAAGCCGTCCGCCTGCGACGACGGGCCGTTCGGCAACGGCACCGGCGGCGAACTGACCTACCGGATCAGCCTGCCGGCGAAGGGATCGCGCACGGTCTGGCTCGCTGCTGCCGGCTCCGACCAGACCGTCGCCTCGGCGAACCGCACCATCGCGACCGTGCTGCACGCGCCGAACAAGGAACTGGCGAGCAAGGTCGCCGCACGCACGGGCATCGAGGGCATGACCAAGCTCGACCTGCCCGGCGACCGGCTCACCCAGCGCGCGATCGAGTGGGGCAAGCAGAACCTCGCCGACCTCACCCTCAACGCTCGCAACCTGCAGATCCGCTGGACCGACCAGGGCAAACAGGACCCGCCGCCGCTGGGCACCCTGCCGTCCGCGACCTGGATCGGCGCGGGATATCCGGACTACCCGTGGATCTTCGGAACCGACGGCGAGTACACCGCCTTCGCCGCCGCCGCGCTGGGGCGCTTCCAGGTGATCGAGCAACACCTGCGCACGCTGATGCGGGTGTCGGACCTCCTCAACCACAAGAGCGGCATCGTCGCGCACGAGATCGTCTCGGACGGCTCGGTCTACTACGGCCACGACTCGCAGACCACCAACTCCTCCGACGGCAGCAAGACCAACGACTTCAACACCGACGAGACGGTCAAGTTCCCCAGCGCCGTCGACCTGATCTGGCGCTGGACGGGTGACAACAGCTTCCGCGACGAGATGTACGGCTTCACCAAGCGCAACATGCACCGCGTCGTGAACGGCCTCGACGCCGACCACGACGGCTGGCCCGAGGGCAGCGGCAACGTCGAGCGCACCGGTATGGGCCCGGAGAAGGTCGACAACGCCGTGTACCTGATCCGCGGCTTGTACGACCTGGCCGACCTGGCGCAGTCCAAGCACGACAAGGCGACCTACACCTGGGCGACGACCCACGCGAACCGCCTGCGCGCCGAATTCGACCGCACCTGGTGGCACACCGCTGCGAAGCAGTACGCGGATTCGCTGATCGACCCGGGCAACCACCAGTCGTTCCAGCAGTACTGGATCGGCCAGACGCCGATGGAGACCGAGCTGCACACCGGCGGACGGTCGGTGCCGGGGGTCGCGCCGTACCCGCACGGCAACGCGGCGCTCGCCGGTCGCGAGAACAACTGCTACAGCGGGTCGGCTCCGCTGGACACCGGCCTGTTCCACACCGGTTGCACCGGGCCGCCCAACGGTGCGGGTGAGAAGGTCATCTACGGCCTGACGACGTCCATCCAGGCGGTCGGCGAGGGCAACTACGGCCGGCTGGGCACGGGGCAGCAGCGCCGCTACCTGCACGCCATCGGCGAGACGATGTTCAACGAGCCGGCCACCGGTGGCACACCGGACGAGATGCCGGGCGCCATGCCGGAGACCTTCCCGGCGCCCGACCAGGGCGCGAACATCGACCGTTGCTGGACCTGCCGCTCGATGTTCATGCAGGCCTGGGGCAACTACGGCACGGCGTGGTCGGTGGTGCACCAGTGGCTCGGCGTCGATCCCGACATCGGCCGGCACACCGTCGCGTTCGTCCCGCAGGTGCCGCAGGGCCAGCACGTCGTGAGCGGCAGCCACATCCGGTTGGGCCACGGGGTCGCAGCGGTCACCGCGACGCACTACGGCAACCGGTACCGCACGATCGTCACCACCACCCGCGGCGTCGGCGCGCGCACCGTCTACCTGGGCGTCACGCTGCCGCGCGGCGCGAAGGCGTCGAGTGTGCTGCTCGACGGGCACCCTGCCCGCGCCTACAACGAGCAGCTCACCAACCGCGGCGACGAGCTGATCGTCAAGACCAGTTCGGGACACCACACGTTGGTGGTGAACCGCGCCGGTTAGCGCACGTGCAGCTCGACGAACGGGGGACGGACCACCCGCACCGCGGAGGTCCGTCCCCGCACGTCGATGGCCACCTCGCTGCCCTCGGCGATGTCGCCGGCGGTGGTGAGCAAGGCCAGGCCGATGCCCACGCGCCGGGTCGGTGAAAACGTCCCGCTGGTGACCTCGCCGATCGGGTCGCCTGCTTCCGAGAGCACGCGCATGTGGGCACGCGGGATGCCGCGGTCGAGCGCCTCGAGCCCCCACAGCAGCCGGTCCGGTCCGGCCGCGCGCTCCGCGGCCAGCGCCTCACGTCCCCAGAACTGCTCCTTCTTCCAGCCGACCGCCCAGGTCGCGCGCGCCTGCACCGGGCTGATCGACAGCGACAGGTCCTGTCCGTGCAGCGGGTACCCCGCCTCGGTACGCAGCGTGTCGCGCGCGCCGAGCCCGGCCGGCAACCCGCCGAACAATGCCGCCTCCTGCACCAGCGCGTCCCACAGCGCGGGGGTGGCGTCCCAGCCGGGCACCAGCTCGTAGCCGTGCTCGCCGGTGTAACCGGTGCGGCAGACCCGTACCGGTGTGCCGCCGAACTCGGCGTCGACATAGGCCATGTAGTCCAGCTCGGCCGGCAACCCGAGCGCGCCGAGGACGTCTGCCGAGCGCGGGCCCTGCACCGCCAGCACACCGAAGTCGCGGTGCTGGCCGGTCACGGCGACGCCGTCGGGGGCGGCAGCGGCGAGGCGGCGCACCACCTCGGCGGTGTTGGCCGCGTTCGGGACGAGGAACACCTCGTCGTCGCTCACCAGGTAGGCGATCAGGTCGTCGACGACGCCGCCGGTCTCGTCGCAGCACATCGTGTACTGCGCCTTGCCGGGCACGATCCGGTCGAGGTCGTTGGTCAGGCAGGCGTTGACGAAGGCGCGGGCACCGGCGCCACGAACCGTCGCCTTGCCCAGGTGGGACACGTCGAACACGCCGACGGACTCGCGCACGGCGGCGTGTTCCTTCAGTACCCCGCCGCCGCTCGCGCTGTACTCGATGGGCATCTCCCAGCCGCCGAAGTCGGCGAGTTTGGCGCCGAGTGCGACGTGCCGGTCGTGCAGAGGCGAACGCAGGAGATCGGACATGACCTGCACCTTATTAGGATCCGATCCATGCCCAAGCTCTCGCTCGTCGCCCCGTCCACGACGCTCACCGCCGACGCTGTCGTGATCGGCGTCGTCCAAGGAGCCAAGGGACCAGAGCTCGCGGCCGGAGCGGAGGTGGTCGACGACGCGCTCGGCGACGTATCGCTGCTCGAGGCGCTCGACGCCGCGGGCGCGAAGGGCAAGCCGGACGAGGTCACCAAGATCCCGACGCTCGGGCTCGCGAAGTTCCCGCTCGTCGTGGCCACCGGCCTCGGCACCGTGGTCGACGACGAGGCCGTGCGGCGCGCGGTCGGCGCGGCGCTGCGCGGGCTCGGCGGCAAGCGCACGGTGCACATCGCGATCGACGCTTCGGTGAGCGCGCTGGCCGAGGGCGCCGCGCTCGGCGCGTACTCGTTCACCGAGTACAAGTCGACGCCGCCGCCCACCCGCCTGCGCACGGTGACGATCGCGGCGACGAACGAGAAGCAGGACCGCGACGAGCTGCGCCGGGCGATCGCCGTCAGCGACGCGGTGACGTTCGTGCGCGACCTGGTGAACACGCCGCCCAACGACCTCTACCCGGCGACCTTCGCCGAGCGGGTCGAGGAACGCGCGACCACGAACGGTCTGTCCATCGAGGTCTTCGACGAGCGGATGCTCAAGCGCGGCAAGTTCGGCGCGATCCTGGCCGTCGGTTCGGGCTCGGCCCGTCCGCCGCGGCTGGTGCGCCTGACGCACAAGCCCGCCAAGCCGGTCGCCCGGGTCGCGCTCGTCGGCAAGGGCATCACCTTCGACTCGGGCGGGCTGAACATCAAGCCGGGCGCGGGCATGGCGTCGATGAAATCCGACATGGGCGGCGCGGCCGCAGTGGTCGGGGCCACGCTCGCCTGCGCCGCGTTGAAGATCCCGGTCGAGGTGATCGCGACCGTCCCGATGGCCGAGAACATGCCCTCGGGCGGGGCGTACCGGCCCTCCGACGTCATCACCATGCGCGGCGGCCGCACCGTCGAGGTGTCCGACACCGACGCCGAGGGCCGGCTGGTGCTCGCCGACGCGATCGTGCGCGCATGTGAGGACGATCCCGACTACCTGATCGAGACCTCGACGCTGACCGGTGCCCAGCTGGTCGCGCTCGGCTCGCGCATGATCGGCGCGATGGGCGAGGACGACTGGCGCGACCGCGTCGCGGCTGCCGGCAACTCGGTCGGCGAGCTGGTCTGGTCGATGCCGATCCCCGAGGAGCTGCGGCCCGCCCTCGACTCACCCGTCGCCGACATCGCCAGCCTGACCGGCGACCGGTGGGGCGGCATGCTGGTCGGCGGCGCCTTCCTCGGCGACTTCGTGGTCGACGGCATCCCGTGGGTGCACCTGGACATCGCCGGTCCGGCGTTCAACACGAAGAAGCCGTTCGGTTACACGCCCAAGGGCGGCACCGGCGCTGCAGTCCGCACCATCGTCGCCGCGATCAGCAGCCTCGTCGGCTGACCCCCCTCACGAGTTGTCCGTGTGTCGCGCGCACATGTCGACGCGACACACGGACAACTCGTGAGGGCGGGGACGGGTCAGGGCCGACGGTTGCGCTCGGTCCACTCGCGCATCCGGCGCGGGTAACCGACCCGCTCCACCTCGTACAGCGGGATCGCGTGCTTCTTCGCGAACGACTGCGCGGCGCGGGCACCTTCGACGCGGCGGCGCGTCCACTCCCCCGACGCGGCGACGAGCACGACCGTGGTGTCGGTGACGGTGGTGCGCGGTTCGAGGTAGGCCTCGACACCGGTGCGCGAGCGGGCGAACTCGACCAGGTGCTCGGTGTCGGCCGAGTCGGCGCGGCGCAGCGTGCCCGGCCTTCCCTTGCGCCGCAGTGGCATCCAGGACATGTGTCAGATCGTGTCAGAGACCGCTGTGCGCCGCCTGTTCATGGCCGCAGTTTCGGCTAGTGCCAAGATGGACGTCGAGTCTGATCGACGTGGATTAGCGAACGCAGGAGCTGCAGTGGCCGACAACCAGTCCGATCTCGTCATCCTCGGTGGCGGCAGCGGCGGGTACGCCGCTGCGCTACGTGCCGCCGAACTCGGCAAATCCGTCGTGCTGATCGAGAAGGACCGCGTCGGCGGCACATGCCTGCACCGCGGCTGCATCCCGACCAAGGCACTGCTGCACGCCGGCGAGATCGCCGACGGCGCGCGCGAGAGCGCGAACTTCGGGGTGAATGCCAGCTTCGAGGGCATCGACATGGCCGGCGTCCACAAGTACAAGGACGGCGTCGTCGGCAAGAACTGGAAGGGCCTGCAGGGACTGATCAAGTCCCGCGGCATCCAGACCATCGAGGGCGAGGGACGCCTGGTCGGGCCGAAGACGGTCCAGGTCGGTGACGACACCTACACCGGCACCAACGTCGTCCTCGCCACCGGCTCGTACTCGCGCACCCTGCCCGGGCTCGAGCTCGACGGCACGCGGGTCATCGCCTCCGAGCACGCGCTGCAGCTCGACCACGTCCCCGCCACCGCGATCGTGCTCGGCGGCGGCGTGATCGGCTGCGAGTTCGCGTCGGCCTGGACGAGCTTCGGCAGCGAGGTCACCATCGTCGAGGCGCTGCCGCACCTCGTCCCGACCGAGGACGAAGCGAACTCCAAGCTGCTCGAGCGCGCCTTCCGCCGCCGCAAGATCGGCTTCAAGCTCGGTGTGCGGTTCGAGAAGGTCGAGCACACCGACAACGGCGTGCGCGTGCACCTCGAGGGCGGCGAGACGCTCGAGGCCGAGGTGCTGCTGGTCGCGGTCGGCCGCGGTCCGACCTCGGCGAACCTCGGCTACGAGGAACAGGGGGTCACGATCGAGCGCGGGTTCGTCATCACCGACGAGCTCCTGCGCACCTCGGTCGAGGGCGTCTATGCGGTGGGTGACCTGATCTCCATCGGCGGCGCGCCGCACCTGCAGCTCGCCCACGTCGGCTTCGCCGAGGGCATCCTCGCCGCCGAGCACATCGCCGGGCTTCCGGTCGTCCCGATCGACTACGCCGGCGTCCCGCGCATCACCTACTCCTCCCCCGAGGTCGCGTCGGTCGGGCTCAGCGAGAAGCAGGCCGTCGAGAAGCACGGCCAGGACGCGATCAAGACCGTCACCTACGACCTGTCCGGCAACGGCCGGTCGGCGATCCTCAACACCAAGGGCGCGGTCAAACTCGTCGCGCTTCACGACGGCACGGTCGTGGGTATCCACATCGTGGGCGACCGCGTCGGTGAGCTGATCGCCGAGGCACAGCTGATCTACAACTGGGAGGCCCTGGCCGGTGAGGTTGCCCAGCTGATCCACCCGCACCCGACCCAGTCGGAGGCGATCGGCGAGGCCCATCTGCTGCTGGCCGGCAAGCCCCTGCACGTGCACGACTGATCACCCCTACCTACCTGCATAAGGAGCCGCGTCGATGGCGACGTCCGTGACCATGCCCCGCCTCGGTGAGAGCGTCACCGAGGGGACGGTGACCCGCTGGCTGAAGAGCGAGGGTGACCACGTCGACGCCGACGAGCCGTTACTCGAGGTGTCCACCGACAAGGTCGACACCGAGGTGCCCTCGCCCGCGTCCGGCACCGTGCTCTCGATCAAGGTCGCCGAGGACGAGACGGTCGAGATCGGCGTGGAACTCGCGGTCATCGGCGAGGCCGGCGAAGCCGGTGGGGACGGCGGTTCGGCCGACGACAGTGCCGGCGAGCAGGCCGCCGAACCGGAAGCACAACCCGAACCCGAACCCGAACCCGAACCCGAACCAGAACCTGAGCCCGAGCCGGAGCCGGAACCCGAACCCCGGCAGGCCCCAGCCGCCCAGTCTGCACCGGCACCCGCACCAGCGCCCGCACCGGCCGCTGCACCGGCACCCGCACCGGCTCCAGCTGCTGCACCGGCACCGCAGCAGTCCACGCCGCAGCACGCCGCGGACGACGACGAGGACGAGGTGGCCGGCACCTACGTCACCCCGCTGGTCCGCAAGCTGGCGAGCGAGCACGGTGTCGACCTGAACGCCCTGCAGGGCACCGGGGTCGGCGGCCGGATCCGCAAGTCCGACGTGCTCGCCGCGGCTGAGGCGGCGAAGGCCGCCCAGGCCGAGCAGGAGTCGCGCTCGGCGCAGCAGCCCGCTGCTGCCACGGCGGCCAGCGGCCCGACCGACAAGCCCGCGGCCGCGGCCACCGCGATGGCCGCGGCGACCCACCAGCGTGGTTCGGTCGAGCCGATGTCGCGCATGCGCCAGGTGATCGCCGCGCGCATGGTCGAGTCGCTGCAGGTCTCCGCGCAGCTGACCACGGTCGTCGAGGTCGACGTCACCAGGATCGCGCGGCTGCGCGCCCAGGCCAAGGGCGACTTCGAGGCCCGCGAGGGCGTCAAGCTGTCGTTCCTGCCCTTCTTCGCGATCGCAGCGATCGAGGCGCTCAAGGCGCACCCGGTCGTCAACGCCAGCGTCGACGTCGAGAAGAAGGAGATCACCTACCACGATGCCGAGCACCTCGGCATCGCGGTGGACACCGACCGCGGCCTGCTGGTGCCGGTGATCCACAACGCGGGTGACCTCAACCTCGCCGGCGTCGCGCGCAAGATCGCCGATCTCGCCGCGCGGACCCGCGACAACAAGGTCAGCCCGGACGAGCTCGGCGGGGGCACCTTCACCCTCACCAACACCGGCAGCCGGGGCGCGCTGTTCGACACCCCGATCATCAACCAGCCGCAGGTCGCCATCCTCGGCACCGGCGCGGTCGTCAAGCGTGCCGTCGTCGTCGAGGACAACAACCTCGGCGAGACGATCGCGGTTCGCTCGATGGTCTACCTGGCGCTGTCCTACGACCACCGCATCGTCGACGGCGCCGACGCCGC
>DATBTJ010000011.1:0-30378 GCA_036559305.1 Jatrophihabitans sp.
GTCGGCGGTGATACCGACGGCGACGATGAAACCGGCGATGCCGGCCAGGCTCAGCGTGAAGCCGATCTGGGTGCCGAGCATGACCAGCGCGCCGTAGGTGAGCAGGCCGGACACGACCAGCGACGCGATCGTCACCAGGCCCAGGGCGCGGTAGTAGATCAGCGAGTAGATGACCACGAGGATCAGCCCGATGCCGCCGGCGAGCAGGCCGGCCTTGAGCTGCGCGGTACCGAGCGTCGCCGAGACGGTGATCGCCTTGTCCGCGGTGAACGACAGCGGCAGCGCGCCGAACTTCAGCTTGTTGGCGAGGTCGTTGGCCGAGGTGGAGTCGAAGTTGCCGGTGATCTGGGTGTTCTGGCCGTTGATCGCCTGCAGGTTCACCGGCGCCGAGATCACCTGGCCGTCGAGGGTGAAGGCAACGTAGTTGGCGCAGGCGGTCGTGCTCGCCTGGCAGCCGGTGACGCTCGGCGAGTTCTGGCTGCCCGCGACGTTGTGGTTGCTGGTGTAGGTCGCCCAGGCCGACTGGCCGGAGCCCTTCAGCGACAGCTGCACCGACCACTGGAACTGGCCCTGCTGGGCGTTGGGGGCGAGCGCGGTGGCGGTGTCGATCTCGTGACCGGCGACGATCACCGGCCCGAGCAGGAAAGCGATGTTCTTCGCCGTCGAGCCGTACTCGCTACCAGGCGCACACGCGATGAAGTAGTTCTTCGGCACGTCCGGCTCGGTCTGCGCCGATTTGCAGTCGAACGATGAGAGGCCCTGCAACAAGGCGGTCTGCTGCTGCTGGGGCAGTTTTGCGAAGTCGGTGTCGGTCAGCGGGACGGTGAAGCCGCCGGCCTTGGCGGCGTCGCTGACCGAGGTCTTGCTGCACTTGGCCGCCGGGGTCGGCGTGACCGGCGAGCTCGGCGCAACGCTCGGCGTGCTCGAACCCGGCGCCGGCGTCTTCGCCGGTGCCTTGCTGGTGGCCGGCGCGGTCTTCGACCCGCTCGGCTTCGCGGCGAGCGGCCGGACGCCGGCGGCCGCGCCGGAGTGCGACGGGGCCGGCGAGGCCTTCGCAGGCTTCGACGAGGGTGCGGACGGCGTCGTGCTGCCCGAGGGCGACCCGCTCGGGGTGGTGCCGGCCGGCCCGGTCGCGGCTGAACCGCAGGTGACCGGGACGGGCGCGGCGACCACGCCGCGGAAGTTGAGGACGGCGGCCGCGCCGAGGTTCGTGATGTTGGTGGCGTCCTGGCCGGGAATGTCGACGACGAGCTGGTCGTTGCCCTGCTGCGCGACGGTGGCCTGCGTGACGCCGGTGCCGTTGACGCGCTCGGACAGGATCTGGCGGGCCTCGGACATGCTCGAGGCGGGCGGAACCTGCCCGTTCAGCGTCTTGGCGGTGAAGCGCACCTCGGTGCCGCCGACGAGGTCGATGCCCAGTTTCGGCGTCGCGCGGCTGCCGAAGAAGACGATCGAGTACAGGAGAGCGAGGAGCGCCAGCAGGGCGAGGAAGTAACGCCCGACGCGCAGCGTTCCGGCGGGTGGTGCCACGGGGAATGCTCTCCTAATTCGACTCGACCTACGTGCGCACGGCGCACGCTCGACGGGCAGCGTTGTTTACGGGTGCTGCGACCCGGTGCATCAGTATGACCGACGGGGTTAGGAAAGATCTCAGCCGGTGATCCCCCGCCGGTAGCCCTCGGCCAGTGAGGGCGCGTCGCGCAGGGCCGCGGTGGCCCACTTCACCTCGACCCCGGGCGCGATCGACAGCTGCACGGAGCCGTCGTCGTTCTTGCTCACCACGGTGCCGTAGAGGCCGGAGGTGGTCATGACCTCGGTGCCGACCGCGATGCGTTCGGCGCGTTCGACCTGTTCGCTCATCGCCCGCTTGCGGTTGCGGACGCTCATGAACAGCATCGCGCCCAGCAGGACGAAGATGACGACATACGGCCAGACCACCCTTTGAACCTACGCGTCGAACAGTGTGGGTCCGGTGCTGCCGGGGCGGGTGAGCCCCAGGTGGTCCCAGGCGGCCGGGGTCGCGACCCGCCCGCGCGGGGTCCGGGCGAGCAGTCCGGCCCGCACGAGGAACGGCTCGGCGACCTCCTCGACGGTCTCGACCTCCTCGCCGACCGCGACGGCGAGCGTGCCGACGCCGACCGGCCCGCCGCCGAAGCGGCTCACCAGGGCGTCCAGCACGGCCCGGTCGAGCCGGTCCAGCCCCAGCTGGTCGACGTCGTAGACGGCCAGTGCGGCATGCGCGATGTCGGCGGTGACCCGCCCGTCCGCCCGGACCTCGGCGTAGTCGCGCACCCGCCGCAGCAGCCGGTTCGCGATGCGCGGCGTGCCGCGCGAGCGGGAGGCGATCTCGGCGGCGCCGCCGGTGTCGATGGCGACCTCGAGCAGCTGCGCCGAGCGGTAGAGGACCAGTTCCAGCTCGTCGGGCTCGTAGAAGTCCATGTGCGCGGTGAACCCGAATCGGTCACGCAATGGCCCGGTCAGCAGGCCCGCACGGGTGGTCGCGCCGACCAGGGTGAACGGCGCGAGGTCGAGCGGGATGGCGGTGGCGCCGGGCCCCTTGCCCACCACGACGTCGACGCGGAAGTCCTCCATCGCCATGTAGAGCAGTTCCTCGGCCGGACGGGCGATGCGGTGGATCTCGTCGATGAACAGCACCTCGCCCTCGGCGAGGCTGGTGAGCAGGGCCGCGAGGTCGCCGGCCCGCTCGATCGCCGGGCCGCTGGTGACCCGGATCGGCGCGCCCAGCTCGGCGGCCACGATCATCGCCAGGCTGGTCTTGCCCAGTCCGGGCGGGCCCGACAGCAGCACGTGATCGGGCGGCCGGTTTCGTCGCAGTGCCGACTCGAGCACCAACTGCAGCTGCTCGCGGACCTTCGGCTGGCCGACGAACTCGCCCAGCGACCTGGGCCGCAGGCTCGCTTCGACGTCGCGCTCGGCGAGCGCCGGCAGCGGGCTGACGAGGTCCTCGGCGGGTTCGGTCAACGCGCGCGTCCGAGCAGCTGGATGGAGCGGCGCAGCAGGGCGGACACGTCCGGCGCCTCGCCCGCATCGGCGGCGACCACCTCGATGGCGTCGGTGGCCTCGCGCCCGGTGAAGCCCAGCCCGGCCAAGGCGTGCGCGAGCTGGTCGCGCCACGGCGAGATCGCGGTGATGCCGGCCGGCAGCGCCTGCGAGTCGCTGCCGTCGATGGCGCCGATGCGGTCGCGCAGCTCGATGACGATGCGCTCGGCACCCTTGCGGCCGATCCCGGGGACGGCGGTGAGCGACGCGTAGTCCGAGGTGGCGATGGCCCGGCGCAGCTCTCGCGGCGGATGCACCGCGAGCATCGTCTGGGCGAGCTTGGGACCGACACCGTTGGCGGTCTGCAGCAGCTCGAACAGCGCCCGTTCGTCGTCGTCGGCGAAGCCGTACAGGGTGAGCGAGTCCTCGCGCACCACCAGGCTGGTGGCCAGGCGGGCCGCCTCGCCGACCCGCAACCGGGCGAGCGTGCCGGGCGAGCAGGACACCGACAGGCCCACCCCGCCGACCTCGACGACCGCGCCGTCCGGGCCGAGGGCGGCGACCGTGCCGCGCACGCTCGCGATCACGAAGTGTCCCCCAGGTGGCGGCGGGCGGCCGCCAGTGCCACCCGCGCGAGCTCCGCGTCGTCGAGCTCGAGTTCTTCGCGCAGCTCCAGCGCCCGGGCGAAGTGAGTCTGTGCGTCCGCCCAGTGCTGCTGCTCGTAGTCGTTGTAGCCGGCGTGCTGGTGGGTGAAGGCCTCGATGACCGGCCCGAACTGCCCGGCGACCGCGAGCAGCTCGGTGAAGATCATGTTCGACTCGGCGAAGTCGCCGCGCCGCTGCTGGACGTGGGCCAGGCGCAGCCGGGCGGTGTGCTGCTGCGCGCCGTTGCCGGCGATGTCGGCGCGGTCGACCGCGCGGCGCGCCTCGGTGAGCGCGTCGTCGAGCTCGCCGAGCCCGCGCAGGTATTCGACGAGGTCCCCGCGCGCCCGCAGCTCGTCGATGGCGTCGAGGGCGTCACGCACCTCGGCGCGCAGCTGCTGCACTCGGCCGCGCACGGCGTCGGGGTCTGCATACACCTCGTGCAGGGTCTCGGGGTCGAGGACGAACTCGGTCATCGCCCAATCCTCGCAACCGCGCTCGCGAGCCGGGACTGGGCCTGCCCGCGCCAGACGTGACAGATCGCCAGCGCGAGCGCGTCGGCGGCGTCGGCCGGCCGCGGCATCTCGCTCAGCCGCAGCAGTCGGGTGACCATCGCGCCCACCTGTGCCTTGTCGGCGGTGCCCGAGCCCGTGACCGCCGCCTTGACCTCGCTCGGGGTGTGCATCGCGACCCGCACGCCGGCGCGCGTGGCCGCGACGATCGCCAGCCCCGCCACCTGTGCGGTGCCCATGACGGTGCGGACGTTGTGCTGGCTGAACACCCGCTCGACGGCGACGACGTCCGGCCGGAACTTCTCGATCGCGGCCGCGATCGCGTCGGCCTGCGCCACCAGCCGGACCCCGATGTCGGCGGCGGCGTCGGTGCGCACCACCTCGACGTGGACGGCGGCGAGCGGGCGCCCCGGGGCGCCGTCGACCACCCCGATCCCGCACCGGGTCATCCCCGGGTCGACACCGAGCACGCGCACGCGGGCCACCTTCCGGGCGGTCGTTCTGATCGAACGGTCGTTCGATCGAATCAGCGTAGGCGGCGCCGCGTCGCTGCGACGGCAGACACGCCGCGCCCCGTACCGTCGTGGCCATGCCGGTGTACGACCTGAGCAAGCGGCGCCGCCGCCGCGCGGTGCGACCGAGCCCGCTGTTCCTCGCGTTCATCGCGGTGTGCGCGGGCGGCGGGGTGCTCGCGTGGTCCGAGACCGGCACCGGCTCGCGGCTCGGCGACCTCGGGGTGTTCCTGTTCGTCGTTGCCGGCTGGGTCGTGTCGCTGTGCCTGCACGAGTTCGCCCACGCCTACGCCGCCTACCGCGCCGGCGACCGCGAGGTGGAGGCCGCGGGTTACCTGACCTTGAACCCGTTCAAGTACGCCCACCCGCTGCTGTCGATCGTCCTGCCGCTGTTCTTCATCGTCCAGGGCGGCATCGGCCTGCCCGGCGGGGCGGTGTACCTGCACCCGCACGCGTTCCGCAGTAAGCGGGGGCAGAGCATCGCGGCCGCGGTCGGGCCGGCTACGAATGCGGTGTTCGCGATCGTGCTGCTGCTGATCGTGCGCAACCAGCAGGACTCGCAGCACCTGCGGTTCTGGTCGGCGCTGGCCTTCCTCGGCTTCCTGCAGGTCACCGCGACGGTGTTGAACCTGCTGCCGATCCCCGGGCTGGACGGCTACGCGATCCTCGAGCCCTACCTCGACCGGGACACCCGCCGCTTCGCCGACCGGATCAAGCCGTGGGGCATGATCGGCGTCATCGTGCTGCTGCAGTTCCAGACGCTGAACAACGCCTTCTTCGATCTCGCGAACGCGATCTACGACCGCAGCGGGGTCAGCCGGATCCTGTGGCTCATCGGGCACGAGTTCTTCCAGTTCTGGGTGAAGAACCCCGCATGATCAGCCGTCGGGCCGCGCTGCTCGGCGCCGCCTTCGGTAGCGGGATGCTGGCGCTCGGCGGCTGCGCCGGACTGCCGGACGGCGTGCCGGACGTGTCGACCGGGGCGATGCGCAGCGGCAGCTTCCAATCCCGCTACCGGCACACCGACGTGGGTTGGGCGGTGTCCTTCCCGCCAGGACAGCCGCCGCAGTCCGGCCGCCTGCCGGTGCTGGTGTTCCTGCACACCCGCAGCGGCGACCACGACGTCGCCTTCGGCGGGCTGCACCTGGACAACTTTCTGGCCGACGCGGTGAACCACGGCGCGGCACCGTTCGCGATCGCCGCGGCCGACGGCGGCGACCACGAGTACTGGCACCCGCGGCGCGGCACCGACCCGGCCGGGATGATCGTGCACGAGTTCCTGCCGCTGCTGGCCGGGCTCGGCCTGGACGTGCGCCGGATCGGGCTGCTCGGCGCGTCGATGGGCGGCTACGGCGCGTTGTACCTCGCCGAACGGCTCACCCGCGCCCGGGTCGCGGTGATGGTGGCCGAGAGTCCGGCGATCTGGCACAAGGCCGGGCAGACCGTCGAGGGAGCCTTTGACGACGCGGCCGATTTCGCGGCGCACACGATCTTCGGCGCCCGGCGTCTGGCCGGCCTGCGCGGGATCGCGCTGCGCATCGACTGCGGCGCCGCCGACGGGTTCGCCCCGATCACCCGCGACCTGCGGGCGCGGCTGCACCCGACGCCGGCCGGCGGCATCGAGCCGGGCGGCCACGACGCCGACTTCTGGCGCTCGCAGGCGCCGGCCCAGCTACGGTTCGTCGCCCGGCACCTCGCCGGCGTCACCCGCTGACGAACCGCTACACCGGCTCGCTGCGCCGGGGCCGGGCGACCTTGGTCGCGTACATCGCCTCGTCCGCCGCGGCCCACGCGGCGTGGCAGCCGCTGCGCAGCGACACCGCGGCCATCCCGATCGACGCGGCAACCCCGGCTGCGGCCAGCCGCTCGTCCAGCCGGGCGGCGAGCGCCGCCGCCTCCGTCGCGGTCACCGCGGCGAGCACGGCGAACTCGTCACCGCCGAGGCGGGCCACGACGTCCTGCGAACGCACGACCGCGTGCAGCGCCGCCGCCGCGTGCCGGATCAGCGTGTCGCCCGCGGCGTGGCCCGCGGTGTCGTTCACCCGCTTCAGGCCGTCCAGGTCGATCACGAACACCGCTGCCGGCTCACCGAACACCGTGCACCGCTCGTCCTGCAGTGCCAGCAGGCGGTCCCAGCCGCGGCGGTTACGCAGCCCGGTGAGCACGTCGGTCTCGGACAGGGTCTCGGCGAGCGCGGCGTCACGGCGGGCGGACGCGCGGGCGAGGTCGGCGTCGAGCACGTGCCCGAGCAGGGTGGCGAGCAGGTCGAGCAGCGGCTGCTGGCCGGGGATCGACGGGTGCACAGCGCGGTCGGCGCCGCACAGGGTGCCGAACACCGCGCCGTCCGCGCCGCGGATCGGCAGCCCCACGTACGTCGCCACGGCCCCGGAGCGCACCGGCTCGGTGTCGCGGTAGACCGGGTCGGCCGCGGCGTCGGCGACGACCGGCGGCGCCACCCCGCTGACCGAGTACCGGCACAGCGTGTCCGACCACGGCACGCTGTCACCGGGCTGCAGGGAGTGCCCGCTGCCGGCCAGCGTCAGGTAGACCTGGCGCTCGCCGTCGTAGCGGGTCACCGTCCACATGCCCAGCGGCGCAACCTGGCTCAGGTATGCGACCACCGCACGGGAGGCCTCGTCGAAGGCGGTCGAGGTCGGGACGGATTCCACGACGTTCCCTATCGGACGGCGATCCTCCGGCTGTAGCCGGAACTCAGTCGGCGCCGACCGCCTCGAGCACCTCGTCGCTGACATCGAAGTTCGCGAACACGTTCTGCACGTCGTCGGAATCCTCGAGGGCCTCGACCAGGCGGAACACCTTGCGCGCGGCGTCCTCGTCCAGCGGCACCTGCACGCTCGGCAGGAACGAGGAGTCGGCCGAGTCGTAGTCGATCCCGGCGTCCTGCAGCGCGGTACGCACCGCCACCAGGTCGGCCGCCTCGGAGACCACCTCGAAGCTGTCGCCGAGGTCGTTGACCTCTTCGGCGCCGGCATCGAGCACCGCGGTGAGCACGTCGTCCTCGCCGAGGTCGTTCTTCGGCACCAGCACGACACCCTTGCGGCTGAACAGGTAGGACACCGAGCCGGGGTCGGCCATCGATCCGCCGTTGCGGGTCATCGCGGTGCGGACCTCGGACGCCGCGCGGTTGCGGTTGTCGGTGAGGCACTCGATCAGCACGGCCACCCCGCTGGGCCCGTAGCCCTCGTACATGATCGTCTGCCAGTCGGCGCCGCCGGCCTCGGCTCCCGAGCCGCGCTTGACCGCCCGGTCGATGTTGTCGACCGGGACGGAGTTCTTGCGCGCCTTCTGGATCGCGTCGTACAGCGTCGGGTTGCCGTCGGGATCACCACCGCCGGTGCGGGCCGCCACCTCGATGTTCTTGATCAGCTTGGCGAACAGCTTGCCGCGCTTGGCGTCGATGACCGCCTTTTTGTGCTTGGTCGTGGCCCACTTGGAATGGCCGCTCACGTCGAGGTTCCGTCCTTCGCCGACAACTTCTGGGACAAACGCTGTGCTGCCTCGATCCTAGCCAGCGACGCGACGGCGCACTGCCCAGACCGCTGCGGCGCCGAGTAGCAGCACCCCGGCCAGGCCCGCCACCTCGAGCGCGGCGGCGCCGGTGCGGCGCGGCAGGGCGAGGTCGACGGCGACGACGAGCGCCGCGCCGAGCACCGGCCACAGGCAGCCGCGCAGCCAGCGCAGCAGCGCGGGCCGCTCGACCCGCGCGCCTAGCGGGGCGGCGGCGGCGAGGGCGCTCGAGACGTGCGCGACGTAGAGCGCTGCGGCGGCGGGCACCGTGCGAGCGACCGGCAGGCTGTGGGCCCAGCCGCCGGCGGCGAGCCACGCGATCACGAAGCCGGCCGAGAGCACCGTGACACCGACGGTGCGTGGCCACGCCACCGCCGCGGCCAGGCCCGCCAGGGTGATCAGGAACGGGACGGGGTGCAGCGCGCCGGGCAGCACCAGCAGGGCGAGGCCCGCCGCGACCACGACCGCGCGCACGGCGAGCGGCACGCCGCGGTAGCGCGTCCAGTAGGTGGTCATCGGCGCAGCCTCGGGGCGGCCGCGGCCCGGCTGAGCCGGACCAGCGCGGTGTTCAGGGCACCGCTGCCCTGCCAGCGCACGGCCGCGATCCCGGCGTCGGCGAGCCGGTCGACGTCGGCGTCGTGCTGCAGTTTCTGCAGCCGCCAGGCGAGGTCGGCGGTCGAGCCCGGCGGCCCGTTCGCGGCGTAGTCGCCGAGGCTGTCCACCACGAGCACGGTGTGGCCGGAGCGGGCGATCTCGACGGCCAGTTCCGGCCGGGCCTGTTCCAGCAGCGGGGTGATGAGGATGACCATGGCGCGGGGCGCGATGCGGCTCAGCAGGTTCGCCAGGTGCAGCGGCGCGGTCCGCCGGCCCGTGGTGGTGTTCACGCCGATGAGCGCGTCCACGATGCGGTCGAGGTGGGCCCGTCCGGCGGCGGGCAGCACGGTTCGGGTGGCCGGGCCGTCGTCGATCAGCCCGACCCGGTCGCCGGCGCGCAGGTAGTGCTCGGCCAGGGCTGCGGCGGCGTGGACGGCGGTGTCCAGCGTTCCGCCGAGCCGCGCCGGGTCGTCGCCCGGCACGAGGTCGGTCGAGCTGTCCAGCACGATCATCACGGTCGCGTCGAGATCGGTGACGGTGGCGCTCACGTGCAGGGCGCCGGTGCGCAGCGACACCGGCCAGTTGATCCGCTTGAGGCGGTCGCCCACCTGGAAGGGCCGGACACCGGCGAGGTCGGTGCCTTCGCCCGGCCGGCGCGAGCGGTGCGCCCCGACCAGACCGGTAGTCACCGGCAGGGCATCTCCGACGGAGAACCGCTCGCGGTAGGGCAGGATCTTCAGCGGTTGCCCGGTGCTGTCGCGCTCCTGCCAGAACAGGCCCTGACCCGCCCACGCGGTCACCTGCACCAGGCCGATCGACGTGCGCGCCCAGCGTCGCGCGGTCACCTCGAATTCGACCAGCGTCTCGTCGGGACGTGCTGCGACGACCGCGTCGGGCGGATCCGGCGAGCCCAGCCACTCCCCCGGCACGTAGGAGACCGTGAGCAGGTCGGTGCCCGCAGGCGTGGCGATACGGGCCCGCGCCAGCGTCCCCTGGTCCTCCAGCAGGGTGGCCGCGGCGCCGCGCAGGCGGACCCGCAGTTGGCCCTCGCCGGCGCGGGCCACCTGCACGAGCAGCCACACCAGCAGCGGCGCACCCAGCGCGATGAGGTCGGGACGGTGCAGGGCCACCCCACCGAACAGCAGCACCCCGGCCGTCCCGGCGGCGGCGAACAGCGCGATGCTGGGGCGCCAGGCGACGGTCACGGCCGGGCTGGGTCGGGCCTGGCGTCCTGCGCCGCGGGCGCCGGGACGTGACCGAGCACCGTGCGGACGACGTCGACCCCACCGACGTCGCGCATCCACACCTCCGGCCGCAGCGTGATCCGGTGCGCGAGCGCGGCGACGGCGACCGCCTTGACGTCCTCGGGCACGACGTAGTCGCGTCCGTTGATGACCGCGCGGGCGCGGGCCGTGAGCACCAGGGCCAGCGATCCGCGCGGCGAGGCGCCCAGCAGCACCTGGCTGGATTCACGGGTGGCCCGGGTGAGGGCCACGCAGTAGCGCTGCACGCTCGGGTCGACCTCGACGGACTCGACGACCTGTTGCGCCCCCAGCAGCCCGGCCGCGTCGGTGACCTGCTCGACCTCGACCTCCTCGCGGGCGCGCCCGATCCGGTTGCCGAGCACCCGCACCTCGTCCTCGGCCTCGGGGTAGTCGAAGGACACCTGCAGCAGGAACCGGTCGAGCTGTGCCTCCGGCAGTGGGTAGGTGCCCTCGTACTCGATCGGGTTGGCGGTTGCGATGACGTGGAAGGGCCGGTCGAGGGCGAAGGTGGTGCCCTCGACGGTGACCTGACGCTCCTGCATCGCCTCGAGCAGCGCCGACTGCGTCTTCGGCGGAGTGCGGTTGATCTCGTCGGCGAGCAGCAGCCCGGCGAACAGCGGGCCCTGGCGGAACTGGAACTCACTGACCTTCTGGTCCCAGACGAAGGAGCCGGTGACGTCGGCGGGCAGCAGATCGGGGGTGAACTGCGCGCGGCGGAACGGCAGCCCGAGGGTCTGGGCGAGGGTGCGCGCGGCCAGGGTCTTGCCCAGGCCGGGGCTGTCCTGCAACAGCACGTGGCCGCCGGCGAGCACGCCCGCGAGCACCAGCTCGAGCGCGGCCCGCTTGCCGACGATGGCCCGCTCGACCTGGTCGAGCACGTCCCGGCACAGCCGGGTGACGTCGGCCACCGCGTCTACCGCGGCTACAGCGCCTCCAGCCGGGCGATCCATTCGGCCAGTTCCGCTCGCGTCGGCGCGGTCGTCAGCGGCTGCTGGGTGAGCTGCCATAGGGATCCTCCCAGGAGGTCGTGGGCCTTGTCGGGGTCGTGGTGCAGGTCGGTGTCGCCGCGATGGCGCAGCCGCGATTCGGCGAGCTCGATGAGCCACGGGCGCACGCGCAGGTTGAAGCGGTCGACCTCGCGCAGCCCGGTGTCGACGATGCGCTCGACGCGCCGCAGGCCACCGGCTTCGCGGTCGGTCGGCGGGCGGGGCACGAGTGCGACCGGGCGCCCGGGCGGGGGTTCGTACCCGCGGACGGCCAGCGCGCCGAGGGCGAGCAGGAGCACACCGGTGAAGCACGCGACGGCGACGACCCACGGCGGGGTGACCAGCCCGGACTGCCGCGTGGCGATGCCGCCGACCAGTGCCAGGACAAGACCGGACGCGCCGAAGCGCGCCAGCAGGCCGAGATCCTGGCGGCGTCGCTGGGCCGGCGACAGCGGCCGGCCGTCGGGGTCAGTCGGCAACGGCACTGCCCTGCCGCAGGTCGTCGACGATGCTCGTCAGCGCGGCGCGGGCGGCGACGACGTCGGCCTCGGTCATCCGGTGCCGCGAGAACCGCGCCTCGCGGTAGAGGTCGGCGAGCCGGCGCAGCGGTTCGGCCGGCACGCCGCCGGCCGCCAGCATCCGACCGACCGCCTCCTCTGGGGTGTCCGAGACGTCGGACCGCACCCCGGCGGCGTCGGCGGCCGCCGCCAGCTGCAACCAGCACCGGATGATCGCGTCGTCGACCGGCCCGCCTGCACCGAGCTCGCCCAGGGCCCGGTCGACGGCGCCGTCGAGGTCGACGACGGCGTGCGGGGCGGGTTCAACGGGCGCCGGACGCCGGGCGCGCAGATTCACCGACAGGCGGCGGTGGCGCAGGGTGCTGATGACGGCCCAGATGACGATCAGGATGCCGGCCAGCACGGCGAGCAGGCCGGCCACCAGGACGACCGCCAGAAGCGGGTTGGCCTGTGCGTGTCGAGGATCGGCCGGGCTGGCGGAGGGCTGCGGCGGTTGGGTGACTACGAAGTTGGGTCCGTCACCTGCGCCGTTCCCGTGCCCGGCCGGGCTGCCGTGGCCGACCGGTTGCACGTGGGCCGCCGCGATCAGGATCGCGACCGCCGCGACCGCGAGGGCGAACAGCGCCGCGACCACCAGCTGCGGGCGGCCGCTCACCGGACGCCTGCTCAAGGGAACCTGCTCACGAGGCGGCCGCGACCATCGCACAGAAGTACTCGTGCACCCGGCCGTCGCCGGTGACTTCGGGGTGGAAAGAGGTGGCCAGCAGCGCGCCCTGCCGCACGGCGATGACGTGCCCTGCGGCGGTGTGCCCGAGCGGGGTCGCGGACGGGCCGACCTGCTGCACCCACGGGGCGCGGATGAACACCGCGTGCACCGGCCCGCCCTCGATGCCGTCGAGGGCGACGTCCTCCTCGAAGGAGTCGACCTGCCGGCCGAAGGCGTTGCGCCGCACCGTGATGTCCAGCCCGCCGATCGTCTCGGCCAGCGGCGAGCCGGCCGAGTCGACCCGGTCGGCCAGCAGGATCATGCCCGCACACGAGCCGTACACGGGCAGACCGTCGCGGACCCGCTCGCGCAACGGCTCGAGCAGCCCGAACGTGCGCGCCAGCTTGATCATCGTGGTCGACTCGCCGCCGGGCAGCACCAGGCCGTCCACGCGCTCGAGCTCGGTCGGTCGGCGCACCGGCACTGCCGCGCAGCCGGCCGCCTCGAGCGCGCGGGCGTGCTCGCGGACGTCGCCCTGCAACGCGAAGATCCCGATCGTCGTCACGGCTGCTGCCCGTCCCGCCCGCTCACGGCACGAACGCGCGCAGCTCCTCCATCGCGGCGTCGACCCGGTCGACCACCGCGGACAGCTGCTCGTCGACCGGCAGCGACAGCCCACAGCGGATCAGATTGCGCGCGAGGGTCGACGGCTTCGCCCCGACCCGCGCTGCTCGAATCTGTAATGCCCGCACCTCGTCGTGATCGAGCCGGATCGAATACACCGTCGTCGGCCCGGGCACCCGCTTGCGCCCGCGAGGGACCAACTGTTCGAGCCGGTCGTGCTCGTCCCACTCGGCGTCGCGCTCGGCGAGCTTCGCCATGATCAGTTCGTGAACGTCCACCATGTCCGGCGACGCTAGGACGACCGTCCGACAGTTCCGCCGAGGTGATGCCGTTCGCGGTCCGTACTACACATGTAGTACGGACTGCGGACGCGGACAGGTCGGGGTGAGACCCCGGGCGCCACCGGCAGCCGGCGGCTACCAACCCCGCTCGGCCAGGCGGTGCGGCTGCGGGATCTCGTCGACGTTGATGCCGACCATCGCCTCGCCGAGGCCACGGGACACCTTGGCGAGAACGTCCGGGTCGTCGTGGAACGTCGTCGCCTGGACGATCGCGGCGGCGCGCTGGGCCGGGTTGCCGGCCTTGAAGATGCCCGAGCCGACGAACACGCCCTCGGCGCCGAGCTGCATCATCATCGCGGCATCGGCAGGGGTGGCGATGCCGCCTGCGGTGAACAGCACGACCGGCAGCTTGCCGGCGGCCGCGACCTCGCGGACCAGCTCGTAGGGGGCCTGCAGCTCCTTGGCGGCGACGAACAGCTCGTCCTCGGGCAGGTTCTGCAGCCGGCGCAGCTCCTGACGGATGTTGCGCATGTGCGTGGTCGCGTTGGAGACGTCGCCGGTGCCGGCCTCGCCCTTGGAGCGGATCATCGCCGCGCCCTCGGTGATGCGGCGCAGCGCCTCGCCCAGGTTGGTGGCCCCGCACACGAAGGGGACGGTGAACTTCCACTTGTCGATGTGGTTGGCGTAGTCGGCGGGCGTGAGCACCTCGGACTCGTCGACGTAGTCGACGCCGAGCGCCTGCAGCACCTGCGCCTCGACGAAGTGGCCGATGCGGGCCTTGGCCATCACTGGGATCGACACCGCGCCGATGATGCTGTCGATCATGTCGGGGTCGCTCATGCGCGACACGCCACCCTGGGCGCGGATGTCGGCGGGGACCCGCTCGAGCGCCATCACGGCGACGGCGCCGGCGTCCTCGGCGATCTTGGCCTGCTCGGCGGTGACGACGTCCATGATGACGCCGCCCTTGAGCATCTCGGCCATCCCGCGCTTGACGCGCGCCGTACCGACCGAGTGTTCTACGGCGTTGCCGCGGGTGTGTTCGGGCTGCAGTTCGGGCATGGCCCCGATTCTACGGGGGCCAGGTCAACTCGAGACGGGGATGCCCTTGCGGATCAGCACCACCCAGGTGTTGCCGGGCGCGAGCGGGATGCGCCTGCCGTTCAACGCCCGCATGATCGTGCCGCGATGCAGATTGCGGCGCGTCCAGGAGCCCTTGATGCGTTTGCCGTACCGGAACACCTGCAGGCTGCCGTGTCCGGTGGTGTAGGTGAACTGCGACGGGTTGCCGAGGACGTCGGTGTCTTGTCGGTGCGCGACGATGCGGCACGACTGCACGATCACGTTGCGGGCCGAGACGAGCCGGCCGTCGGCAGCGTGCTGGCGCACCCCGTCGATGTAGCGCACGTACTTGTGGATCTTCCGGTCGTACTTGAACTCGACCGGTGTGCCGCTGCTGTAGGACCCCGTCACTGTCGTGCGGATGTCATAGGCCGGACTGGTGTGGATGCCCTTGAGCTTGCCGAACGTCCAGCCGATGCTGCGCGGTCGCGGGGTGTGCGTGTGTCGCGCCACGTGCCGGAGGTTCAGGACCAGGTTGATGTAGCTGGACGCCGCGCGGGACACCCGCCGGTAGAACGGCGCGCCCGCGTCGTTGCTCCAGCTCGTGATGCCCGAACGGTGCACCCGCGGCAGCGAGTCGTGCGCGCCGCCCGAGTAGGCCTCGGTGATCTTGCCGTACTGCAGCAGCAGGTCCGGGTCGCTCGGGCGGGTGCTGCGCACGTAGCCGACAACCGGCTTGTTGGTGCCGTAGAGCGCGGCGAGCCGGGTCAGACCGCCCTCGGCCGCCTCGATGTAGACAACGTCGGCCTTGTCGATGCCCACCTGCGGCCGTCCGGGGGCGGTGTCGTCGATCTTGACCGCGATCAGCGGGGAGTGCGGGACGCCGCCGACGCCGGTCAGCGGATTGACGTTCGCGACCTGCTTCTTGTGTTTGGCAGGGGGCTTCGGCTTGGGTTTCGGCTTAGACGTGGCGGACGTGGCCGACGGGGTCGTCGGCGCCGGGGCCGAGGTGCTGGCCGCGGGCGAAGCGCTGCCGGTGCACCCGCCGGTGAGCAGGGCGACGGCGCTCGCCGCCACGGCGGCGAGCTGGGCGGGCGAGCGATGCATCTGCGGCACTCCTCACGGGGCGGGTTCGGTGTCGTCGATGTCGAAGAACTGCGGCAGGGGTACGCGGCCGGCCAGGTGCAGCGCGCGGGGCATCCGGCGGGCTCTCAGGCTACGGGTGTCACGCACCGCATCGTTGTAGAAACGACGGGCGACCTGCACCCGGGCTGCCGCTTCTCTCAGCTCCTCGGCAGCCTCGGGACGAAGTTGGGTGCTCGCGACCAGGCGGGTGACGGCCCGTCCGATCGCGTTCTCGATCGGTTCGCGGCGCGCGCCGCCGTCGACCGTCGTTCCGGCGACCGCGATCTGCTGGTAGTCGGCGCGCTCGCCGTCGGCCAGTGGCGCCAGCGGGGACTCCGCGACGTACAGCAACGCGGCGGCGCGGCGCACCAACTGCGCGTCGAGGGCCGCGCGGGCGGCGTCGACGCGCGCATGCAGGCGGTCCAGCCGGGTCAGGGTGAACGTCACCCACATCGACAGCAGGATCGCCACGACGACCGCGACGACGAGCCAGCCGACCGGGAGCATGGCCCCGAACCCTAGCGGCCCGCCCTACCCGTCGGCCGAGAAGCCTGCCCCGGCAATGGCCAGCTCGTACACCCGAAGCACCGAATGCACGACCACGCGCCAGTCGTAGGGCGCGACCGCGGTGTCCCCGGCCGCGACCAGCTGGTCGCGGCGGCCGGGGTCGTCGAGCAGCTCGCCCAGGGCTGCGGCGAGGTTGACCGGGTCGCCGGTGGCGAACAGCTGTCCCGCGGCCCCGCCGTCCAGCACCCGCCGGAACGCGTCGATGTCGCTCGCGACGATGGGCGCGCGGGCGGCCATGGCCTCGAGCAGGATGACCCCGAAGCTCTCCTGCCCGGTGTTGGGCGCGCAGTAGACGTCCACACTGCGCAGCATCCGGGCCTTGTCGACCTCGCTGACCTGGCCGAGCATCGCGAACCGCGGCGCGAGGCCCGCGGGCAGCCGGTCGAGGAACTCCTGCCGGTCGCCGCGACCGGCGACGACCACCTGCAGGTCGGGACGGTCGGCGGCCAGCCGCTCGACCGCGCCGACCAGCACGTCCATGCCCTTGCGCGGCTCGTCGTAGCGGCCCACGAAGCCGACCGTGCCGCCGCGCCGGGGGTAGCCGTCGAGCGGGTGCGCGGCGGCGAAGTGCGACACCTCGACGCCGTTGGGGATCACGACCGCGTCGGCGCCGAGGTGCTCGACGATGACGGTGCGCGCGGCCGCCGACACCGCGATCCGGCCGGCGAGTTTCTCCAGGAACGGCTGCAGCACGGTGTCGAACATGGCCAGGAAGCGGGAGCGCGCCGTCGCGGCGTGGAAGGTCGCCACCATCGGTCCGTCGTGGATCATGCAGGTGAGCAGCGACAGGCTCGGCGGGGCCGGCTCGTGCACGTGCACGACGTCGAACGCGCCGTCGCGCAACCAGCGCCGCACCCGCGCGGCGCTGACCACGCCGAACTGCAGGCGCGCGACCGAGCCGTTGTACGGGATCGGGACGGCCTTGCCAGCCATCACCACGTAGGGCGCGAGGCCGGGCAGGTCCTCGTCCCCCGGCGCGAGCACCGACACCTGGTGACCGAGGCCGATGAGCTGCTCGGCGAGATCGCGGACGTGCGCCTGCACCCCGCCGGGGATGTCCCACGAGTACGGACAGACGATGCCGATGCGCACGGGCTCAGGCCGCCTCGGACGGCCGCGGCGGCAGGTCGGCCAACCACAGCTTCTGCAGCATGTGCCAGTCGGCCGGGTGCGCGGCGATGTCGGTCTCGAACACGCTCGCCACCGCCTGGGTCAGCGCCGGCACCTGCTCGCGCAGGCGGCCCTCGGGGACCGGCAGCGCAGGATTGATCCGCTGCCCCCACCCGTCCGGCGTGAACCACAGCGACACCGGGAGCAGCGGTGCACCGGTGGTGGCGGCGAGCAGCGCCGGACCACCGGGCATCCGGGTCCGCTCGCCGAAGAAGTCGACCTCGATGCCGCGGCGCGACAGATCACGATCGGCGACCAGGCAGACCACCTTGTTCTGGGCCAGCCGCTCGCGCAGTACCTCCAGCGGCGACCGCGCACCGCCGGTGAGCGGCAGGATCTCGAAGCCCAGCCCCTCGCGGTACTCGACGAACCGGTCGAACAGCGACTCCGGTTTGAGGCGCTCGGCGACGGTGGCGAACGATCCGGTGTGGTGGACGGCCCAGATCCCGGCGACGTCCCAGTTGCCCATGTGCGGCAGGGCGACCACCGCCCCCGAGCCGCGCTCGAGCGCGGCGTCCAGATGCTCGGCGCCGATCGTGTTCGTGTCGACGCGCGCGGCGATCTCGCGCTTGTCCATCTTCGGCAACCGGAAGGTCTCGCGCCAGTACCGCGAGTACGAGCGCAGCGCGGCGCCCACCAGTGCGTCCAGCTGCAACTCGGTCCAGTCCGGCCCGACGACCCGGCGCAGGTTCGTGCGCAGCTGCCGGGCGCCGCCGCCGTTGCGCACGGTCGCAGCATCGGCCACCGCGTCGAACCAGCGTCGCGACAGCCCGTTGGGGACGGACTTGACCAGGCCCCAACCGGCTGCGTAGCCGAGGTCGACCACGCGGTCGGTGACCCGTCCGCGCGCCTCGGCGAACATCAGTGCGGCACCGTCTCGTGACGGCGATCCAGCGACTGCCGCCGCACGGCGACCAGCCGCTGGCCGACGGTGATCGCCGAGAGCCCGACCAGCAGCCACAACGCGATCGCCTGGACGAACGGCACGTGGAACGGGGCGCCGGTGAGCCCGGTGCCGACCAGCACGATGATCAGCCGCTCGGCGCGCTCGGCGATGCCGACCGTGGCGTTGAAGCCCGCGGCCTCGGCTCGCGAGCGGATGTAGGACGTGATGGATCCGAGCACCAGGCACAGCAGCGCCGCGAGCAGCAGGAAGCGCTGACCGTGCTCGCCGAAGTACCAGACCAGCGCGCCGAAGATGGCGGCGTCGGCGGCGCGGTCGCCGGTGGAGTCCAGGACGCCGCCGAACGGGCTCACGGTGCCACCGGCCCGGGCCACCGCACCGTCGACCATGTCGAGCATCACGAACGCCCAGATGATCAGGGTGCCGCCGAAGAACCACCCCTGCGGGTAGCAGATCAGGGCGGCGGCGACCACGCCGGCAGTGCCCACGGTCGTCACGACATTGGGCGACACGCCGGCGGCGGCCAGGCGGTGACCCAACGGATCGAGCGCCTTGGAGACGGCGGCACGGGCATGGATGTTCAGCACGCTGGAAGTTCGCATCCGATCGGGCGTCGAGCTGGGCAACTGGTCGTCCCACGATATCGGTCCGCAGCGCGGGTCGAGCGCCGTCGCCCCGCCGTAAACCGGCCGTCGACTCTTGTCGCGGGACCGCGCGCGGGTGTCGAATGCCGGAATCGGCGATTTACCCGCGATGATCATCAGGGGGCCAGCGGATGTCGAACAAGAAGGCCGGACCGCGTACCGGAGCAGCCACGTTCGACACCGCAGACCGGCCCGAGAAGATCCGCAACGTCGCCCTCGTGGGTCACTCCGGCGCGGGCAAGACCACGCTGGTGGAGGCGCTGCTGCTCGCGACCGGTGAGCTGACGCGGGCCGGCACGATCGCCGACGGCACGACGGTCAGCGACCACGACCCGGTCGAGATCGCCCAGCAGCGCTCGGTGGCGCTGTCGGTGTGCCCGCTGCGTTGCACCGACGCCGCCACCGGCGGGGCCAGCAGCTCGACCGACGTCATCGTCAACCTGCTCGACACCCCCGGCTACCCCGACTTCACCGGTGAGCTGCGGGCCGGACTGCGGGCAGCCGACGCCGCGTTGTTCGTGGTGTCCGCCGCCGACGACGTCGACCCGATCACCGTGTCGCTGTGGGAGGAGTGCGCGGCGCTCGGCACGCCGCGCGCGGTCGTCATCAGCCGGCTGGACGCCCCCCGCGCCGACTACCCCGCCACGCTGGCCAGGTGCCAGCGACTGTTCGGCGGCCCGGACGGGCAGGACGTGTTGCCGCTCTACGTCCCGGTCGGTGGGGGTCGGCCCGACGACAACAGCGCTACGCCCCCGCACGGCCTGGTCGGGCTGCTGTCCGGCACCGGCTTCGACTACGGGGCGGGCTACCCGCCCAAGGAGTCGGCCGACCTCACCGCGCAGGTCGACATCGAGACCCAGCGCGGCGCCCTGATCGAGGCGATCATCAACAACAGCGAGGACGAATCGCTGCTGGACCGCTACCTCGGCGGCGAGGCGATCGCCCTGGAGGTGCTGATCGACGACCTCGAGACAGCCGTCGCGCGCGGCACCTTCTTCCCGGTCCTGCCGGTGTGCGCGGCCACCGGGTTGGGGCTCGCCGAGCTGCTCGAGGTGCTGGTGGGCGGGTTCCCCTCCCCCGTCGAGCTCGACCCGCCGGCGGTGATGGCGCTCTACGGCACGCCGACGCCCACGCTCACCTGTGACCCGTCCGGTGCGCTGGTCGCCGAGGTGGTGCGCACGTCGGTGGATCCCTACCTCGGCCGGCTGTCGATCCTGCGGGTGTTCTCCGGGACGCTGACGCCGGAGACGGCCGTGCACATCTCGGGACACGGCGGCGGCGAGCGCGGCCACCCCGACCACGACGCCGAGGAGAAGGTCGGCCAGATCTTCTCCCCCCTCGGGGCGACGCTGCGCCCGACCGAGCGGGCGGTCGCGGGTGACATCTGCGCGATCGGCCGGCTGGGCACCGCCGAGACCGGCGACACGCTGTCGGCCAAGGCGGCGCCGCTGCTGATCGAGCCGTGGCACATGCCCGAGCCGCAACTGCCGGTCGCGGTCGAGGCGGCCACCCGCGCCGACGAAGACGCCCTGGCCAAGGCGCTGGCCAGGCTGACCGCGGGCGACCCGACGCTGCGGGTGGAACGGCGTCCCGACACCGGCCAGCTGGTGCTGTGGTGTCTCGGCGAGGCGCACGCCGACGTCGCTCTCGAGCGGCTGCGCGCGACCGGCGCGCACGTCGAGACGGTGCCGCTGCGCATCGCGCTGCGCGAGACGTTGACGGCGCGGGCGGTGGGCCACGGCCGGCAGGTCAAGCAGTCCGGCGGTCACGGGCAGTACGCCGTGTGCGACGTCGAGGTGGAGCCGCTGCCCCGCGGCACGGGTGTCGAGTTCGCCGAGAAGGTCGTCGGCGGCGCGGTGCCGTCGCAGTTCATCGGCTCGGTCGAGAAGGGGGTTCGGGCCCAGCTGGCACAAGGTCTGGGCCACGACCACATTCCCGTCGTGGACGTGCGGGTGACCCTGCTCGACGGCAAGGCACACAGCGTCGATTCCTCGGACGCCGCGTTCCAGACCGCCGGGGCCCTCGCGGTCAAGGACGCCGCCCCGAACGCGGGCCCGGCGCTGCTCGAACCGATCGCGGCGGTCGACATCACCGTGCCCGACGCCCACGTCGGCGCCGTCATGTCCGACCTGTCCGGCCGCCGCGGGCGGGTCACCGGCACCGTTCCCGACGAGACCGCCCCGGTCGGGATGGAACGCACGGTGGTGCACGCCGAGGTGCCCGATGCCGAGCTGGTCCGCTACCCGATCACGCTGCGCTCGCTGACCGCGGGCACCGGCCGGTTCACCCGGCGCTTCGCGCGGTTGGACGTCGTGCCGGCGCACGTCGCCGATTCGCTGCGCGAACCGGTGTCGGGCTGACCGCTCAGCCGCCGAGCGCGGGCCCGACGCCCGCCGGCGCGTCCTGCACGACCGCTACTGCTTGGGGAACTTGAGCTTGGACAGGTCCGGCAGCTCGTCCATGCCGGGCGGCAACTGACCGGGCGGCAGCTGCGGCATCCCGCCGGGCATCCCACCGGGGAATCCGCCCGGGAATCCCGCGGGCATGCGCGGCTGCGTCGGGCCCCGGCCGCCCTTCTTGCCCTTGGCGTTCTTGCGCTTGTTCTTGGAGGACTTGGTCGCCGAACGCTTGCGCATGCCGGGGATCATGCCGCTCATCTGGCCCATCATCTTGCGGGCCTCGAAGAACCGGTCGACGAGCTGGTTGACCTCGTTGACCTTGACGCCGGAGCCGTTCGCGATGCGCAGCCGACGCGAGCCGTTGATCATCTTCGGGTTCTCGCGTTCGGCGGGGGTCATCGAGCGGATGATCGCCGCGGTGCGGTCGAGATCCTTGTCGTCGACCTGGGAGATGGCTTCCTTCATCTGGCCCATGCCGGGCAGCATCCCGAGGATGTTGCCGATCGGGCCCATCTTGCGGATCGCCATCAGCTGGTCGAGGAAATCCTCGAGGGTGAACTGGTTGCCGGCCGCGAGTTTCGCGGCCATCTTCTCGGCCTCGTCCTCGTCGAAGCTCTTCTGCGCCTGCTCGATCAGGGTGAGCATGTCGCCCATGCCGAGGATGCGTGACGCCATCCGGTCAGGGTGGAAGACGTCGAAGTCCTCGAGCTTCTCGCCGTTGGACGCGAACATGATCGGCTGGCCGGTCACCTCGCGCACCGACAGCGCCGCGCCGCCCCGGGCGTCGCCGTCGAGCTTGGTGAGCACGACACCGGTGAACCCGACGCCGTCGCGGAACGCCTCGGCGGTGTTGACCGCGTCCTGGCCGACCATGGCGTCGACCACGAACAGCACTTCCTGCGGGTCGACCGCGGCGCGGATGTCCGCGGCCTGCTGCATCATCTCGGTGTCGATGCCCAGCCGGCCGGCCGTGTCGACGATGAGCATGTCGTGCTGCGCCCGCCGCGCGACCTCGACCGAGTCGCGCGCGACAGCGACCGGGTCGCCGACCCCGTTGCCCGGCTGCGGTGCGTAGACCGCGACCCCGGCGCGCTCGCCGACGATCTGCAGCTGGTTGACCGCGTTCGGGCGCTGCAGGTCGCACGCCACCAGCATCGGCGCGTGGCCCTGTTCGCGCAGCCACCGGGCGAGCTTGCCTGCCAGGGTGGTCTTACCGGAACCCTGCAGGCCGGCGAGCATGACCACCGTCGGCGGGTTCTTCGCGTACTGCATCCGGCGGGTCTCGCCGCCGAGGATCCGCACCAGTTCCTCGTTGACGATCTTGATGACCTGCTGGGCGGGGTTCAGCGCCTTGCTGACCTCCTCGCCACGCGCACGATCCTTGATCGCGGTGATGAACGAGCGCACGACTGGAAGGGCCACGTCGGCCTCCAGCAGCGCGATGCGGATCTCGCGTGCGGTGGCGTCGATGTCGGCCTCGGACAGCCGGCCCTTGCCGCGCAGATTGCTGAAGACCGAGGTGAGCCGGTCGGAGAGCGTGTCGAACAACAGAAGTCCTCACATCGGTGCAGGTCGGTCCCAGGGTAGTCGGCGGCCGGACACCGTAGGGTCTGTTGCGTGTCCGATGCCGAGGTGGGCGCGACCCGCGTGACGCTGAGCCGTGCCGGCACCGTCAAGTCCTGGGCCGCCGCGGCGATCTCGATCGTGTTCGGCGCGTCCGCCGTCGTCGGGTTCTTCGCAGGCGCCGCGAGCGTGCCGATCCTCATCTGTGGGCTCGTGCTCCTGGCGATAGGGGTCGTGGCGGCCCTGGCTGCGATCGGCCCGGCCGACTGGCTGCAGATCGACCCCGATGCCATCTCCCAGTGGCACGGACGCCGGCAACTGTGGCAGCTGCGCTGGCAGCACATGGCAGAGGTGCGTTTCGTGCCGGGGGTGATCCTGCTGGTGCCGCTCGACTCGGTTGCCGGGCACCCGGAGATCTCGCCGGCCCTCGATCCGCACGACGTCGACGGGGTGACGCGGCTCGCCTTCGACGTACAACTCGGCCCGGTCGAGAAGGCGCAGGAGGCGGCGCGCGCCGCGATCACGCAGCACGCACCGCCCCGGCTACTGGCTCAGAGCAGCCCGCGCCCGCCGTCGACGTAGATGACCTGCCCGGTCACGTAACCGGACTCCTCACCGGCGAAGAACGCCACGGTGTTGGCGATGTCGTCAGGAACGCCACCGCGGCGCACCGGCACGGTGGACGCGACGGCCTCGCGCATCTGCTCGATCGTGGTGCCGATCCGCTCCGCGGTCGCCTTGGTCATCGCGGTCTCGATGAAACCGGGTGCGATGGCGTTCGCGGTCACCCCGAACGGGCCGAGCTCGATGGCGAGGGTCTTCGTCAGGCCCTGCAACCCGGCCTTGGCCGTGGCGTAGTTCGACTGGCCGCGGTTGCCGAGCGCGGACGTCGAGGACATGCACACGATGCGCCCGTACTTGGCCTCGACCATGTGCTTCTGGGCGATCTGGCTGCAGAGGAAGGCACCGCGCAGGTGCACCTCCATCACCATCGTCCAGTCGTCGTCGGTCATCTTGAACAGCAGGTTGTCGCGCAGCACCCCCGCGTTGTTCACGAGGACCTGCAGCCCGCCGTACTCGCCGACGAGCCGGTCGACGGCCGCCTGCACCTGGTCGCGCTTCGAGACGTCGGCGCCCAGGCCGATCGCGGTCCCGCCGGCGGAGGTGATCTCGTCGGCGACCGACTGCGCGGCGTCCTGCTGCAGGTCGAGCACGCCGACCTTCGCACCGTCGGCCGCGAGCCGCTTGGCGATCGACGCGCCGATCCCCTGGGCGGCTCCGGTCACCAGCGCGACGCGGTCCTGCACTCCTGGCATGTGTGTCTCCAATCAATTCACGAGCCGGCGCATGCCGGACAGCCACCGATCAGGGTCGGCGGCCTTCTGCGCATAGAACGTACCGACCTCGGGATGCGGCAGGATCAGGAACCGCTCCTCGCGAAGCCCTGCGACGACGGTGTCGGCGACGTGCTCGACGCTGACGATGTCGCCGGAGGCCGCGACCGCCTGCGCGGCCGGATCGCCGTCGGCGAGCGGGCCCATCAGCATCGGCGTGGCGACGCCCATCGGGCACAGCGCGCTGACCTTGATGCCGCGACCGCCGTAGGTGATCGCGAGCCACTCGGCAAAGGCCACCGCGCCGTGCTTGCTGACCGCGTACGGCGCGTCGCCGGGCGAGGTGAGCAGCCCGGCCGCGGAACAGGTGTTGAGCAGGTAACCCGAGCCGCGCTCGAGCATGTGCGGCACGACCGCGCGCGCCGCGTACACGTGCGCCATCACGTTGACCTCGAGGGCGGCGTGCCAGCGGTCGTCCGGGTCGTCGAGGCCGACGCCGGTGGTGATGCCGGCGTTCGAGCAGAACAGGTCGACGTGTCCGTGCTCGGCGAGCACCTCGTCGACGAGCGCGCGCACGGCACCGGCATCGGTGACGTCGCAGACCCGCAGGCCGTCGGTCTCGGTCCGGTCGACGCCGACGACGGTCGCGCCCGCGGCGGTGAACCGCTCGCACAGGGCTGCGCCGATGCCACCGGCAGCGCCGGTGACGACAACGATCTTCCCGTCGAGATCCATCAGGATTCCTTACCGATTCGGCGGACGAGATCGGGCACGTCGGCATCCGGGGTGGGCAGCAGCGCGACGACCGGCGTGGTGACGCCGGCGTCCTGGTAGGCCTGCACCTGGTCGCGCACGCTCTCGGGGCTGCCGTGCAGCACCAGTTCGTCCACGACGTCGTCGGGCACCGCCGCAGCCGCGCCCTTGCGATCGCCGGCCGCCCACTTCTCGTGCATCTCGCGCAACCGCTCGCCGCGCCCGAGCCAGTCGTGGAAGGCGGCGTACGCGGGGACGGTGAGGTAGGTCGAGATCAGCATGCGGCCGACCGTGCGGGCGTAGGTCGCGTCGTCGGTCGGGCAGACGAAGATGCGCGCGACGGTCTCGGTCTCGGCGCCGATCGCATCGAGGCACCCCGCGACATCGGTGGCGGCGAGCCAGTTGAGGATGGCGCCGTCGGCCTCGCGGCCGGCCAGCCGCAGCATCTGCGGACGCAGCGCGGCCAGCATGATCTTCGGCGGCTGCGCGGGAGCCTGTTCGAGTTTGAACCGCTTGATCGTCACGGTGTCGAACTGGCCGTCGACACGCTCGCCGGCCAGGGCCTGCCGCACGATCCGCAGCACGTCACGGGCCTTCTTGTACGGCTCGTCGAACGCGATGCCGTTCCAGTTGCCGACGATGACGGGTGAGGACGTGCCGAGGCCGAGCACGAAACGTCCCGGCGCCGCGGCGGCCATGGTGGCCGCCGACATCGCGATCAGCGCCGGACCACGCGTGTAGGCGGGCACGATCGCGGTGCCCAGCCGCAGCGTCGGCTCCCAGGTCGAGGCGAGCGCGAGCGGCACGAACGCATCGGTGCCGCTCGTCTCCGCCGACCAGGCGTCGGTGTAACCCCATTGCGGCAACTGCTCGATCAGCGTTCGGTGGTCGAGCAGCGGTGTGCCGATGTTCGGAACGGTCAGGCCCCAGCCCATTCAGGTGTTCTCCAATCCGGCGAGGACGAAGTCGGCGAGTTCGGTGGCGAGCTGGGCGGGTCGTTTGCGGCCGCCCGGTCGGTACCAGAGCGGCAGCTCGTTGACCACGCCGAAGATCGTGAAGGTGATCGTGTCGGCCGACGCGACGCGTGCGAACTCGCCCGACGCCTGCCCCGACCGGATCAGCTTGCGCACCGCGTCGTGGTAGCGCCGGCGGGCGGCGCGGTAGGCGGCGGTGTGCCCGTCGTCGAGGCGATGCGACTCGCGCCAGAACACCAGCGCCCGCTGGGCCGACGCCGCGGTAGACACGACGAGATCGGTGATGACCTCGCGCAGCGTGTCGGCCGGCGCCAGGCGCTTGGCGAGGATCGCCTCGAGCCGGTCGAGCTGGGCGGTGATCAGATCGCCGTACACCTCGTACAGCAGCGCGTCCTTGCTGGCGAAGTGATGGTAGAAACCGCCCTTGGTCAGCCCGGCTCGCTCGATCACCTGCGTGACCGAGGTCGCGTCGTAGCCCTGCGTCGCGAAGAGGTCCACTGCCGCCGTGAGCACGCGCTGGCGCGCGCTGGTGGCTGCGCCGGTCACCGTCGTCACGAGAGCTTCCGGAGCTCCTCGCGGGCGAGCGAGCGCAGGTGCACCTCGTCCGGGCCGTCGGCCAGCCGCAGCGTGCGCAGCGCGGCCCACATGCCGGCCAGCGGGGTCTCGGCGGACACGCCCGCACCTCCGTGCGCCTGCACGGCCTTGTCCACGACGTAGAGCGCGGTCCGCGGCGCGGCGACCTTGATCGCGGCGATCTCGGTGCGTGCCTTGCTCGCCCCGACGGTGTCGATCAGCCAGGCCGCGTTGAGGACGAGCAGCCGGGCCTGGTCGATGGCCAGGCGCGACTCCGCGATCCATTCCCGCACCACCCCCTGTTCGGCGATCGGCCGGCCGAACGCGGTGCGCGAGACGACCCGCGCGCACATCAGCTCGAGCGCGCGTTCGGCCATGCCGAGACTGCGCATGCAGTGGTGGATGCGGCCCGGACCGAGCCGGGCCTGGGCCATCATGAAGCCGCCGCCCTGCGGGCCGAGAAGGTTCCTCGCCGGCACGCGCACGTTGTCGTAGTGAATGATCCCGTGCCCGCCGTGCGGGCCGTCGTCGTAGCCGTAGACCGTCGTCGAGCGTTCGATGTGCACGCCGGGGGTGTCCAGCGGAACGAGGATCATCGAGTGCCGCGCGTGCCGCGGCGCGTCGGGGTCGCTGACGCCCATCACGATCGCGACCTTGCACTCTGGACGCATCGCCCCGGTCGACCACCACTTGCGGCCGTCCACGACGTAGTCGTCGCCGTCGCGCGTGATCGTCGTGGCGATGTTGGTGGCGTCGGAGGACGCGACCGCGGGCTCGGTCATCGAGAAGCACGACCGGATCTCGCCGTCGAGCAGCGGGCGCAGCCACCGGGTTACCTGCTCGTCGCTCGCGAACATCGCGAGCAGCTCCATGTTGCCGGTGTCGGGCGCGGCGCAGTTCATCGCCTCGGGGGCGATCGCCGCCGATCGTCCGGTCAGCTCGGCGATCGGGGCGTAGTCGAGCACCGACAGCCCGGCGCCGTACTTCTCGTCCGGGAGAAACAGGTTCCACAGCCCCTGCTGCCGGGCGGTCTGCTTGAGCGGCGCGAGCACGCTCGGAGTACGGAACGGCTCGCCCTTGGCGCGGTTCTCGACGGCCTCGCGTTCGAAGTCGTGCTCGGCGGGATACACATGTTCGTCGAGGAATTGCCCCACCTGCTGCTGCAGGGCCTGCGAGCGTTCGCTGTGCCGGAAGTCCATCGCTTCTCCTTATCGGGCCGAGAGCGTGAGCAGGGCGGTGTCGAGCAGCCGCGGGACGGAGTCGCCGAAGTGGCTGAATCCCGCGCCGACCGTCTTGCCCTGCAGGTAGCGGTTGTGGATGCCCTCGGAGATCACCGCGAGCTTGAAATAGCCGAACGCGACGTACCAGTCCAGGTCGGACAGGTCGCGGTCGGACTCTCGTGCGTAGCGTGCGACCAGCTCGTCGGCGGTCGGGAAACCGTCGGCCGGGCTCATCCGCGGCATCACGCCGTCGTCGTCGGCCGACAGGGTCTGGTAGACGACGAGCAGGCCCACGTCGGTGAGCGGATCGCCGAGGGTGGCCATCTCCCAGTCGACGACAGCGGCGATGCGGGACAGGTCAGGCGCGTACATGACGTTGGTGAGCCGGTAGTCGCCGTGCACGATGCCGGGCCGCGACTGCGTCGGGACGGTCGCGGCGAGCGTGTCGAGCAGCGCGGGCAGGTTCTCGCGGCGTTCGGTTTCGTTGGCCTGCCACTGCTGCGTCCAGCGCCGCAGCTGCCGGGCGAGAAAACCGTCGGGACGGCCGAACTCGGCCAGCCCGACGCTCGCCGGCTCGACGTCGTGCAGCGTGACCAGGGTGTCCATCAACTGGTCGCAGGTGCTGCGCGCCAGCGCGGGGGTGAGCTTCGCGATCGCCTCCGGACGGTCGAGCACGACACCGTCGACGAACGACATCAGGTAGAAGCGGGCGCCGAGCACGTCCTCGTCGGTGCACAGCGCGATGGTGTGCGGCACCGGCACGGCGGTCGGCCCGAGCGCGCTCATCACCGTGTACTCGCGCACCATGTCGTGCGCGGTGGGCAGCACGTGTGCGAGCGGCGGCCGGCGCAGCGCCCATGCCGAGGTGCCGTCGGTGATGCGATAGGTGAGGTTCGACTTGCCACCGGCCACGACCGCACCCTGCAGCGGGCCCGACCGCAGGCCCGGCCGCGCCGCGTCCAGCCAGCGCGTCAGCGCGTCGAGATCGACTCCCGGCAACGAGACCATGCAGCGGACCCTACCGACCGACCGGTCGGTCTCACAAGACCGTGGGTCGCCCGCGACAGTGCACGAGCAGTCAGCGCACGAGCGCCGGCTCGCGATCGTGCGTCGGCGCGTGCGACGGCTCGACCCGCAGCAGCTTCGCGACCCAAGTCGGCAGGGACCAGTTCCATCGGCCGAGCAGCGACACCAGCGACGGCACCAGCACCGAGCGCACGATCGTGGCGTCGAGCAGGATGCCGATGCCGAGCCCGGTCGCCAGCGTCTTGAGGTCGGTGCCCGGGCCCGACGCCAGCGCGGCGAAGGCGAGGAACAGGATCAGCGCGGCGCAGGTGACCAGCCGACCGGTCCGGCCGATCCCTTCGACCACCGCGGCGTCGGTCGAATGCGCACCGTCGTACTCCTCGCGGATCCGGGCGAGGATGAACACCTCGTAGTCCATCGGGAGCCCGAACAGGAACGCGGACACCATCATCGGGATCCAGAAGGTGATCGCCCCGGTGGCATGGATGCCGAACACGGCGTTCGACCCGAAGCCGTCCTGCCAGAACAGCACCATGAGCGGCAGCAGCAGCGCGATGATGCCGAGCATCATCGGGAAGTTGCCGTACACGGCGTCCAGGTAGTTCAGCAATCACCAGCAGCCAGCCGCCGATGACGAGACGGCGGGGTGCGAGAACGAATTCGGCCCAGCGGCGCATGAGGTGCTCCCAGATCGAGAAGGTGTGACCTGGGCAGTCAATCGCCGCACAGCGCGTCGCGGACACGGTGCTGCCACCACAGCCGCGGGTGGGGACCCCAGACCGGTCAGCCGGTTGACACGTGGAACAGCGCGCCGATGCCGAACGTGACGGCCGCAGCGGCCACGCCGAGCAGCAACTGCCGCGCGCCCGCGAACTGCCAGCCGCGGCTGGTCACCCGGGAGGACAGCGCGCCGGCCGCGAACAGGGCGAGCACCGCCACCACCGCAGAGATGACGATCGTGGTCGCGCCGAACAGGTAGGGCAGCAGCGGTAGCAGCGCCCCGACGCTGAACGAGCCGAGCGAGGAGAACGCGGCCACGCGCGGGCTGGGCAGCTGGGTCGGGTCGACGCCCAGCTCCTCCTGCGCGTGGATGAGCAGCGCCTGCTCCGGATCTCGCGACAGCTGCTCCGCGACCTTCGCGGCGAGGTCGGGATCGACGCCGCGCGCGACGTAGGACTGGGCGAGTTCGGCCTGTTCGGCGGCCGCGTTGTGCTTGAGCTCGTGCAACTCGACCGCGAGTTCGGCGTGCGTCGACTCGTTCTGGCTCTGCACCGAGATGTACTCGCCGGTGGCCATCGAGAACGCGCCGCCGACCAGGCCGGCGACGCCGGCGAGCGACACCTGCGTCGAGGTCGCGCTGGCTCCGGCCACGCCGGCGATGAGGGCGAAGTTGGAGACGAGACCGTCCATCATCCCGAAGACGGTGGGCCGCAACCATCCGCCGCTGACGTCGCGGTGGTCGTGGTGGATCTCCGCATTGGGGCGATCCGGCAGCTCGTCAACCAGTCCCTTCGTCGGATCCGACATCGGCGGACTTCTCCTCCTGCTCGTCCTGGGGGCCGGCGGCGGCATCGGCGCTCGCGGCGCGGTCGCCGGTGTACGGGGTGGCCTCGCGCTCGGCGTGGAAGCCGCCGTGGCGCAGGAACCAGACCAACGCGAGGAGGAACACGATGATGCTCGTCCAGATGTTCAGGCGCAGACCGAGGATGTGGTTGGCGTGGTCGGTGCGCAGCGCCTCGATCCACACCCGGCCCAGCGTGTAGCCCATGACGTAGAGCGCCATGACGTTGCCGCGGCCCAGCCGCAGCCGCCGGTCGAGGTAGAGGATGAGCAGCGCGATCGCGAGGTCCCACAGCGACTCGTAGAGGAAGGTCGGCTGGTAGTGCTGCGCGAGCAC
>DATBTJ010000012.1:0-29444 GCA_036559305.1 Jatrophihabitans sp.
GCCGGAACGTCGCGAACACGACGAGGACGAGCAGCCCAAGCAGACCGGCCGAGACCACGAAGCCAAGTCCGTCCGGCGCGCCGGCCAGCCGGTTCACGGGTCGAGCCAGTCGATCCAGTCACCGTGCGGGCTGGTGCGGGCCAGCGCGACACCGTCGCGGGAGAGCACGAACGGGACCGGCCCCGGCGGGCTCTCGTACGGCACGCACACGCCGGGCCCTTCGTTGGCGATCCACGCCGTCGGGCGCTCGGCGGCGATCGCGCGTACGGTCTCGCGGAAGCGGGCCCGCCCGTCCGCATCGAGGTAGGACAGCACCGCCGAGTGGTAGATGACCAGCGTCGCGTTGCGCGGCGCGGTCGCGGCGAGCGCAACGAGATCGGTGGTGAGATCACCGCACACGATCGGCGCCGGATCGGTGCGGGCGAGCGCGATCGCCTTGTCCAGCACGGCAAACCGATCGGTCTGCTCCGGCCACACCAGCGAGCGCAGCCAGCGCATCTCGTCGGCGTCGCGCACGTCGAGCGGATTCAGATCGAGACCGCGACGCCAGACGACTTCGGGCAGGCGGCGCGGCACCGGCACCGCGCCCGTCGTGCGGCACGACAGGATCAGCGGCGAGTCACCGAGCACCGGCCGGTCGCCGTAGCGGTAGGCGTAGCGGTCGGGCTGCAGGCACAGCCCCGCGGACGCCCCGACCTCGAGCAGCGCGAGCGGTTGCGGCAGCGCGGCCAGCACGAGCATCGTCGCCGTGCAGCGCGACGCCTCGTTGGTCTGGGTGCGGCGCGCGAGCATCGTCGCCGACAGCTCGTCCCAACGGTCGAGGACGAACGAGCGGAACTCGGGGTAGGACGCGATCGGGCCGGCCAGGAAGCGCACGGCCGCGAGCAGCAGATTCGGCTGTCGTTTGGCCGGTGGGAGGGTGTCGAGCAGGCGAAGTACCGCGGGATCGTCGGCGACCCCGAGGCTCAGCCGTTCGTAACTGGGCGAGATGCCGCGCACCTGGTGCTCGCCCATGTCGCGATACCGCGCGGCGGTCGCAACCCCCGCGTCGCCGACCCAGTCGACCACCCGCTACTCGCTCGCGCCGAGCTTCTCCAACAGGATCGTGCGCACCGCGGCGGCGTCGGCCTGCCCGCGGGTGGCCTTCATGACGGCCCCGACGAGCGCACCGACCGCGGGGATCTTGCCCCCGCGCACCTTCTCGGCAACGTCCGGGTTGGCCGCGATGGCGTCGTCGGCGGCCTGCTCGAGCGCGCCGGTGTCCGACACGCGCTGCAGGCCGCGTTCGGCGATCACTGCGTCGACGTCGTGACCGGTCTCGAGCACGCCGTCGACAGCCTGGCGGGCGAGCGCCGTGGACAGCGACCCGTCTGCGACGAGGGCGATCAGCCGGGCGACCTGCTCGGGACGGATGGCGAGTTCGGCCGGGTCGATCTCTGCCTCGTTCGCCTTCTGCGCGAGGTAGCCGAGCCACCAGTTGCGCGCCTCGCCGACCGGCGCGCCGGCCGCGGCCGTGGCACCGACCAGATCGACGACGCCGGCATTGCCCATGTGCACCATGTCCTCGGCGCTGACGCCGAGTTCGTCGACGAGCCGGCGCCGCCTGGCCGCGGGCAGTTCCGGCAGGCCGGCGTGCAGCGACTCGACCCACTCGGGGTCGGGCGCGACGGGAACCAGATCCGGCTCGGGGAAGTAGCGGTAGTCGGTCGCTTCCTCCTTCGACCGGCCCGGGCGGGTGTCACCGGTGGTCTCGGAGAAGTGCCGGGTCTCTTGCAGCACCCGCTCCCCCGCGTCGAGAACTGCAGCCTGGCGCAGGATCTCCGTGCGCACGGCGCGCTCGACCGAGCGCAGCGAGTTGACGTTCTTCGTCTCGGTGCGCGTGCCCCATTCCTCGCCGGGCCTGTTCAGCGAGGTGTTCACGTCGCAGCGCAGCGAGCCCTGCTCCATGCGCACGTCCGAGACACCGAGTGTGCGCAGGATGTCACGCAGTGCGGTGACGTACGCGCGCGCGACCTCGGGCGCGAGGGCGCCGGTTCCCGGCACCGGCTTGGTGACGATCTCGACGAGCGGGATCCCGGCGCGGTTGTAGTCGACCAGCGAGTAATCGGCGCCGTGGATGCGTCCGGACGTCCCGACGTGGGTGTTCTTGCCGGTGTCCTCCTCGAGGTGCACCCGCTCGATGCCGACGCGGTACGTCGTGCCCTCGACATCGACGTCGAGGTAACCCTCGACGCACAACGGCTCGTCGTACTGCGAGGTCTGGAAGTTCTTCGGCATGTCCGGATAGAAGTAGTTCTTGCGCGCGAAGCGGCACCACGTCGCGATCGAGCAGTTCAGCGCGAGACCGATGCGGATCGTCGACTCGATCGCCTTCTCGTTCGCGACCGGCAGCGCACCCGGCAGGCCCAGACAGACCGGGCACACCTGGGTGTTCGGCTCGGCGCCGAACGTGGTCGAGCAGCCGCAGAACATCTTGGACGCGGTGCCGAGTTCGACATGCGTCTCGAGACCGATGACCGGCTCGTACTTGGCGAGCACGTCCTCGTAGGTCAGCGTGGTCAATTGGTCACAGCTCCGGGATCGAGGCGAGGACGGGCGTGGTGGCCGACTCGAACGCGGCCGCGACGCGGAAGCAGCGATCGTCCTGCAGCGCCGGCGCCATGATCTGCAGGCCGACCGGCAGTCCGTCCGCGACACCGGACGGCACCGAGATCGCCGGTGTGCCCGCGAGCGAGGCCGGCAACGTGCACAGGTCGTTGACGTACATCGCCATCGGATCGGCGGCACGTGCGCCGATCTCGAACGCCACGAACGGCGAGGTCGGCGACACCAGCACGTCCGCCTGCGTGAACGCGGCCTCGAAGTCGCGCACGATCAGCGTGCGCACCTTCTGCGCCTGGCCGTAGTAGGCGTCGTAGTAGCCCGACGACAACGCGTAGGTGCCGATCATCAAGCGGCGCTTCACCTCGGCGCCGAAGCCGGCCTCGCGGGTGAGTGACATGACGTCCTCGAGCGAGCGCTCACCGTCGTCGCCGACCCGCAGGCCGTACCGCACGGCGTCGAAGCGAGCCAGGTTGGACGAGCACTCGCTCGGCGCGATCAGGTAGTAGGCGGGCAGCGCGTACTCGAAGTGCGGGCAGGACACCTCGACGATGTCGGCACCGAGACCCTTGAGGGTGCCGAGCGCCTCGTCGAACGAGGCGAGCACACCGGCTTCGTATCCCTCACCGCCGAGTTCGCGCACCACGCCGATCCGCACGCCCGACAGGTCTCCCCCGGCGCCGTCGCGCGCGGCCGAGACGGCCGGCGCGATCGGGCGCGGGATCGAGGTCGAGTCGCGCGGGTCGTGCCCGGCGATCGTCTCGTACAGCAGCGCGGTGTCGAGCACCGTGCGCGCGAACGGGCCGGCCTGGTCGAGCGAGGACGAGAACGCGATCAGCCCGTAGCGCGACACGTTGCCGTACGTGGGCTTGAAGCCGACCGTGCCGGTGACGGCGGCGGGCTGGCGGATCGAACCGCCGGTGTCGGTGCCGATCGACAGCGGCGCCTCGTAGGCGGCGACCGCGGCCGACGAGCCGCCGGACGACCCCCCCGGGATGCGGGTCAGGTCCCATGGGTTGTGCGACGGGCCGTACGCGCTGTTCTCGGTCGAGCTGCCCATCGCGAACTCGTCCATGTTGGTCTTGCCGAGCATCACGACGCCGGCGTCCTTGATGCGCTTGGTGATCGTCGCGTCGTAGGGCGGCCGCCAGCCCTCGAGGATCTTGGAGCCCGCCGTCGTCGGAAGGTCCTTGGTGACCACGACGTCCTTCATCGCGAGCGGCACTCCGGCGAGCGGGCCGAGCTCGCCGCCGGCCGCACGGCGCACGTCGACCTGCCGGGCCGCGTGCAACGCGCCCTCGGTGTCGACGTGCAGGAAGGCGTGCACCTTCGCATCGACCTGGGCGATGCGCTCGAGGTGGGCCTCGGTGACCTCGACGGCGCTCACCTCACCGGCCGCGACAGATGCGGCGATGTCGGCTGCGGAGAGTCGGGTGAGGTCGCTCACGCCTCCTCCGCCAGGATGCGCGGCACGCGGAACTTCTCGTCCTCGACCGACGGGGCGCCTGCGAGCACCGCCTCGCGCGGCAGCGACGGGGTGATCTCGTCGGCCCGCAGCACGTTCGACAGTGGGACGGCGTGCGTGGTGGGCGGGATGTCGGCGGCGGCGACCTCCCCGACCCGCGCGACCGCGCCGAGGATCACGTCCAGCTGGCCGGCGAACAGGTCCAACTCGTCGTCGGTGACGGCCAGGCGGGCCAATCGGGCCAGATGCGCGACATCGTCGCGGGAGATCCGGGGTTCGCTCACGGTTGTCGAGTCTAGTGAGGCCGGACTGGTCGGTTTCCGGACCCGGGGCACCCGTGGCCCACCCCGTAACCGCGGCGTCACACCGGTAGGGCACCCTGTCCGGCGTGTCGTACCTGCTGCGCATCGTGCTGCCCGATCGCCCGGGCATGCTCGGCGCGTTGGCGACGGCGCTCGGCGTGGTGGGTGCGGACATCCTGAGCATGGACGTCATCGAACGGGCGGGCGGTCGGGCCACCGACGACCTGGTCGTCGAGCTGCCACCGGACAAGCTCGCCGACTCCCTGGTCAGCGCTGCCGCGACGGTCGAGGGAGTGCGGGTCGAGTCGATCCGGCCCTACGCCGGTCAGCTCGACGCGCACCGCGAGCTGGAGCTGCTCGACGACATTGCCGCGAAGCCACACGAATCCCTGGCCGTCCTCGCCGACGGCGTGGCCCGGGTGTTCCGCGCCGGTTGGGCCCTGGTGCTCGGCGCCCCGGTGGACGGGCAGGCACCGGTGCTCGCCGCGGGTAACTCTGCCCCTGAGGTCGAGAGTGTTGCGGTCCCCTGGTGGCCGCCGCGCCCGGCCCGCGAGCTCGCGCCCGACAGCGGCTGGGCGCCGTCGGACTGGGAGCGGCTCGGCACCGAGCTCGCGGTGGCGCCGCTCGGCGACGGCGCCCTGCTGGTCGGACGTCCGACGCAGCGATTTCTGCCCTCGGAGCTGGTGCGGCTGCAGCACCTCGCGGCGGTCGCCGGCTCGGTCACTGCCGCAGCGAGCCAGTCGCACTGACTAGGGTCGAGACCATGGCCGGCTGGACCGAACAGGACATCCCCGATCTCGCCGGTCGCACCGTCGTCGTCACCGGCGCGAACAGCGGGCTGGGCGAGGCGACCACGCGAGCGCTGGCCGCGCACGGCGCACGAGTGGTCATGGCGTGCCGCAACGTCGCCAAGGCCGAGGCGGTGGCCGCGCGCATGCCCGGCGAGGTGGCCGTCCGTCCGCTCGATCTCGCCGACCTCGCATCGGTGCGCGCCTTCGCCGCCGTCACCGGCGACATCGACGTGCTGATCAACAACGCAGGCATCATGGCGGTGCCCAAGGGGCGCACGGCCGACGGCTTCGAGGCGCAGTTCGGGACGAACTTCCTCGGCCATTTCGCGCTCACCGGGCTGCTGCTGCCGAAGCTCTCCGACCGGGTGGTCACGCTGTCCAGCGGGATGCACCGGATCGGACGCATCGAGCCGGCCGACCTCAACTGGCACACCCGGCGCTACCGCCGTTGGGCCGCCTACGGGCAGTCGAAGCTCGCCGATCTCATGTTCGCCTTCGAGTTGCAGCGCCGGCTCTCCGCCGCCGGCTCGGACGTCCTCTCGGTCGCGGCACACCCCGGCTACGCCGCCACCGAACTGCAGTCGCACACCGAATCGTTGCAGGACGCCCTGATGGCCGTCGGCAACCGGCTCTTCGCACAGAGCGCCGCTGCCGGTGCGCTGCCCACGCTCTACGCCGCGACCATGCCGGACGTCGTCGGCGGCGCGTTCTACGGCCCGGACGGCCCGGGTGAGGCGCGCGGCCACCCGCGCCGGGTCGGGTGCTCGTCCCGCGCCCGCGATGTCGCCATGGCCGCGGAGCTGTGGCGCAAGGCCGAGCAGCTGACCGGCGTCCCCTTCGGCCTGGGCCGACCGGCCTGAGCCGGATCGCAGCGCGGGTCGAACCGACCGGCGAGCTGCTCGTGCGCCGCCCGGGAACCGGTCGACCTCCCCAGCTTGTACTACGCGCGTAGTACACGTTGGGACCGCGACGATCTCGCCGCCCTCTGGGATCCGCAGCACGCAGAAAGCAACCGGTGGCGTTAACCCCCCGCGGGAAACGCCACCGGTTGCCGGGTGGGATCAGGATCGCCGGAAGACGCCGGTGGAGACGTAGTTCGAGCGACCGCTGCCGTCGGTGAACTCGTTGTAGGTCTTCACCGTCAGCTGCGCCTCGCCCGCCGCGTTAACGCCGTATTGAACGACGATCTGGGCATGCTTGAAGCCGAAGCTGTACGGCGCGAGCACCACAGCGCCCGTCGACGACGAGATGGTCGAGCCGTAGGTCACCGAGCGAACCGCACCCCAGTCGCAGGGAGTGGGTGAGCACTGCCCGAACGCCTCGATCGTCGGCGAGGCCTGGGACCCTCCGATGACGAGCTTCACGAGGCCGCCGGTCGGCGCGACGTCCGTCCAGCTGCCCAGGGCGCCCGCCACCAGCAGCGGACGGTCACCGAGGGGGTAGGTGCTCACCGGGTTACCGGCCTTGGTCGGCGACACCCCCTTGCCGAGCTTGAACTTCTCGACCCGGGTGTAGTTCTTGCGTCCCGAGTTGTCCTCGAAGACGGTCGATTCCCGGACGGTCAGCCGCAGCCCAGCGGCAGTCTTCTTCACCGTGCCCTGCAAAGCGATGCGAGACCACTCCGTGCTGCCCGACAGGAACCGCTGGTTCGTCTGGAAGGTCGTGCCTGTCGTCGACGACACGTTCGGCCCGTACACGATGCCCGGCACCGAACCCCACTCGCACAGCGAGGGCGTGCACGCACCGAAGGCGTCGACCTTGATGGTGCCGCCGCGCTGTCCGGTGATGACGATCTGCTTGACGCTGCGGGTCGCGGCGTCGGTGTTCACCCAGGTGCCGGCGAGCGCCGTGCTCGCCACGGGTGGCACGGGGCTCGCGTTCGCGGCACTGCCGAAGCCGCTGCCGAGCCCCACCACAACCGCTGCGACGGCGGTTGCGCCGAGAGCCTTACTGACCTGCTTGATCGCGCTCATAGTCTTCGAGACCCTTCGTGTCCGAGCGGCCGGTTCCGCTTCGGCAGGTCAGGAACGAAGGCGACGACCACTGATACGGCAGGCGACGTCGTGTCGAGACTCTCGGCACGATCAGGTCATTCCTCGTGCGCACCGTGAGGAGTCATCCGGTGATCAGTGCGTGCGGAGCAGCCCGCCCAGCTTCCAGGTCGGCCAGGGCAGGTTCCACCATCCCCAGCCGTCCCAGGACGGTTGGGTCCGGCCGGTGGCGTTCGGATACCGCACCACGTCGCCGACCTGGCTGAAGTGCCAGAACCATTTCGCGGCGGCGACGTCGAGGTTCGTGCAGCCGTGCGAGGTGTTGCGGCTGCCGATGTTGCCGGTGTTCCAGCTCGCCGAGTGCACGTACTCCCCGGAGTTCGTGATGCGCAGCGACCACGGCACGAGCAGGTCGTAGTGATCGCCCGGCGCGTTCGACGTCATCCGTACGGCGCCCTGCGGACGGGGCCGGCTGGTACCGGGGATGTTCTCGCCGCGGCCCATCACGACCTTGATCCCCTTGTAGGTCGGGTGCTGGCCCTCGCCCAGCGACACGGGCATCCGCTTGATCAGTTTGCCGTCGCTGTAGACCGACATGCGGTGGGTCTGGTTGTCCACGACGGACACGTGGCGTGCCCCCGTGCGCAGCGACAGCGTGAGGCTGTCGTCGAAGGCGAGGCCGCGGCCGGCGCTCAGGCCCTTCAGCGGCAACTTCGCGTTGATCCGCGCGTGGGCGGGCCACAGCGTGCGCTGCCGGTACAGCGCCTCGACGGCGTAACCGGGGATCTCCGAACGCTGCCAGAACCAGGCGCCGTGAGCGGGCTTGCCGTCGACGGTCACGGTGACCGCATGCGTGAACGCCTTCGAATCGGTCGGCGCCTTGTCGAACTGCGCGATGATCGCGAAGCCGACACCGTAGGTCGACCCGTCGCCCTGGAACAGGCTCACGTGCACGGGGTTGGTCGGCACGGGCTTCGCGCTGCTGTGCGAGCTCGATGCGGACGCGCCCGGTGCGGTGGTCGACGGCGCACCGGCGGAGGTGCTGTGCGCCGACGACCCACCCGCGCCCGCGGGTGGCGTCGAGCTCTGCTGCCCGCCCGAGGTCGTGGTGGACGAGCAGGCCGTGAGCATGCTCGCCAGGACGCCGGCGCCGGCGATCAGGACGCGCACACTGCGGGGTGGGAGCACGGGAAACCTTTCGTGGTCGGGACTTCACTGTGAGGTCGCGTACGGCCCCTCAGAGGTTGCTCGAGCGGCCGAATCAATGTCCTCGGATCGGGTGAGCGCGCATCGCACCGGCATGGCTGATCAGGAACGACCGCGGCGGGACGAGGTCGATGCCGTCGGGGTTGTTCAGGTAGCCGGGGCGGCGTCCCGCGACGCCGGTCACGCCGTACTGCCACACGATCTTGTCGGTACGCGGATCGATGACGATGACGCGGTGGTTGTAGTCGTCGTTGACCACGACGTCGCCGTTGGGAAGCGGCAGGGCGAGCGAGGGATGGTCGAGGACGTCGCCGCCCCGTCCGCGGAAGGTCCACAGCGTGCGGCCGCCTCTGTTGAAGACGGCCACCCGGCCTGGGTCGGCGTAGTCGACGGTCAGGTACCGGTTCGGCCCGATCTGATTGGTGTCGGACGGGTAGCCGATCCCGGCCGGGTGTGTCGACCAGTAGATCTTGCCGCCGGGGCTCATCTCGTCCACCCAGCTGCCGTTGATCTCGGTGACCAGGTAGCGGCCGTTCTGCTCGGGGAAGAGCCCGTTCGGGCTGCCCCAGTGCCGCGCCGGCTCGTGCACGCAGGCGTGCGTGGTCGTTCCGATGACCCGGCTCGGTCGATGCGACGGCGGCGCGATGAGCAGCAGCCGGCAGTTCTTGATGTCGGCGGCGAACAGGTTCCCGTTCGGCAGCATCATCGCGTCGTCGGGGTTGCTGAGATGGTTGGCGCTCATCCCGGGATGTCCTGGCACCCCGTACCGATAGACGATGCGATGCCGCGCGACGTCGATGACGGTGATCACCGACTGGTCCTCCTGCGTGGCGATGATGGATCGCCCGTCCGGGGAGAAGAACGCGTCGTCCGGGATGCGGAACGTCTGGCCCCGTCGCAGATCACCGGGACGGGGGAACTGCCAGCGCACCCGTCCCTGCGGATCGACGACGATCAGTCGGTTGTTGAACTTGTCGGCGATCAGCAGGTCACCGGGCAGCGCAGAGGGCTTGGAACCGCGGCGCAGGTGACCCGGGGTGCGCGGCCGCAGCGAGCGCAGCCAGGGCGCCGACACCGGGGTGGCCGGGCGCGGGCTGCTCGTCGAACTGCTGGTCGGCCGAAGAGTTGCCGGCGTTCTCGCCGCCGACCCGCTCGTCGGCCGCTCGGCCGGGGGTTCGGACGACCCGTTGCTGCGGACGAAGGCGACTACCCCGATCACCGCGATCAACGTGCCGCCAGCAGCCAGGTAGCCCCGGCGACGACCGCCCCGGCGGTGCGAGCCCGTCACCGTCGCCCCCGCGTCGAGGCGGGGACGAACGCCAGCCGCAGTCGCATCACGCGCGCGCTGGGTGCCGGCGTCTCACCGCCCACGAGATAGGCAGCGCCACCGAGCTCGGTGACGCCCGCGTAGCTCACCGGCCCGGGCAGGCGCCCGGCGCGGGCAACCCGGCCCGTCGACGGGTCCACCCGAAACACCTGCGCGGTGGGAGATCCGTGGACCACGCCGCCGCAGACGAACAACCGGCCGCCGAGCACCACAGCGACGGCGCCCTGCACCGGCCTGCGCAGCCGTCCGACCACCGATCCGCGGGCGGTCGCGACGTCGAAACGCTGCACGACGGCCGTCGGCCCGGATCGCGCAAGGCCACCGACGACCCAGATCTCGTTGCCGACCCGCGCGACCGCGGCATAGCGGACGGGCACGGGCAACCGGCCGACGACCGCGGCCCGCCCCGTGGACGAAACACGCAGCACGCTCGACGACAGCCGGGTGCCGTCGTACCCGCCCAGCACGTAGGCACGTCCGCGCACCGTCACCGCGGCCAGGTCCGATCGAACGGTCGGCAGGTGCCCGACGACGTCCCAGGCCCCGCTCGCAGTGCGCTCCTGGATCCAGCTCTGCGACGCGGCGCTCCCCCCGCCGAAGACCATCGCCCGTCCGGCAACGATCACGCCCGCTGCGTCATGGCTTGCACGAGCGAGCGGGCGTGCCGCGGCTGATCGGCCGGCAGAGTCGACGACCGTGACTTCGGACGTCGTGCTGTCCTGGGATCGCAGACCTCCGAGGATGTCGAGCCGGGACCCGGCAGGCAGCACCACCTCGCGCGACACGGCGCGAGGAAGCTGCCAGGGTTCCAGCGACGCGCGCAGCACGGGCCGGGTCGCGGCCGAGGGTCGCGACGCGCCGGTCGCGGCCGATGGGGGAGCCGCCCGGGCCGGCGCACCGGCGGTGTGCGGACTCGCGGGCGGCCGCCCGCCCGACACCGCTGCCGACGTGCACCCGACCAGCAGGCAGCCGGCCCCGACGGTCATTGCCGCGATCGCTGCCTTGACGACGATCAACTCCGCTCTCCTGCCGGCCCGGTATCCGCTTTCCGAGCGCTGCGACCATCCTTGGATGCACACCGCATCCGCGACAAGCGGCGCACAGCAATCAGCTATGCCGACGGGCGCCGATCTGTCAGGGTCGGGGCATGGCGACGCATTTCCAGGTGACCTTCGACAGCGCCGACCCGGGAGCGCACGCGGCGTTCTGGGCCGAGGCGCTGCACTACGTGCTGCAGCCGCCGCCGGCCGGTTTCGACTCGTGGGACGCCGCGCTCGAGGCCTGGGGCGTCCCGCCCGAGCAGCGCAACGACCGGGCAGCGCTGGTCGACCCCGACGGGGCCGGCCCGCGGTTGTTCTTCCAGAAGGTGCCGGAGCCCAAAACGGCCAAGAACCGGGTCCACCTCGACCTGCGCGCTGCCGCCGGGGTCGCTCGGGAGGGCCGGACGGCGGCGCTCGAGGCCGAGTGCGGCCGCCTGACGGCGCTCGGCGCACGCCTGCTGCATCGGTTGGAGCCCGACGGCATCAACGACCTGTGTCTGGTGATGCAGGACCCTGAGGGCAACGAGTTCTGCCTCGACTGAGGCGCGAGAGCTCAGCCGCGGGACAGCGTCGCCGGCTTGACGGGGGCGACCGTCGTCGTCGACGGTGGCGCGGGCGCCGCCGCGGGCTTGCTGCGGTGCAGTCGCCGGCGGCCCCATCCGATCACGGCGTCGGCGATCCGCTGCGAGTACGGCATGACCCACGGCAGCGCGATGAGTACGAGCAGCCCGGCCAGCCAGCCGCCGAACACGTCGCTCATCCAGTGCGTGTCGAGATACACCGTCACCAGCCCGACCGTCACCGAGACGACGACCGCCAGCACGTAGGCGGTGCGCCGGAACGACACGGCCAGCATGGCGATCAGCCCGTAGAGCACGACGGCGTTGGACACGTGTCCGGACGGGAAGATGTCGCCGCCCTCGAAGACGGCGTGCACGTGCTTGGTGGCGTGCGGGCCGAGGCGTCCGGTCGCGATCTTGACCACGCCCACGCTGAGGTTGAGCACGACGAGGGCGGTCCCGAGCATCACCAGCGGGCGTGACGAGCGTGATTTCCAGGCGCGCCAGACGAACCAGGGCAGGGCGACCAGGGTCGCGGGAGCACGCTGGCCGAGCATGACGTAGGTGTGCAGGGTCGGAAACCACTGCGGGAAGCGCTGCGGCAGGTCCAGCCGGAAGATGTCGCGGTCGATGGTCAGGAACGGCGACCACTGGATGACGCCGAGGATCAGCACCACGTAAAGGAACAAGACGATGCTGAACGTAGTCGCACGAGTGGAAATGTGGAGAGGGCGCGCGCGCGTCACAGGCGCCCTCGTTGACTGATCCACATCTACCTTCTTGACATGCTCCGCTGTGATTTACCTACCCCAGCATGGCCCGCTCACAAACTCCAGACCCGGCTGAACGGCACCGGGGCCCGCTCGTGTGAGCGAAAGCACCTCACACAGCGTCCGGTCCCCCGCCGAGCAGGGCGGTGAACCGCGCTTCGTCGAGAATCGCGACACCCAGCTGTTCGGCCTTGTCCGCCTTGGTCCCGGCGTTGTCACCGACCACGACATAGTCGGTCTTCTTGGACACCGAGCCCGCCGCTTTGCCGCCCCGGGCGAGGATTGCCTCTTTCGCCTCGTCGCGTGAGTAGTCCTGCAGCGAGCCGGTGACGACCACAGTGAGACCGGCCAGCGTCTTCGGCACGGAGTCGTCGGCTTCGTCGGCCATGCGCACGCCCGCCGCGGCCCACTTTTCCACGATGGCGACGTGCCACGGCTCGGTGAACCATTCGGTGACCGCCTCGGCGATGACCGGCCCGACCCCCTCCGCGTCGGACAGCTGCTCGACCGACGCCGCCCGGATCGCGTCGACCGACCCGAACTCGGTGGCCAGGGCGCGGGCCGCGGTGGGCCCGACGTGCCGGATCGACAGGGCCACCAGCACCCGCCAGAGCGGTTGCGCCTTGGCCTGGGCGAGGTTGGCCAGCAGCTTCAGCCCGTTCGCCGACAGGGTGCGGCCGTCGTGCACGGTGTCCGGTGCGTCGGACTTCTTCGCGGCCCGGGTGAACAGCGGCGCCTGCGCCAGCCGCAACGCGTCCAGGTCGAACAGGTCGCCCTCGTCGGCGATGACGTTCGAGTCCAGCAGCGCGGCGACACCCTCGTAGCCGAGCGCCTCGATGTCGAACGCGCCGCGCGAGGCGAGCGAGAACAGCCGCTCGCGCACCTGGGCGGGGCAGGCGCGGGTGTTGGGACAGCGGTAGTCCTTGTCGCCCTCGCGCTCCGGCGCGAGCGGCGTGCCGCACGACGGGCACTCGGTCGGCATCACCCAGCGTTCGAGGCCCTCGGGGCGCAACGAGATCACCGGCGCGACGATCTCGGGGATGACGTCACCCGCCTTACGCAGTACGACGGTGTCGCCGGGCCGGACGTCCTTGCGCTCGACCTCCCACTGGTTGTGCAACGTCGCGCGCTCGACGGTCGACCCGGCGACCTTGATCGGGCGCATCACGCCGAACGGGGTCGCGCGCCCGGTGCGGCCGACGTTCACCTCGATGCGCAGCAGCTCGGTGTTGACCTCTTCGGGCGGGTACTTGAAGGCGATCGCCCACCGCGGGGCGCGGCTGGTCGAGCCCAGCCGGCGCTGGATGGTGAGGTCGTCGACCTTCACCACCACCCCGTCGATCTCGTGCTCGACGTCGTGGCGGTGGTCACCGTAGTGCTCGATGAATTCCTGGACGGCCGCGAGGTCGGGCACCACCCGGGCCCGGTCGGAGGTCGGCAGGCCCCACGCGTCGAGCAGGTCGTACCACTTGCTCTGCGCCGTCACCGTCGGCCCGCCCTCGACCTTGCCGACGCCGTGCACCACCAGCCGCAGCCGGCGCGCGGCGGTGACGCGTGGGTCCTTCTGGCGCAGCGAGCCGGCCGCGGTGTTGCGCGGGTTCGCGTAGGGCACCTTGCCGGCCTCGACCAGCGAGGCGTTGAGCGCCTCGAAGTCCTCGACCGGGAAGAACACCTCGCCGCGGACCTCGAGCACGCGCGGCAGGTCCTCGCCGGTGAGCCGCTCGGGGATGTTGGCGATCGTGCGGACGTTCGGCGTGACGTCCTCTCCGGTGCGCCCGTCGCCGCGGGTGGCGCCCCGGGTCAGCCGCCCTTCGGTGTAGACGAGGCTGACGGCCAGACCGTCCACCTTCAACTCGCAGAGGTAACCGGGCACGGTGCCGGCGTCCTTCTCGACGCGCGCGGCCCACGCGGCCATTTCCTCCGCGGAGAACGCGTTGTCGAGGCTGAGCATTCGTTCGAGGTGATCGATCGCGGTGAACTGTGTGGAGTAGGTGCCGCCGACGCGCTGGGTGGGCGAGGACGGGGTGCGCAGGTCGGGGAACTGGCCCTCGAGCTCTTCCAGGCGATGCATGCGCTCGTCGTAGTCGGCGTCGCTGGAGGTCGGTTGGTCGAGCACGTAGTAGCGGTACTGGTCGTCGTCGATCTGCTGTGACAGCAGGGCGTGCTCGTCACGGGCGTCGGCGGGCGCTGACTGCGGCTCGGTCACGGATCCGAATCTAGCCGTCGGGTACGACGACGCTGCGGCGTTGATCGGCGAGGTTGCGACCGGCGTACGGCGCGGTGGCTCGAGCGGCGGTGCGGGTTCAGCCGGCGTCGTCGCGCAGCGCCGCTCCGATATCGCGCAGCAGCGAGAACACCCTGCGGGCATAGCGCGGGCTCGCGCCGGCCAGGCCACAGGCGGGGGTCGGGACGACTCGTGCAGCGGCCTCCGCCCTCGCGAAGCCCAGGGCCGACCACAGCGAGGTGACGACCGAGCGGGGCCGGTCGAGCGACACCTCGCCGTCGGTGCCGGGCAGCACACCGAGCCAGAGCGACACCCCGGCGTCGACCGCCTCGCCCAACGCGTCGTAGTCGGCGGTACGGAGCAACGCGGCGTCGACCGCGAGCGCATCGGCGCCGGCGTCGCGCAGCAGCGCGATCGGGACGCCCGGCGCACAGCAGTGCACCACCCGTCCGCCGTCGCCGCCAACGGCCAGCACGTCACGCAGCGCCTGCTCGACGACCGACGCCTCGACCGAGCGAACGGTGCCGTAGCCGGACGGGGTGGGCACCCGGCCGCCCAGCACGGCGGGCAGCGACGGCTCGTCCAGCTGCAGCACCAGGCGAGCGTCGGGAACCCGGCGCTGCACCTGCTCGACGTGCAGGCGGAGGCCCTCGGCCAGCGATTCGGCCAGATCGCGGGTTGCACCGTGATCGCTGACCACCTTGTGCCCGGACGGCAGTTCGACATTCGCGGCGAACGTCCACGGCCCGACCGCCTGCAGCTTGAGGGCACCGGCATACCCCTCGGCCGCGGCCTCGAGCGCGTCCAGGTCGCGGGCGAGCAGGTCACGGGCGCGCCGCACGTCGCGGCCGTCGTGCGCGGCCAGCTGCCAGCCGGACGGCACGATCTCGATCGGCAGGTCGACGAGCAGGGCACCGCCACGGCCGATCAGATCGGCGCCGGGGCCGCGGGCCGGGAGCTCGGGCAGGTGCGGGAGGTCGGGCAGTTCGCCGAACACCAACCGGGCCGCCTCGGCGGGATCGGTGCCGGGCAGCGAGCCGATCCCGGTGGCCGCCCCGGGTTGCCAGCGGTAGGTCATACGGATGCGCCTGCGCGGCGGGCCGCGGTGATCGTGGCCGAGCCGAGCACGCGATCGCCGGCATACATCACCAGCGCCTGGCCGGCGGCGACGCCGCGCTGCGGGGTGGTGAGCGAGGCGATGACGCCGGATCCGTCGAGCTGGACGCGCGCCGCGCTGACCATGCCGTGCGCGCGCACCTGCACGTCGCAGTCGAGCGGCAGGCTCGGCACCTCGCCCGTCCACACCGGGCGGTCGGCAGCGATCTCGTCGACGTCGAGCAATGCCCCCCGCCCGACCGTCACCCGGTTGGTCGTGGGCTGGATCGAGAGCACGTAGCGCGGCTCGCCGTCCGGGGCGACCCGGTCGAGGTGCAGCCCGCGGCGCTGGCCGACGGTGAACCCGAACGATCCGCCGTGATTGCCCACCACGGCGCCGGACTCGGCGTCGACGATCTCGCCGGGCGCGTCGCCCAGGCGGCGCTGCAGGAACCCGCGGGTGTCGCCGTCGGCGATGAAGCAGATGTCGTGCGAGTCGGGCTTGTCGGCGACGGCGAGCCCGCGCCGGGCGGCCTCGGCACGGACGTCGGTCTTGGTGGTGTCGCCTAGCGGGAACCTCGCGTGCGCGAGCTGCTCGCGGGTGAGCACGGCCAGCACGTACGACTGGTCCTTGCCGGCGTCGACCGAGCGCCGCAGCACGCCGTCGTCGAGGCGGGCGTGGTGACCGGTGACCACGGCGTCGAAGCCGAGCGCGAGGGCGCGGTCGAGCACCGCACTGAACTTGATCTTCTCGTTGCAGCGCAGGCACGGGTTCGGGGTGTGCCCCGCGGCGTACTCGGCGACGAAGTCGTCGATGACGTCTTCCTTGAACCGGTCGGCGAGGTCCCACACGTAGAAGGGGATGCCGAGCACGTCGGCGGCGCGGCGGGCATCGTGGGCGTCCTCGACCGTGCAGCACCCGCGGGCACCGTGTCGCAGGGTGGCCGGGTTCTGCGCGAGCGCGAGATGCACGCCGGTGACGTCGTGGCCGGCCTCGACGGCGCGCGCGGCGGCCACGGCGGAGTCCACTCCCCCGCTCATCGCGGCAAGCACCCTCACGCGCGGGCTCCGGACGTTAGACCGGCCCGCCTGGCACGCTCGACCGCGGGGCCGATCGCGGCCACGGCGGCGGCGACGTCGTCGGCCGTGGACGTGTGGCCGAGGGAGAACCGCAGCGAGCCGCGGGCCACCTGCTCGCTCGCGCCCATGGCGACCAGCACGTGCGAGGGCCGCGCGACCCCGGCCGCGCAAGCCGATCCGGTCGAGCACTCGACACCGCGCGCGTCCAGCAGCATCAGCAGCGAATCGCCCTCGCAGCCGGGGAAGCTCAGGTGGGCGAAGCCGGGCAGCCGCTCGGTGGGGTGGCCGTTGACGACAACATCGGGGACGGCCGAACGCACCCCGTCGACGAGGTCGTCGCGCAGCGCCGCCAGCCACCGCGTCGTCTCGGCGCGGCGCTGCACCGTGAGGGCCGTCGCGGTGGCCAGGCCGACCGTGCCGGCGACGTCCAGGGTGCCGGAACGCACGTCACGTTCCTGGCCGCCGCCGTGCAGCACCGGCATCGCCGAAATCGTGCGGCGTAGCAGCAACGCGCCGGCACCGACCGGGCCGCCCAGCTTGTGGCCGGTCATGCTCAGCGCGTCGGCGCCGCTCGCGTCGAAGTCGACCGCGCAGCCGGCGACCGCCTGGACCGCGTCGGTGTGGAAGGGCACGCCGTGCTCGTGTGCGATCTCGGCGAGTTCACGGACCGGCTGCACGGTGCCGACCTCGTTGTTGGCCCACATGACGCTGACGACGGCGGTGCGGTCGGGCGCCTCGGCGAGCGCCGCTGCGAGGGCCTGCGGGGTGACCAGGCCGTGCTCGTCGACGGGCAGCACGACCAGCTCGGCACCCTGGTGTGCCTCGAGCCACTCGGCCGTGTCGAGCACCGCGTGGTGCTCGACCGCACTGACGAGGACGCGAGTCCGCTGGGCGTCCTCGCCGCGCCGGGCCCAGAACAGGCCCTTCACCGCCAGGTTGTCGGCCTCGGTGCCGCCCGCGGTGAAGATCACCTCGGACGGCCGGGCACCGAGATCGGCGGCCAGCGACTCGCGCGACTCCTCGATGCGGCGGCGCGCGCGCCGCCCGGCCGTGTGCAGCGAGGACGGGTTGCCGACCTCGCCCATGGCCTGCGCGACGGCCGCGACGGCCTCGGGCAGCATGGGCGTGGTCGCCGCGTGGTCGAGGTAAGGCATCACCTTCAGCTTACGGAAGCCGGTGAGACGTGGCCGATTCCAGGGCGAGCCGGTATCGGGCCGCCCGGGCAGCGCCGACGCGCATCCGGCCGAGCGATCACGTTTGCCTCCGGTCTGCTCGGTTACGAGGTGGCGAATCGAGCGGGCCGGAGGAAGACGTGATCATCGAGCCGCGAGACCGAGCACGCCGGAGGAAGACCTGATCGATCAGAGCAGCGGGCGGACCTGCTCGCCGACGAACCGTGCGAACGCGACCGGGTCCTCGTCGGCAGTGGGTTGCAGGATCACCGCGTCGGCTCCGGCGTCGGCCCAGCGGCGCACGGTGGCGGCGATCGACTGCGCGTCGCCGGAGGCGCCGGCGTCGTCGTCCGGATCGAGGCCCCAGCGGACCATCTCGGCGCGGTAGCGCTGCTCGCCGTCCGCCCCGGGCGTGCACATCAGGTAGGTGGTGACGCGGCCGCGGCCGGGTCGATCGCCCCAGGCCGCATCGAAGCCCTTGCGCGCGGTGACGAGGTCCTCGATCGGGTTGCCGCCGGTGAGCACGACACCGTCACCGAGTTCGCCTGCCAGTGCGACGGTCTTGGGACGGACGGCCCCGACGTGCAGGGCCGGCTTGGTCGCGGGCACCCAGCCCAGCTTCACGTCGCGCAGGGTCACGTAGTCGCCGGTCACGGTCACCCGCTCGCCGGCGAGCAGCGCCTGCAGGGCGGCGAGGTATTCGCGCAGCAGCGTCATCGGCGAGCGCGCCCGGGCACCGACCTGGTCCATCCAGTCGAGCACGCCGTGGCCGACGCCGACGTGCGCACGGCCGGGGAACATCCGCTCGAGCGCGGCGATCTCCATCGCCGCGAGCGCCGGGTTGCGCAGCGGAACCGGCAGCACGCCGATGCCGACCTGCAGCCGTTCGGTCCAGGCCAGCGCGGCGGCGGCGCAGGCGAGGCCGCCCTCGTCGAAGCAGTCCTCCCACAGCCACAGCTCGTCGACGCCGGCGGCGTCGGCCGCGCGGGCGACGCCCTTGAGCTCCTCCGGGGGCCGCTGCGGGCGGAAGATGATGCCGAGATCTGTCACGCGTGCAACGTACGCGCGCGTCCTGACACCGAGAACCCGACCACCGCCAGCACGACCATGACGGCGTCGATGGTCAAGAACGCGGCGGTGTAGCCGAGCGACCCCACCGCGGCAGCGGCGACCAGCACACCCGCGGCGCCCGCGGTGAACGACGACATCGTCGTGTCGGTCAGTTGCAGGGCGGCCGAGTCGCGCCCGCGGTCGGCGTCGGTCGTGTGCCGCAACATCAGGACGCTGGACGTGGTGAACGCCAGGCCGGCGCCGAGCCCGGCGAACGCCCAGCCGGGGTAGGCGAGCCACCACGGCGACGCCGGCAGTGCAGTGATCGCGATCAGTGCGATCGCCACGGTCAGGCACCCGAAGCCGGCGTGCAGGTAGCGCACCCGGCGTTCCTGCTCGGCGACCGGCGAGTTGTCGCTGTGGTCGCGGCCCTGCCACCAGCTTCCGAGCGCCCAGAAGACGCCGGACAGCGCGAGCGGCAGGCCCGCCTCGGTCGGGTTGAGCCCGTGCTGCTCGCTGAGCATCAGCGGAATGACCGCCTCGGTGCCGAAGAAGGCGCCCGCGATCAACCCGCGCAACGCGATGGCCGACGCCACGCCTTCGCGCACGGCAAACGTCCCCGGCGGCACGAGCCCGTGCAGGCCCCAGATGCCTGCGACGACGCCGAGTGCTGCCACACCCAGCGCCGGCGCGGACAGATGCTGCCCGGCGCCCTCGAACGTCGCGACGCCCGCAGCGACGACCAGCGCGAGCAGCAGCCGATGCGGGTCGGCCAGCCCTGCGCGCTCGCCGGGCACCCGATCGAGACGACGGAGCACGGGGACGAGCAGGGCGACCCCGATCAGGACGAACGGCAACAGCCCGAGGAACACCCAGCGCCAGCTCAGATGCTGGGTCAGCAGCCCCGACACGAGCGGTCCGAGCAGGGACGGCAACAGCCACGCCCCGGACGTCGCGACGAAGACCTTCGGGCGCAGGTGCTCGGGATAGGTGACACCGATGAGCACGTAGGACGAGGTGATCAGCAGCCCGCCGCCGACGCCCTGCACGGCCCGCGCCAGGACCAGCTGAACCATCGTCGTCGACGTCCCGGCCACCGCCAGGCCGACGACGAACAGTGCCATGCCGGCGATCAACCCGGTGCGCGGACCGCGTGAGTCGCTGAGCTGGCCGGCCGCCACCATGCCGACGACGTTGGCGATGAGGAAGGCGGTGAACGTCCACCCGAACGCGGACAGCGCGTGCAGTTCGCGCGCCGCCGACGGCAGGGCCGGCGTCACCGCCATCGCCTCGAAGGCGATCATCGAGATGAGGACGATCAGGCCGATCGTGGTGCCGCGCAGCCGTCCGCTGAACACGGAATGCAGATGAGCGTCGGCGACCACCACTGGTCCATCATCCAAGTTCAACCCGGCTTCAACGCAAGAGGCCGGTACCACCGAAGTGGCACCGGCCTCCTGGCCGCGCGGTGGTTCAGCCCTTGCGCTTGCCGATCTCGTCGGTGAGCTGCGGGGCGACCTGGAACAGGTCGCCGACCACGCCGAAGTCGGCGAGCTCGAAGATCGGGGCCTCAGGGTCCTTGTTGATCGCGACGATCGTCTTGGACGTCTGCATGCCGGCCCGGTGCTGGATCGCGCCGGAGATGCCCACCGCGATGTAGAGCTGCGGCGAGACGGTCACGCCGGTCTGCCCGACCTGCATCTGGTGGTCGACCCAGCCGGCGTCGACGACCGCGCGGGACGCGCCCACGGCGGCGCCGAGCGAGTCGGCCAGCTTCTCGATGATCTCGAAGTTCTCGGCCTTGCCGATACCGCGACCGCCGGAGACGACCACGGACGCGTCGGCGAGCTGCGGGCGCGAACCCTTCTCCTCCACGACGGTGTCGGTGACCTTGGCCGCCTTGTCCGCGTCGGACAGCGTCACGTCGACGCTGACCTCCTCGGCCGCGCCGGACGACTGCTCCGGCGCGAACGAGTTCGGGCGGACGGTGATGATCGGCGTGCCCTTGGTGACCTTGGACTGCACGCTGATCGCGGCGCCGAAGATCTGTTGCGTCGCGGTCTCGCCCTCGAGACCCACTGCGTCGTAGATCAGGCCGGACTCGAGCTTGATCGCCAGCCGCGCCGCGATCTCCTTGTTCTCGGCGCTGGAGCTCAGCAGGATCGCGGCCGGCGAGGCCTGCTGGGCGACGCTCGCGAGTGCGGCGGCCTTGGGCGCCACCGAATAGCTCGCGAAGTCGTCGCTCTCGGCCACGTAGACCTTGGCCGCGCCGTACTCGCCGAGCTGATCCTTGATCTTGGCCGCGTCGCCGGGCATGCCGATGACGACGGCGCTCGGCTCACCCAGCGACTTGGCCGCGGTGAGCAGTTCGAATGTGACCTTCTTGACGGAGCCGTCGAGCGAATCGACGAGAACCAGTACCTCTGCCATAAGTTGTCAGTCCCCTCAGATGAGCTTCTTCGAGGCGAGGTAGTCGGCGATCGCTCCGCCGCCGTTGCCCTCGTCCTTCACGGTCTCGCCGGCCGCGCGCGGGGGCGCGTTCTCGAAGGACTCGACCGCGGTCCACGCATTCGCGAGGCCGACCTCGCCGGCGTCCAGGCCGAGGTCGGCGAGCGACTTGACCTCGATCGGCTTGCTCTTGGCCGCCATGATCCCCTTGAACGACGGGTAGCGCGGGTCGTTGATCTTCTCGACGACGCTGATCACCGCCGGGGTCTGGCCCTCGACCTGCTCGTAGCCGGTGTCGGTGACGCGCTCGATGGTGACGGTCGAGCCGTCGACGCTGACCTTGCGCGCCTGGGTGAGCTGCGGGCGTCCGAGCACCTCGGCGAGCATGGCCGGAACGACCGCGCCGCGGGCGTCGGTGGCCTCGGAGCCGGCGATCGCGAGGTCCCACTCGAGGCCGTCGAGCGCCTTGGCGAGCACCTTCGCGGTCGCGACCGCGTCGGAGCCGTGGATGGCCTCGTCGTTGATGTGGACGGCCTTGTCGGCGCCCATCGACAGCGCCTTGCGGATCGACTCGGTGGCCTTGTCGGGGCCGACGGTGAGGATGGTGACCTCGCCGTCGTGGGCCTCCTTGAGGCGGAGACCCTCCTCGATCGCGAACTCGTCGATGTAGTTGATGACGGGATCGACGGCGCCGCGGTCGACGGTGTTGTCGGCCGCAAGCTTCCGGTCGCCCTCGGTGTCGGGTACCTGCTTCATCAGGACCACGATGTTCATGGGTGCGTCGACCTCTCAAAGATTTGAGTGCTTTGCACGTACTCTGCCAATGTTACTGGCGAGTAGCAACATGACCCTGCCCACCCGGGACGGCTACCGGGTCGGCTAGTGGCCCGATACGCCCAGTTCGCGGTCGAGGCGCTGCAGCTCGATGGCGGCGATCGCCGCGAGCGGCCCGCCCGGCGCGACCAGCTCGGCCTGCCGGCGCCACATGTCGAGATCGTCGGCGCCCCACCGCGAGCGGGTCCAGGCGGCCATCAGGTCGACCTCGCCGGAGGCCAGCACCGCGGCCCGTAGCTGGCGCTCGATGCGGTCGCGGCGCGCGGCGACGCCGGGCGCCTCGGAGTGCGGCAGCAACGGCCCGCGGTAGGCGCGCAACGCCTCGTCGGGACGGCCGGCCTCGATGGCCCGCCGCACCGCCACCCAGTCACACGCCGCGTCGACGAGCGCGCCCCGCAGCCGGTACGGGCGCGAGTCGAGCAGGTCCGCCCCGAGCAGGGACCGCAGCCGGGTCAGCTCGGCGCGCATGGTGGACGTACTCACCTCGTCCGGGTACAGCTCGATGGCCAGCTGGTCGCCGGTGAGCCCGTCCGGGTGGTCGACCAGTATCACCAGGATCTCGCTGTGTCGCGGCGACAACCGCAGCTGCCGCCCGCCGACGGTGAGCTGGCAGTCCGGCCGGCCCAGCGCCTCGACGCTGACCACCGGCACCGGGCGCCACAGCTCGTCCGGGCCGCTCAGCGCGGCCAGCCGGCCCAGCTCCGCCTCGGCCATCCGCGCGGCCGCCCGCACCATGGCGAGCGTCTGCGGCGAGGCGACCGCCTCGGCGCCGGTGACGTCGACGATGCCGAGGATCGCCTGGGTCGTGGGGTCGTGGATCGGTGCGGCCGCGCACGTCCAGGGCTGGACGGGTCGCACGAAGTGCTCGGAGGCGAGGATCTGCAGCGGCCGGTCGAGCCGCAGTGCGGTGCCCGGCGCGTTCGTGCCGGCGTGGCCTTCGTCCCACTGGGTGCCCTCGACGAAGTTGATCCGCTCGGCGCGGGCCAGCACAGCCGGCCGCCCGCACACCCACAGCAGCTGACCGTGCGCGTCACCGACGGCCATCACGCTGTCGCACTCCTCGGCAGCGCGGCCGAGCACGTCGTAGAGCAGCGGGAAGACCCGGGAGAGCGGATGTGCCTCGCGGTATCGCTCGAGCTCGCTGCCCTGCGCGAAGACCGGGACCGTGACGCCGTCGGCATCGACGCCGGCCGCGGCCGAGAAACGCCAGGAATCGGCGACCAGCTCACGCACGTCCGCGCCGACCGCGCCGCCCTCGAGGAAGCGTTCGTGGGCGCGGCTCACCGAGCGGACAGCGTCCGCGCCGTGGGTCAGCTGGTCACCAACGATGGCGACGATGTTATCCGTGTCACGCGAAGTCGGCGCGAAGAACTGGTGATGCCCCCCGCGCCGCCGCTCACGAGAGCGGGACGATCCGTCCCGCACCGTCTCCGGTCAGGCACGACCCCGGCGCCGTGCAGTCGACCGAGGTGATCGACCAGAAATCGCTCGCCGGCACCGCGTACCAGCTCGAGCCACCCCACACGTAGCCGCCGTCGGTGCCCACGGCCACGCAGAATCTGGCGCCGGTGCACGAGATCGCGCTCAGGAAGTTGCCCATGCTGATGACCGGATAGCGGGCGGCCGTCCCGGTTGACGGGTCGAAGCGGTACGACTGACCCAGGGTCGAGGCGACCATGCAGAACGTGCCACTGGTGCACGACAGGGCGGCGACCGTGTCCCCGTTGGTGGTGTCGATGGGCACCGCCGTCGAGATCGGCGTCACCGCGTCGGTCGTGGTGTCGAAGCTCCAGGCCAGGCCGTTGATGTCGAGGGCGGTGCAGGTCGTCGATGCGGCCGGGCACGACAGGTAGATCGGGTTCTGGCTGGTGCTGCCGACCGCGAACGGACCGGACCAGCTCGAGCCGTCCCAGCTGTACAGGTTGCCGGAGTCGTCGCCGGCGGCGCAGGAACTTGCCGATGTGCAGGACACCGAGTTCAGCCAGCTCGCGCCGGTCGTCGCAGGTGCGGACAGGGTCGTGCCGTCGTAAGTCAGGTAGCTGCCGGTGTTGGTCCCCGCGAGGCAGAACGCGGACGCGGGGGCGCAAGAGACGGCGTCGATCTGCTCGCCCGGCTGCAGGACCTGCTGCGGATCGCTCCAGGCATCGCCGCTCCTGGTGATCGCGAACGGCCCCCGGTCGCCGGCGAGGCACACCGGGGCGGCGCCGCCGGAGCACGCGAACGCCGTGAGGCCCTCGTGCGGGGCGAGCATCGCGGTGGGGGCGGTCCACCGTCGGGTGCTCAGCGTTAACCGCGCGCTGGCGTTGGAGGACGTGAACGCGGTGCAGCTCTGCGTGTTGCAGGACACGCCACTGCCGAAGGTGGCGCCGTTCGGAAGCGCGACCCGGCTCCACGCCGGCGGGCCGGCGGCCGGATTCAGCACGTACGCATTCATCCAACCGGTGGCAACGCAGACCTTCGCGGCGGTGCACGACACCCCGGAGATCCCGTCGTGGTTGCCCGACCGGTACCAGGTGCCGCCGACGAGGGAGTACAGATTGCCGATGTTGTCACCCAGCGCGCACAGCAGGGTCGTGCCGCTGGTCGCGGTGTTCGCGCACGACAGCGCCTGCGGGTAGTTGTTGCCGTCGACGGTCGTCCCGGCGTCCCAGGCGCCGTTGCGGTAGCGGAATGCCTTGCCCCGGTCGTCGATCAGGACGCACTGCGTGCCGCCGCAGGAGAGCTCGAGCGGAGCGGAATGGCCGCTCGGGTACTGCGTCTGGTCCGTGATCGTCGTGCCGTCCGGCAGCTTCAGCGGGCTCCAGCTCGTCCCGTTCCAGATCGTGTAGTCGCTGACATTGTCGACCGCGAGACAGAACGACGCCGAGCTGCACGAGACGTGCGTCATCGGGGTGCTGAAGTACTGGCTGAGGTCGCGCGACTTCTGCCAGGTGGCGCCACCGTCGGTGCTGACGAACGCGAAGTCCAGGCTGTCGACCGCCGCGCACACCGCCTGGTCGTAGCAGAACAGGTCGTACAGCCGGCCTTCGGTCGGGACGCTCTGCTTGGTCCAGGTGCCGTTCGCGACGCCCGTCGTCACGTTGCCCCAGGGGTCGAGCGCGTGGCACGGCGCGGCCGCGGCGCTCGGGCACGACAGGATCGTGGGGTCGCCGATGGCGGGATCGATCGTCTCCGGCGCGTGGAAGCCCAGGTGGTAGGTGAACCCGTTGGTCTTCGTGGCGCTGCCGTAGGACCCGACGACGGTGACGTCGACGGCGCCGGGCGCATGCTGCGGCGTGGTGACGCTCAGGGACGTAGTGCCCGACACGACGAGGTCGGTTCCGGCGACGCCGTCGAAGGTCACCCGCTGGACCCGGGAGAAGTGCGCACCGCCCAGCGTGACGTTCGTGCCGCCGGTGTCCGGACCGACCGGCTCGGTGCCCGAGCCCGGGTAGCTGTCGCTCGTACGCACCCACGAGATGGCCGGCGGCGCCATGAAGGTGAAGTGATCCGCCGCCCTGGTCGCCGACGTGCCGTGGCCGGTGACCACGTGGACGTCGACGGTGCTCGCCGTGTGCGCCGGCGAGGTGACGGTGACCTTCGTGCCCGACACCGCCTGGAAGTTCTTGCCGGCGGTGGTGCCGAAGAGCACCTTGGTCGCGCCGCTGAACCCGGCGCCGGTGATGGTCACCGCCGTCCCGCCCGCGGTCTTGCCGGTGTTCGGCGCCACCTTGCTCACCGATGGTGCGGTGACCGCGAGGGCGGACGGTGCGGCGAGCACCGACGCGGTCAGCGCGGCGGCGGTGAGCAGGGCAGCGCGACTGGGCAGCGCGAAACGCGACATCGGAAGGGGCCCTCCACAAGGCAACCGGCGCGCAAGATCGTCACGCCTTTGCGCAACCTATGTCGCGGTTGCCCGCCCACCAAGATCCGTAACCGGGCGATTTGCGCAAGATCGCCTCAGGGTGACGAGTACGCGCGGACCCGGCCGGAGACGATCAAAGGCGTCGGTCAATCCGACAGCGCGGCATCGAGGTTGATCTCGACACCGGTCAGCGCCTTGCTCACCGGGCAGCTCAACTTGGCGGCGTCCGCGGCGCGGCCGAAGCCCGGGGCGTCGAGACCGTCGACCTTGCCGCGCACGGTCAGCTTGATCCCGGTGAGACGGAAGCCGCCGGCCGGGTCCGGCCCGAGCGAGACGTCGGCCGTCACGTCCAGGCTCTGCGGCGTGCCGCCCGCCTCGACGAGCAGGGCCGAGAGCTGCATCGCGTAGCAGGACGAGTGCGCCGCCGCGATCAGCTCCTCGGGGCTGGTGGTGCCATCGGCGTCGTCGGCGGCCCGCTTGGGGAACGAGACGTCATAGGTCCCGACCTTCGAACTGCTCAGTTCGACCCGTCCGGAACCCTGCTGCAACGTGCCCTGCCAGGCGGTGTGTGCGCGACGAGTTGGCATCTGTTCTCCCTTGGTGATGACGCGTGTGACGACTCGGATTCGAGCCTACGCAGGCGAGCGGGCTCGGCTCAGCCGCGCACCTCGGCGATCGAGTTGCCGCCGTCGACGACGATCACCTGCCCGGTCACGTACGCCGCGGCGGGTGACGCGAGGAACTCGATGACGGCAGCGACCTCGTCCGCGGTGCCCGGACGGCCGAGCGGGGTGGCCGCGCCGGCGGTGAGCTCGTGCTCGGGCGAGGTGTCGGTCGCGATCCAGCCCGGGGCGACCGCGTTGACCGTGATCGCATGCCGGGCGAGATCGAGCGCGGCCGAGCGCGTCAGGCCGGCCATCGCGGCCTTCGCCGCGTGGTAGCCGACGTCGTCGGCGAAGGCCATCAGCGGTCCGGACACCGAGGTGACGTTGACGATTCGGCCGGACCCCGCAGCGATCAGATGCGGGACAGCGGCCCGGGTCGTGAACAGCGCCGTGTCGAGGTTGCGGGCCATCGAGGCCTGCCACTGCGTGTCGGTGATCGAGGCGATCGCCGCCGGTTCGTCGGGATCGCTGACCGCGGTCATGCCGGCGTTGTTCACCAGGACGTCCAACCCGCCGAAGGAGTCGACGGCCAGCGCAACCACCCGCTCGGCGTCGGCAGCGACGGTGAGATCGGCGACGGCCCACCGGACGTCGGGGCCGAGCTCGCGGGCCCGATCGGCGATCCGGTCGGTGGTCGAGGTGATGACGAGCCTCGTGCCGTTCGCCTGCAGCCGGCGCGCGGTGGCGAACCCGATGCCGCTCGGGCCGCCGGCGCCGGTGACGACCGCGGTGGGCATCAGCGGGCGGCCGCGTCGATCAATTCGAGCGCGCGGGCATTGCCGGTCGAGTCCGTCGCGGCGAGGTGGCGCGGCTGCTCGTCACCGCGCAGCACGGCCTGGATGTGCTCGACCCCGCACTGGAAGGCCGGGCGCGGGTCGGGCGTCCACCGGTGCTTCTGGGCACCGTCCACCCACAGCGTCACCGTGCTGTCCGGGCGGGGGTGGAACGGGTTGTCGATGCGCAGCTCACCGGCGTCACCGATCACCCGGGTGTAGGTGCTCGGCGCTCCGCGCATGCCCGCCGACAGGACCAGGCGCCGCTCGTCCGGGAAGTCGGCGATCGCGGCGATCTCGGCGTCCACGCCGTGCTCGCGGAACGCGCGGGCGGCGACCTCGGTCGGTTCGGCGTCGAACAGCAGCCGGGCCAGGCGGACGCAGTAGCAGCCGACGTCGCGCAGCGCGCCGCCACCGAGGTCGGCCTGCCAGCGGATGTTGGCCGGGTCGGCCGCGGTGAAGTGGAACTCCGAGACGACTTCGCGCAGCCGGCCCAGCTCGCCGAGCCGGCTGCGGATCAGCTCGGTCTGCGGGTGGAACGGGAACACGAACGCTTCCCACAGCAGGGCATCCGGCGCGAGCGAGTCGAGCAGCTGGGTGGTGTCGGCCAGATCGACGCCGAGCGGCTTCTCACAGAGCACGGCGCGTCCGGTTGCTGCCGCGCGTGCGGCCCAGGTCGTGTGCTCGCGATTGGGCAGCGCGATGTAGACGGCGTCGACGTCGTCCGCGGCCAGCGCGCCGTCGTAGTCGGCGACCCGCTCGACCTCGTTGCGCTGCGCCCACTCGCGCGCGCGATCAGGGTTGCGGCTGCCGACGACCACTGCGCGTCCACCCGCGGCACGCATCGCCGGCAGGAACGCCTTGGCGGCGATGTTGGCCGATCCGAGCACGGCCCAGCGCGTCTGACTCATGCCCTCTTGTCTACCGCACCGGCATAGTGGGCACATGACCTCTTCGCTGGTGCCTCCCCCGTTCCGCGGCGATCATGTCGGGAGCCTGCTGCGGCCGCGGAACCTGCTCGATGCCCGTGAGCAGCACGCGGCCGGACGACTCGACCTCGCCGAGCTCCGCGCGATCGAGGACGACGCGATCCGCGAGGTGGTGGCGATGCAGGAGGAGATCGGCCTGCCGGCGGCCACCGACGGTGAGTTCCGCCGTACCTCGTGGCACATGGACTTCATCTACCAGCTCAACGGGGTGTCGAAGACCGAGGAGAAGATCGAGGTCCACTTCCGCAACGCCGAGGGCGATCTCGACTTCACCTCGGCCGCGCTGAAGGTAGACGGCCGGGTCGGCATCGACGAGCCGATCTTCGGCGCGGACTTCCAGTTCCTGCAGTCGGTCGTGTCGACGGCGGTGCCGAAGCTGACGATCCCGGCGCCGAGCATGGTGCACTACCGCGGCGGTGCCGCCGCGATCGACAGAGGTGTCTATCCGGACGAGGCGCAGTTCTGGGACGACCTGTCCGCCGCGTACGCCAAGCAGGTGGCGGGCATCGCCGCGCTCGGCGGTACCTATCTACAGCTCGACGACACCTCGCTGGCGTACCTGAACGACCCGGCACAGCGTGCGATGCTCACCTCGCAGGGACGCGACGCCGAGCACCAGCACGAGCGGTACATCCGCCAGATCAACAAGGCGATCGGCGATCGTCCCGAATCGCTGCACGTGACCACGCACATGTGCCGGGGCAACTTCCGCTCGTCGTGGGCGGCCGAGGGCGGCTACGACTTCGTCGCCGAGGCGCTGTTCGGCCAGCTGGACGTCGACGGGTTCTTCCTGGAATACGACGACGCCCGCTCGGGCGACTTCGCACCGCTGCGCTTCGTGCCGCCAGGCAAGTTCGTCGTTCTCGGCCTGATCACCACCAAGCGTCCGGAACTCGAGTCGAAGGACGACCTGAAGCGACGCATCGAGCAAGCCGCTCGCTATGTGCCGCTGGAGCAGCTGTGCCTGTCGCCGCAGTGCGGGTTCTCCTCGACCGTCGAGGGCAACACGCTCACCCGCGACGAGCAGATCGCCAAGCTGCGCCTCGTTGTCGAGACCGCGCAGGAGGTCTGGGGCTAGCTGATAGCTCCTGACCTGAGTCCCTGACAGCGTGCGCAAGGACGTTGTCGGCGAAGGAGGTCAGGGTGCCGGAGTTGCTTCAGCAGGCGTTGTCGGGCTCGGCGTTGGTCGTGGCGATCGATCCGGGCAAGGTGCAGCA